>NZ_JAYSDK010000006.1:0-182290 GCF_041914405.1 Zoogloea sp.
CCTGCGACATCAAGGACCCCACCCAGAACATCAACTGGGTCGTCCCGCAGGGCGGAGAAGGGCCGATCTATCAGGGGATGTAGCAGTACAAACCGTTTCAGGGGAATGCCACGTAAACGGGGACGGGGGAAATTGCCTCCCTCTCCTCAGAAGACTTCCCGTCCCTGCGGCATTCCCCATTTTTCTTCAGGTCCGCCGCGGCCCAGCTTCAGGCCACCGTCGGCTGGATGGCCTGTTGCCGGCTGTGGTGCAGCCCGAACATGAGTATCGTGATGCCGGCGACCACTGCCGGCAGGCCGACGATCATGAACACCGACGACAGCGGCAGGTTCATCGTGAGCATCGCACCGCCGCCGACCGAGCCGAGCACCGAACCCATCCGGCCGACGCCGTTGGCCCAGCTGACGCCGGTGGCGCGGCAGTCCGTCGGGTAGAAGCTGGCGGACAGGGCGTTGGCGCCGACCTGGGAGCCGGACACGCAGAAGCCGGCGCAGAACACTACCAGGCCGGCCAGAACCGGGTTGCCGGAGAGGCTACCGATCGCCGCGATGAACAGGCCGGCGAGCATGTAGCTGGTGGCCAGGACCCGGTGCGGCGCGACGCGGTCCATCAGCCAGCCGAGCACGATGGCGCCGACCGTGCCGCCAACCTGGAACATGGTGGTGACCAGCGAGGCGGTCTTGAGGGAGACACCGGTGCTCTTGATGAAGGTCGGCAGCCAGCTCGACAGCAGGTAGATGACCAGCAGGCTCATGAAGAAGGTCAGCCACAGCAGCAGGGTGCCGCGCAGCAGATCCGGCCGGAACAGGTGGCTGACCGGCATGCCGGCGGGCTTGTGATGGCTGACGATGAAATGGGCCTTGTCGAAGTCCTGAGCGGGATCGATGCGACGCAGCGTGGCGGCGACCCGGTGGAAGCCCTTGTTCTCCATCACCAGGTAACGTACGGATTCCGGCAGGCGCCAGACCAGTACCGGCAGCAGCGCCAGCGGCAGTACGCCGCCGAGCATCAGCACCGAGCGCCAGCCGTAGGCCTCGACGAGATGGGCCGAGGCCAGCCCGCCCAGCGCGGAGCCGACCGTGAAGCCGCAGAACATCGCAGTGACGAGGAAGGCGCGCCGTTTGTCCGGGCAGAACTCGGAGGTCAGCGTCACCGAATTGGGCATCGCACCGCCCAGGCCGAGGCCGGTCAGGAAACGCCAGATCACCAGTTCGCTGGCCGAACCCGAATAGGCCGACAGCAGACTCGCGAGGCCAAAGAACAATACGCAGGTGATGAGGACGCTCTTGCGCCCGAAGCGGTCGGCGAGGGGGCCGAACAGGAAGGCGCCTGCCATCAGGCCAGCCAGTCCGGCACCGAACAGCGGCGCGATGTCGCCCGGCGTCAGCTGCCATTCGGCACGGATGGCGGGGGCCAGAAAGCCGATGGCGGCGGTGTCGAAACCGTCGATGGCGACGATCAGGAAGCACAGCACGATGATCAGCACCTGGTAGGGGCTGAGGGCGTGGTGGGCGATGAAGTCCGTGACGTTCACGGTGCGCTGGGTGGGCATTGTTTGTCTCCGTCTCGTTTTGGATGGACGTACCGGGGCATCCGCGATACCGGGCGGTATCGCGGTGCGCGCTCTAGGTGTTGTGGTCCGCGGGGTTTAGCCGGCGTCGGGCTGAACGGCCGGTGCGGCGCGGCGGAAGGCGTCGAGCTGCTGGCAGGCGGTGTCGACGGCCTGGATCAGCGGCCAGCGGGCCATATCCACCTTGAAGCGGCGGGCACTTTCCACCTGGGGCACCAGGTACACGTCGGCCAGCGTCGGCGTGTTGCCGTAGCAGAAGGGGCCGCGTTGCGGGTCGGCGGCCAGCAGGGCTTCGAGGGCGTCGAAGCCGGCGCTGATCCAGGTGGCGCACCAGGCGTTGATGGCCGCCTCGTCACAGTGCAGCGTGTGGCGCAGGTATTCGAGGATGCGCCGGTTGTTGATCGGGTGGATGTCGCAGCCGACAATGGCCGCCAGGGCCCGCACGCGGGCGCGGGCGTCGGCATCCTTCGGCAGCAGCGGCGGCTCGGGGTGGCGCTCCTCCAGCCATTCGATGATGGCTGGCGACTGGATCAATACCTGTCCACCGGTTTCCAGCGCCGGCACCAGCCCTTGCGGGTTGAGGGCCTTGAAGGCGGGGCCCAGGTGCTGTTCGGTGCGCAGGTCCACCGGCAGGTACTCGTAGTCCAGCCCCTTCAGGTTCAGGGCGATGCGCAACCGGTGTGAGGTGCCACTGCGGAAGAAGTTATGCAGCTTCATGGCTTACTCGGGAGCGCCGACGGTCAGGCGGACGTCGCCGACACCGTCCACGTGGCCGGTGATCACATCACCCGACTTCACTGCGCCAACGCCTTCCGGCGTGCCGGTGTAGATCAGGTCGCCCGGTTCCAGGTGGTAGAACTGGGACAGGTCGACGATCAGCTCGCGGATGTTCCAGATCAGCTTGGAGAGGTCGGAGGACTGCTTGGTCTGGCCATTGACAGCCAGGCTGATGGCGCCCGTTTCGAGCACACCGCGCCCGCTGGCCGGCACGATCTCGCTGCATACCGCGGACTTCTCGAAGTTCTTGCCCAGGTCCCACGGACGGCCCTGTTCGCGGGCCACCAGCTGCAGGTCGCGACGGGTCATGTCGAGGCCGGCGGCGTAGCCGAAGATCAGCTCGCTCGCTTCGGCCTCGGTGACGCGGAAGCCGCTGCGGCCGATGGCCACCACCAGTTCCATCTCGTAGTGGTAGTTCTGGGTGCCGGCCGGGTAGGGCACCGTGGCGCCGGATTCGACGAGGGTGGACGGGTCCTTGATGAAGTAGAAGGGCCGCATCGTGGCCTTGTCCACCGGGCGCTCCATCTCGATGGCGTGGGCGTGGTAGTTGCGGCCGACGCAGAAGATGCGCTTGACGGGGAGGCGCGCCTCGCAGCCCTGCACGGGCAGGGAGAAGACGGGTTGCGGGTTCCACAGGTAGGTCTGCTGGGTCATGTCTGTTTTCCTTGGTATGGGGGGGTGGGGCGATTCAGCCGCGGTTCTCGAAGACGCCGAGCTTGCGGTGCAGCGGCGTTTCGTCGGCGACGAAGACGAAGGCCGGGCTCTTGCTGGAGCGGTTGCGCAGGCGCACCGGGGTGTAGCCGGGGGCGCAGCAGGTGTCGGCTTCGGCGAGGGCGAAGCTGTTGTCGCCGATGCTTACTTCGATGCCGCCCTCGATCAGGTGGAAAACCATCGCCGGCGAGCGCACGGGCAGGTCGAGCGTCTGGCCGGGGCGCAGCATCAGCGCATAAAAGCCGAGGATGTTCTGCGCGTCGCTGCCGGTTTCCGGATTGGTGTAGGTGACCTGCACGGCGTCCAACTCCGGCTGGTCGGCGGCCAGGGCTTCCAGCGCGGCGCGGGCTTCGACCCACGGGTAGCGCAGCATCGGGTAGGCCTTGTTCGAACGCTGGAACACCTGGGACGGCACCACGCCGGCACGGGCGTAGGCGCGATCGCCACGACCGGGCTTGACGGTCTGGGGGTCGCCGTCGATGTGGTAGGAGGCCTCCATGTAATAGACCAGCGGCAGGTCCAGCACGTCCAGCCACACCACCGGGCCGTTGCCGTCGTGGCCGTGTTCGTGCCACAGGCCGGTGGGGGTGAGGATCAGATCGCCGCGGCTCATCGGGCACTTCTCGCCATCGACGGTGGTGTAGGCGCCTTCGCCTTCGACGATCATCCGCACCGCGTTGGGGGTGTGGCGGTGGGCCGGGGCCCATTCGCCGGGCAGCAGCAGCTGCATGCCCAGGTACATCGCCGCGCTGGCCTGCATCTTCTCGAGACCGTGGCCGGGGTTGGCGAGCACCAGCACGCGGCGCTCGGCCTTCTCGATCGGAGTCAGCTCGCCGGCCTGCATCAGCAGCGGACGGAGGGTTTCGTAGGGCCAGTGGATCGGCCGGGTGTTGGGCTGCGGCTTGCCGGCGGGCAGCACCGCGCGCAGGCTCGGCCACAGGGGCACGAGGTTCTGGCGGGTGAGCGCCTCGCGGTAGTCGAGGGGCAGGTCTTCCAGGCGCCCCAGGGTGTCGAAACGGCTTTGGTCTTGCATGGTCGGCTTCCTGTTCGGGTTCGGATGGATGGGCTCAGTCTTTGGCCAGGCAGTTGTCGGCGTTCCAGCCGTACAGCCATTCCATCGCGTCGTAGAAGCGCTCCGCGCTGCGGCCCTTCCACAGGTCGTTGCGCACCAGGCGCTCGACGCCCTTGGCGTGGTAGATGCGGCCCATCTCGCGGGACGACAGCACGATGCGGGCGGTGCGGGCCACGCGGGAGCGCTGGTAGAGGTCGAAGGCTTTGACGAAGTCGTTGTCGTGGACACGCAGGGCTTCGCCGAGGGTCACCGCGTCTTCCATCGCCATGCAGGCGCCCTGGGCCATGTACTGGGTGGTTGGGTGGGCGGCGTCGCCGAGCAGGGTCACGCGGCCGAAGGTCCATTGGCCAATGGGCTCGCGGTCGGCGGTGGCCCAGCGCTTCCAGCTCTTGGGCAGTTCGATCAACTGGCGGGCCTTCGGGCAGATGCCCTGGAAGTAACTCTGGACTTCCTCGGCGCTGCCTTCGGTGACGCCCCATTCCTCTTGCTGGCGGCTGTGGAAGGTGACCACCACGTTGTATTGCTCGCCGCCGCGCAGCGGGTAGTGGACCAGGTGGCAGTTGGGGCCGACCCAGATACTGGCGGCGTTCCACTGCAGGTCTTCCGGGAAATCCTTCTTGTCCACCACGGCGCGGTACACCACATGGCCGGTGACGCGGGCCGGATCGCCGACGAACTGCTCGCGCACCACCGAGCGCACGCCGTCGGCGCCGATCAGTGCGATGCCCCGGTGGGCGTTGCCGTGCTGGTCGTACACCGTCACGCTGTCGGCATCCTGCTCGACGCGGCTGACGTGGGTGGAGGTCAGGAACTCGACGCGGCCGGTTTCCTGGGCGCCTTCGAGGAGGGACAGGTGCACATCCACCCGGTGGATCACCGCATAGGGGTTGCCGAAGCGCTTGCGGAAGGCCTCGCCGGTGGGGATGCGGCCGACGACGCGCTCGTCGAGGGCGTCGTGCATGATCATGTAGTCGGTGTAAACGGCGCGGCTGCGGGCCTTGTCGCCGACACCGAGGGCGTCGAAGGCGTGGAAGGCGTTGGGGCCGAGCTGGATGCCAGCGCCGATCTCGCCGATCTGCGCGGCCTGTTCGAGCACCTTCACGGAGAAGCCCCGGCGGGTCAGGGCGAGGGCGGCGGCGAGGCCGCCGATGCCGCCACCGGCGATGATGACCGGCAGCGCGTTGGGGGTGGTGTTCATGGCGTCTCCTGATTTGATTTGATGTAGATCAAGTTTGGAAGACGCCAGTTATTTTGAAAACGCAATCTATCGAATAGGCTGATTTCCTTTATCGAATAGTTATATTGGAGCTAAACGTGTGCTCTACGAGGTCAGGCGATGCCCGGCCGGCGCAGTAGCGGCTCGCCCATACGGATCGGGCTGCCTTCGCCGACACCTGCACACAGGCTGAAGCCCTTCGGCGCGAAGACGATGATCGTCGAGCCGTGCTGGAACCAGCCCATCTCCTGGCCCTTGGCGAAGCGGGCGGTGCCCGGGATCTCGTTGGGGCCCCGGTAGCGGAGGTGCAGCAGCACGTCCAGCCAGTGCAGGCGGATGCTGGCGACGAGGATCGCCGCCACTGGCACCAAGGTCAGCGGGGCGCCGTCGGCCAGGCGGGTGCGGATCACAGCCCGCTCGTTCTTGCAGTACAGGCGCTCGACCCGCTTGAGGGCCGGCGGATTGACGTTCCACACGTCGCCGGAGATGTAGGTGACGTGCTCCACGTCCAGGTCCGCCGGGGCGTGGAAGCGGTGGTACATGCTCGACTTGAGGCGCAGCGTCACGTAGCTGCCGTCCCGGTAGGTCTCCACCAGCGCTGGGTCGCCGAGCAGGTCGATGAGCGGGTAGGGCGCGCCCTTGGCTTGCAGCGCGGTGACGCCGTCAAGCAGGCCGCAGGCGCCGACGATGGCGTCGCAGGGGCTGCTGAGGATTGCCGGATCGGCGTCGATGGTCCGTGCGCCGTCCTTCAGCTCGCGGGTGAAGCAGTCGTGCATGCTGCGGAATTCCTGCTTCCTGGCTTCCGACAGGTCCAGTTCGGCGAAGGTTTTCCATATGGCGATGGACAGGCGTGCAACGAGGGGATGTTCGATCTTGCTGAACCAGCCGACGAAACGGGTCAGCAGCGCACGCGGCAGGCGGTTGGTGAGCAGGAAGTTGAGGTCTTCCTGGTCGGTGAGGCGGGCAAGCAGACGGGGACTTTTCATGGTTCTGTAACTGGGGTCGGTTAAATCGTTCATCTTTCAGTTGCGGAGTGCACTACGTGGAAGATGCATTGGTATTGGCCGGACTCGGGGCGCTGGCCCTGCCGGGCCTGGTGATGAAGGCGAAGCGCCGGCTGGAGCTGTCGAAGGGCAAGCACCCGTCGCTGGCGGGGCACGCCAAGATGTCCCGCCGGGTCGCGAAGCTGCTGCCGTTTTACGAATACGACGAGGCGACCTTCTTCCGCAGCGACGACGCGCCCGCCGATGTGGCGGCCAAGCGCAAGGAAGCCTTCTTCCGCCTGGCCGAGCTGTACCGCATGCGCTTTGCGACCAGCGCGGCGATGAGCGCCGAGACCCAGGAAGGCGTGTCGGACATGCAATTCACCGGTGCCTACCGGGTGCCTTTCCAGTACAGCCGGCTGGTGCGCCAGCACCTCAAGGGCGGTTCCTTCGTGAAGGCGTCGAGCGGTGTGACGGTCACCGACCTGGACGGCAACGTCTTCTACGACCTGACCGGCTCCTACGGCGTCAATGTGTTCGGCTACGACTTCTACAAGGACTGCATGGCCCGCGGCGCGGCGCGCGTGGAGGCCCTCGGCCCGGTGCTTGGCGCCTACCATCCGCTGCTCGCCTACAACGTGCAGCGCCTGAAGGCGATCTCCGGGCTCGATGAAGTCTCCTTCCACATGTCCGGCACCGAGGCGGTGATGCAGGCCGTGCGGCTGGCCCGCTACCACACCGGCCGGACCCATCTGGTGCGCTTCTGCGGTGCTTACCACGGCTGGTGGGGCGACGTGCAGCCGGGCGTCGGCAACCCGGTGGCGGCCAACCAGACCTACACCCTGAAGGACATGCACGAGGACGCGCTGCGCGTGCTGCGCCGGCGCAAGGACATCGCCTGTGTGCTGATCAACCCGTTGCAGGCCTTGCATCCCAACGGCGCGGCGCCGGGGGATTCGTCGCTGGTGGACAGCTCCCGCAAGGCGGGCTTCGACCGGGCGGCCTACACGACGTGGTTGAAGCAGCTGCGCCAGGTGTGCAGCGAGCGCGGCATCGTGTTGATCTTCGATGAGGTCTTCGTCGGTTTCCGGCTGGCGTCGGGCGGTGCGCAGGAATATTTCGGCGTGCAGGCCGATATGGTGACCTACGGCAAGACCCTCGGCGGCGGCATGCCCATCGGTGTGGTGTGTGGCCAGCGCGAGCTGATGAAGCGCTTCCGCGACGACCGCCCGGCGGACATCTGCTTCGCCCGAGGCACCTTCAACTCCCACCCCTACGTGATGGGCGCGATGGCCGAGTTCCTGGAACGCATCGAGACGCCCGAGGTGCAGGCCCTTTACGCCGGCCTCGACGACACCTGGAACAGCCGCGCCGAGCGCCTCAACCTGCGCCTCAAGGCCGAGGGCCTGCCGCTGCAGGTGGCCAACGTGTCGTCGATCTGGACGGTCTTCTACACCCGCCCGAGCCGCTACAACTGGATGCTGCAGTACTACCTGCGGGCGGAAGGGCTGGCCCTCAGCTGGGTTGGGACGGGCCGCTTCATCTTCAGCCTCAACTACACCGACGCGGACTTTGAGGCCGTTGCCGATCGCGTCGTCGCCGCCGCGCGGCAGATGGAGGCGGACGGCTGGTGGTGGAACGACGGCAGCCTGACCAACAAGGGCATCCGCCGGCGCATCCTGAAGGAGATGCTGAGCCATCGCTTCCTCGGGAAGTAGACGTGAAAACGCCGCTCCGCCCGTGGGGCTGGAGCGGCGCTGGAAGGGCTTACGCCGCCTGGCGGGCGCGCAGGTCGCGCAGCAGGTACAGCGGTGCTTTGTGGTACAGCTTGATGTCGTGGTACGGGTCGGTGAGGATCTTGGTCAGCCACACCAGGCCGGTCTGCACGTCCTTCAGGAAGAACAGATGGACCGTGCGGAACAGCAGGCCGCTGACACCGAGGGCCAGCCACAGCAGGCCCAGGTGGTCGATGAAGCCGCCGACGCCGGTATGGGCCTCGAACAGGCCGAACATCGTCGGGTTGAGCCACAGGGCAACCGGGATGAAGGCCCAGATCGACAGCAGTACGACCTTGCGCTTGAGGTTGTAGCCGACCTTCACGGCCTCCTTGTAATCGTTGGTGACCTGGTTCTCTTCGTCGTAGCCGAGGGGCTCGAAGAAGAAGTGGCCGGACTGGCGGGTGACCATCGAGATCAGCCAGCCGATCAGTGCCGCCTTCACCGGATCGACGAAGAGCAGCGAATAGGCCACCAGAAAGCTCACCGCGCTGATGAAGTGCAGGGTCTGGTTCATGCGGCTGTGGTGGTAGAAGCGATGATCGTCCCACCGCTGGATTTCAAGGGCGCGCAAAAAGTTCTTCATGGACTCTCCTGGATGGCGAACGACCCGGATCAGGTTGGAATGGCTCGAAATGGGGTCTTCAAGGCAAGACTAAGAAGCGCGGGTTACGGGGCGGCTGCGGTTTTGTTAAGGAACGGTGATGCCGGTCATCGCTTTGGCATAAAGTGGCGATCGACCGCCGACAGAATCCGTTGCGGTGTATTGGGAGACGCACAGCGATGGATGCGGTGAAGGAAAACAGGCTCGGCGCGATACTCGTGGTCGCGCTGCTGGTGGGGATTGCCCTGATCATGGGCGGCGAGGCGTGGCGCCATTGGCTGCCCAAGCTGTTGCTGGCCGGGGCTTTGCTCGGAGCGTTGGTGTTCGTCTGGCGTAAATGGCGTCTCAAGGCGCGGGAGCGTTTTTTGGGCGCTTTCCTGTTTCCTGCCAGCCTTGGCCGCAAGCTCGGGCAGATCTATCCCCATCTCAGCGCCGCGCAGGTGGACATGGTCATCCGTGAGCTGAGAACCTTCTTCCGTGCAGCCAATGCAGCCCAGGGGCGCATGGTGTCCATGCCCAGCCAGGCGGTAGATGTGGCCTGGCACGAGTTCATCCTGTTCACGCGGGGCTACCGGCAGTTTTGCGCCCGCGGGTTGGGGCGTTTTCTTGATCACACACCTGCCGAGCACATGGCGACGCCGGTTTCCGCTCGGCAGGGACTGCGGCGTACCTGGCTGCATGCCTGCCGTTTCGAAGGCATCGATCCCAACAAGCCGGACCGGCTACCGATGCTCTTTGCGCTGGATGCGCTGTTGGAGATTCCAGACGGCTTCCGTTACGTGCTGGATTGTTCCGGCGTGGCGGACGCGCAGGGCGTCCCGGCCTATTGCGCCAGCGACATCGGTTGCGGCGGTTCCTGCACTGCGGACGGGATTAGCGATTGCAGCCACGGACACGGCGACGGTGCGTCCGACGGCGGTTCTGGCGGGGATGGGGGAAGCGGTTGTGGAGGCGGTTGCGGAGGCGGCGGCGACTGAGCGGGAGCATGCCCGCCGGCGGCCGTCTTGACGATTGCGGCGCAGGTTGGCGGGTGAGGCCGCCTGCGCCGAATGGAACGGATTACAGGAAGCGGTCCAGAAGCCGCTTGCTGTGGGCATCCAGCCCGTAGCGGTCGCGGATCAGAAAGTGGATGCCGCGGCTGTCGGCGATCAGCAGGGCCGGCGGGGTGAGGCGGCGGATGTCTTCTTCGCCCTTCAGCACCATGCTGGTTGGGCCACGGTCGGTCTCGATCTCCCAGGTGCTGGGGGTGGCGAAGCTGGATACGCTGTGGATGCGCTGGATCACCGGCATGAACTCGCGGCTGGCCATTTCGTCTTCCAGCAGCTTGCGCGGCGCATCGGGCAGGTCGGAAAGGCGGTCGATCCATGCGACTTCCTCGCCATCACCGTTGATGAGGCCGATGCTCTCGGCCGGGGCTGCGATCGGAAAAGCGCGTACCGGGGTGATCAGCTGGGCCTGGCCGGTGGCGTCGATGAAGACGAGCTGGCCGAAGGCGTTGCGTTCCAGCTGGATGTTTTGCGTAGGCATGGCGTGGTCTTCAGGCAGGGGTATGGGCGCGGTGGAAGGGCACGCGGGGCTTGTCTCCGTTGCCCAATGCGTCGTCGTCCAGCTTGCGGGTCTGGGCTTCGTAGAGGCGGAAGTAGGCGCCCTGTTTTTCCATCAACGCGTCGTGGTTGCCGATCTCGACGATCTGGCCGCGGTCCAGCACCACCAGACGGTCGGCCTTGCGCAGTGTGGACAGGCGGTGGGCGATGGCGATGGTAGTCCGGCCGCGGATGAGGTTTTCCAGCGCGGCCTGGATTTCCATTTCGGTCTCGGTATCCACCGCCGAAGTGGCCTCGTCGAGGATCAGGATGCGCGGGTCGATCAGCAGCGCCCGGGCGATGGAGATGCGCTGGCGCTCGCCGCCGGACAGGGCCTGGCCGCGCTCGCCGACCAGGGAATCGTAGCCTTGCGGCAGGCGCAGGATGAAGTCGTGGGCGTGGGCGGCGCGGGCGGCGGCGATGATCTCCTCGCGGCTCGCATCGGGCTTGCCGTAGGCGATGTTCTCGGCAATGGTGCCGAAGAACAGGAAGGGCTCCTGCAGCACCAGGCCAATGTTGCGACGGTACTCGGAGACTGGCACGGAGCGGATGTCCATGCCTTCGATGCGGATCGAGCCGTCGGTCACGTCGTAGAAGCGGCAGATCAGGTTGACCAGGGTGCTCTTGCCGGACCCCGAGTGGCCGACCAGGCCGATCATCTCGCCCGGCGCGATGTTGAGGTCCACGCCGCGCAGGATGGTGCGGTTGCCGTAGCGGAAGCCGACCCGCTTGACCTCGATGGCGCCGGTCACCTTGGGCAGGTGCTGGGGATTGACCGGATCGGGCACGCTGGAGACGTGGTCGAGGATGTCGAAGATGCGCTTGGCGCCGGCGGCGGCTTTCTGCGTCACCGAGACGATCCGGCTCATGGAGTCCAGCCGGGTGTAGAAGCGCGAGATGTAAGCGATGAAGGCGGCCAGCGTACCGACCGTCACCGACTTCTCGGACACCAGCCAGATGCCGAAGCCCCAGACGATCAGCAGGCCGATTTCGGTCATCAGCGTGACGGTGGGGGAGAACACCGACCAGATCTTGTTCACCCGGTCGTTCACCGCCAGGTTGCGGGCATTGGCTTCACGGAAGCGGCCGACCTCGCGTTTTTCCTGCGCAAAGGCCTTCACCACGCGGATGCCGGGGATGGTGTCGGCGAGCACGCTGGTGACTTCGGACCACACCCGGTCCACTTGCTCGAAGCCGTAGCGCAGCTTGTCGCGCACGGTGTGGATCAGCCAGGCGATGAAGGGCAGCGGCACCAGTGTGACCAGGGCCAGCCACGGGTTGATGGATACCAGGATCACCGCGGTCATCGCGATCATCAGGCAGTCGGTGGCGAAGTCGAGCAGGTTCATCGACAGGAACAGGCAGATCCGGTCGGTCTCCGAGCCGATCCGCGACATCAGGTCGCCGGTGCGCTTGCCGCCAAAGTACTCCAGCGACAGGCCCTGCAGGTGCTCATATGTGGTTGTGCGCAGGTCGGCGCCGATGCGTTCGCTGACCAGGGCCAGGATGTAGGTCTTGGCCCAGCCGAGGCCCCAGGCGAAGGATGCGGCGACGAGCAGGCCGCCGAGCAGCATCATGACTTTCATGCTGTCGATGGGCTGGCCATTCTGGAAGGGGATCAGCACCTCGTCCATCAGCGGCATGGTGAGGTAGGGCGGCACCAAAGTGGCGGCCGTCGAGATCAGCGTCAGGATGAAGCCTGCCAGCAGCTGTTTCTTGTAGGGCTGGGCAAAGCGCCACAGGCGGAACAGGGTCCAGGTGGACGGTGGTGTGTGGATCTCGCGGGCGCAGGTCGGGCACTCGTCGGTACCCGGCGGCAGCGGTGCATCGCAGGTCGGGCAGGTCAGCGGTTCGGGCGGCGTTGGCTGGCGGCCTGCCAGCACGCATTCGAGCTGGGCGTGGAAACGGTCGGCCAGGTTGCGGGCGGCCGGGTCCTGGGCCAGGGTAAAGCGCCAGCCGGCCAGCTTGCCGTCGGCGTCCACAAGATCGAGGCTGGCCACGCCAGCGTGGTCGCGGTGGCGCAAGGCCATACCGTTACGGAAGGTCCATACCTGCCAGTCCTTGGCCTGCAGATCCCAGGCCAGGAGGCGGCGATCCGTCAGGGCCACCAGACCGTCGCGGAACTGCAGGGTGGCATCGAGATCGAGGTTGAGGCTGGCCAGGACCTTTTCGCCGGCCTGCAGGGCCTTGTCGAGAAGGGGACGCCAGCTGTCGGGTACGGCCGGTCCGAGGTAGTCGGAATAGGCGGAAGGAAGGGCGGAGGACTCAGAATTCATCTCGGCGACGCGATTAGGCCCCAGAAAAGGGCCAGCGTAGGGCAAAATTGCGCCCGAAGTTTACTGACTCGTTACATGCGCGTATACCCGGCGGGTGGCCAGAAGCATCGCCGACCCGATATTTTTTCTCCCAGGTAATCCTGGCGGCGTCATCCGCGTTAAGGGGAGATCGAGTTTCCGTTGCCGAGAGCCGTAAACAGGCCCGTTACTTCCGAAGTGTCTCGTCCATGACCAATAAAACGATCGAATTCCTCAATGTGCTCCACCTGCGGGGACCGAACATCTGGACCTACCGCTCAGTCCTCGAAGCCTGGGTCGACATCCATGACCTGGAAGACTGTCCGTCCAATGTGATCCCGGGTTTCTATGAGCGGCTGACGGCGATGCTGCCGTCCCTCATTGAGCACCGTTGCAGCATCGGCGAGCGGGGCGGCTTCCTCAAGCGCCTGCGGGACGGGACCTGGCCGGGACACATCCTCGAGCACGTCACCCTCGAGCTGCAGAACCTCGCCGGCATGTCCGGCGGCTTCGGCAAGGCGCGGGAGACCTCGCTGCGCGGCGTTTACAAAGTGGTGATCCGCGCCTGGCAGAAGGACGTGTCGATGGCCGCCCTCAACATGGGCCACGACCTGCTGATGGCCGCCATCGAGGGCCGCCCCTACGACGTGGACGCCGCCGTGCTGCGCCTGCGCGACCTGGTGGACAAGCACATGCTCGGCCCGAGCACCCGCTGCATCGTCGAGGCCGCCGCCGACAAGCAACGCCGCATTCCCTACATCCGCCTGCTGCCCGAGGGCAACCTCGTGCAACTGGGCTACGGTGCCCGCCAGCGCCGCATCTGGACCGCCGAGACCGATCGTACGCCGGCTATCGCCGAGAGCATCTCCCGCGAGAAGGACCTGACCAAGACGCTGCTGGAGTCCTGCGGCGTGCCGGTGCCGGAAGGCCGTATCGTAACCAGCGTCGAGGATGCCATCGAGGCCGCCGAGGACATCGGCTTCCCGGTGGTGGTGAAGCCCAGCGACGGCAATCACGCCCGCGGCGTATTCACCAACATCCGCACCCCGCAGGAAGTGGCGGACGTGTTCCCGCTGTCCGCGGCGGAAGGCTCCGAGGTGATGGTGGAGCGCTTCGTGCAGGGCGCCGAGCACCGCCTGCTGGTGGTCGGCGGCAAGATGGTCGCCGCCAACAAGGGCGACATGGTGTCGGTGATCGGTGACGGCACGCATACCATCGACGAGCTGATCGAGACCCAGATCAACTCCGATCCGCGGCGTGGCGTCGAGCACGAGTTCCCGCTCTACCTGATCAAGCTGGAAAACTACCCGGCCGCCCAGATGGAAGTGGCGCGCCAGGGCTATACCGGTGCCTCGGTGCCGCCGGAAGGCCAGGAGGTGATGATCGTCCGCACCAGCAACATGGCCTTCGACGTGACCGACGAAGTGCATCCAGACACCGCCGAGCTGGCCTGCCTGGCGGCGCGCATCGTCGGCCTCGACATCGCCGGTGTGGATCTGGTCTGTGAGGACATCTCCAAGCCCCTGAGCGAGCAGCAGGGCGCCATCGTCGAAGTGAACGCCGGCCCCGGCTTGCTGATGCACATCAAGCCGGGTGTCGGCCAGCCGCGTCCGGTGGGTGAGGCGATCGTCGATCACCTGTTCGAGAAGGACGAGGACGCGCGCATTCCCATCGTCGGCGTCACCGGCAGCCGCGGCAAGACGCCGGTGGCCCGCCTGATCGCCCACCTGTCCCGCCTGTCCGGGCAGTACACCGGCCTGGCCTGCTCCGAGGGCGTGTTCCTCGATGGGCGCCAGGTGGAAACCGCCGAGGGTACCAACTGGGACGCTGCCGAGCGCGTGCTGATGAACCGCTCCGTCGAAACCGCGGTGTTCGAGAACGGCTGCCGCAGCATCCTCGCCGACGGCACCGTGTACGACCGCTGCTCGGTGGGCGTGGTCACCAACATCGACCCGGAACTCCATTACGGCGAGTTCTACATCGACTCCCCCGAAAAGGTCTGGAACGTCTTCCGTACCCAGGTGGACCTGGTCCTGTCCAGCGGCGCTGCGGTGCTGAATGCCGAGGACCCGGCGGTCGTCGAGATGGCGTCCCTGTCCGACGGCGAGGTGATTTTCTACGCCGTCGACCCCAACGCCGAGGCCGTCGTGCAGGCCCGCAGCGAAGGCCGCCGCACGGTCTTCGTGAAGGACGGTGCCATTGTGCTGGCCACCGGCGAGCAGGAAGATCCGGTTGCCCGCCTGGCCAAGATCAAGCTGCTGGCAAACGGCGCCGGGGAGGAGCCGGGCGTGCTGTCCAACCTGCTGGCCGCCGTGGCGGGTGCCTGGGCGCTGGGCGTGTCGCCGGCGATGATTCGTGCCGGCGTCAAGCCCTACGATCCGAAAGCGCCGCTGCGCAACGACTGAGCCGCCACCGAACAATGATGAAGGGCTGCCCGACGTTGGTGGCCCCTGAGAAAAACGACAAGGACTGTTATCCATGGAAGTCTCACGCATCCGGGCTCTGCGCGGCCCCAATCTGTGGAGCCGGCACACCGCGATCGAAGCCATCGTGACCTGCACCGAAGCGGAGTGCGACATCGATTCCATTCCGGGCTACGAGACGCGACTGCGCAATCTCTTCCCTGAAATGGGCTTTCTCGAGGCCGACGGCCACATGGGCGCCAGCTCCGTGGCCCAGGCATTGGAGCTCGCTGCTCTCGGCCTGCAAGCCTGTGCCGGCTGCCCGGTGACCTTCAGCCGCACCGCCAAGACGATCGAGAAGGGTGTCTTCCAGGTGGTGGTGGAATACACCGAGGAAAAGGTTGGCCGCCTGGCTTTCGAGCTGGCCACGGAACTGTGCCGTGCCGCCGAAACCGATGGCCACTTCGACCTGGTCGGCGCGCTGGCCCGTCTGCGTGAGCTGGACGAGGACGTGCGCCTCGGGCCCTCCACCGGTTCCATCGTGCAGGCGGCCGTCGCCCGCGGCATTCCCTATCGCCGCCTGACCGAAGGCAGCCTCGTGCAGTTCGGCTGGGGCAGCAAGCAGCGCCGCATCCAGGCCGCCGAGACCGATTTGACCAGCGCCGTGGCTGAGGCCATCGCCCAGGACAAGGAACTGACCAAGAACCTGCTGCGCGCCGCTGGCGTGCCGGTGCCGCTGGGCCGCTCCGTGACTAGTGCGGAAGACGCCTGGCAGGCCGCCAAGGAGATCGGCGGCCTCGTCGTCGTGAAGCCTCGTGACGGTAACCAGGGCAAGGGCGTGGCGGTCAAGCTGCGCACCAAGGAAGAGGTGATGAACGCTTTCCGCGTCGCCGAGGAAATCAGCGACGACGTGCTGGTGGAGCGCTACCTGCCGGGCCACGACTACCGTCTGCTGGTGGTCGGCGACAAGCTCATCGCCGCCGCCCGCCGCGAGCCGCCGCTGGTCATCGGCGACGGCCAGCGCACCATCCGCGAGCTGGTGGACCACGTGAACAGCGACCCGCGTCGTGGCGTCGGCCACGCCACCTCGCTGACCAAGATCCGCTTCGACGAGATCGCCATCGCCACCCTCGCGAAGCAGGGCTACGAGGCCGACTCCGTGCCGCCGAAGGGCAAGCGCGTGATCCTGCGCAACAACGCCAACCTGTCCACCGGCGGTACCGCCACCGACGTGACGGATGATGTGCACCCCGAAGTCGCCGAGCGGGCGATTGCCGCGGCCAAGAACATCGGCCTCGACATCTGCGGCGTGGACGTGGTCTGCGAGAGCGTGCTGGAGCCGCTGGAAGCCCAGAGCGGCGGCATCGTCGAAGCCAACGCGGCGCCCGGCCTGCGCATGCACCTGCAGCCGTCCTACGGCAAGGGCCGTCCGGTCGGCGAGGCCATCGTCGCCAACATGTTCAAGCCCGGTGAAGACGGCCGCATCCCGGTCATTGCGGTGGCCGGTACCAATGGCAAGACGACCACCGTGCGCCTGTCCGCCCACATCCTCGGGGTGGCCGGCAACCGGGTTGGCATGACCAACTCCGATGGCGTCTATGTGGGCAAGCGCCGCATCGACACCGGGGACTGCAGCGGCCCGCGCAGCGCCCGCAACATCCTGCTGCACCCGGACGTGGATGCCGCGGTGTTCGAGACCGCCCGCGGCGGCGTACTGCGTGAAGGCCTGGCCTTCGACCGATGCGACGTGGCGGTGGTCACCAACATCGGCATGGGCGACCACCTGGGCCTGTCCTACATCAGCACCGTCGAGGATCTCGCGGTGGTGAAGCGGGTCATTGTGCAAAACGTGAAATCCAGCGGTACAGCGGTGCTCAACGCCGCCGACCCGATGGTCGTGAAGATGGCCAGCGCCTGCCCGGGCTCGGTGTTGTTCTTCGCCGCCGACCAATACAACCATGTGCTGGTTACCCACCGCGTGCAGGGCCACCGCGTGGTCTTCGTGGACGACGACGCGATCGTCGCCGCCCAGGGCAGCGAGGAGTTCCGCGTGCCGCTGGCCGGCATCCCGATCACCCGCAACGGCACGATCTCCTTCCAGGTCGAGAACGCGATGGCCGCCATCGCTGCCACCTGGGCGCTGGGCATTCCGCCGGAGACCATCATTGCCGGCGCCGCCAGCTTCGTGAACGACGCTGCTACCGCACCGGGCCGTTTCAACGTGTTCGACTACAAGGGCGCCACGCTGATCGCTGACTACGGCCACAACCCGGATGCCATCCTGGCGCTGGTGCAGGCCGTCGAGAGCATGCCCGCCAAGCGTCGCTCGGTGGTTATCAGCGGTGCCGGTGACCGCCGCGACGAGGACATCCGCGAGCAGACCCGCATCCTCGGCAAGGTTTTCGACGACGTGGTGCTGTACCAGGACGACTGCCAGCGCGGCCGCGCCGACGGCGAAGTGCTAGCACTGCTTCAGGAGGGCCTGGTGGGGGCGCCGCGCACCAAGAGCATCTGCGAGATCCGCGGCGAGTTCGCGGCCATCGACAGCGCGCTGCAAAAGCTGGAAACCGGTGACCTGTGCCTGATCCTTATCGACCAGGTGGAAGCGGCGCTGGAGCACATCGCCAAGCGCATCGCCGAAACCAAGGCTTGATCGACCCGGCCTGAGTCTGCTCAGGCCTGGCTTTCAGCGGAAGCCTTCTGCCAGTCGGTGGAAGGCTTCCGTCATTTCACGGGTGCGTTTTGCGTCCCAGCCCAGTTCCTCGGCCAGGATCGTGGCGACCGCCGGCGCGGTTTCGATGGCCGCCGTGGCGTCCATAAACAGTGCCCGATGGCGGCGCGCCAGCACGTCCTCCACGTCGCGGGCCTGTTCCTCGCGGGCGGCGAAGCGGACCTCGGCTTCGCTCAGGGACAGCGCCGGATGCAGCCGGCGTCCCGCACCGGGCAGGGCGTCCGCGGCGGCGCGATCTGTGCCGAACACGTCCTCAGACGGCGACGCCGGACTGCCGTGCAGAATCAGGCTGCGGGTCCGGCAGGGGCGGGCGGGCAGGCCGGCGACGGCCGCGGCCTGGTCGATGATCTCCTCGCCCATGCGCCGGTAGGTGGTCCATTTGCCGCCGGCCACCGACACCAGCCCGCTCGGCGCCACCTGAATCACGTGCTCCCGCGACAGGCTCGACGTATTACCGCTGCCGCCGATCAGGGGACGCAGGCCGGCGAACTGGCTGCGGATGTCGCTGCGTTTCGGCTTGCGACGCAGATAGCGGGCGGCTGTTGAGAGGATGAAGTCCACCTCACCGTCCAGCGGCCGGGGCTCCAGTGGAATGTCCGGCCGTGGCGTGTCGGTGGTGCCGAGCAGCAGCTTGCCCTGCCAGGGGATGATGAACAGCACGCGGCCGTCGTCGGTGCGCGGCACCAGCAGCGCCGCGTTGCCGGGCAGAAAATCCCGGTCGAGCACGATGTGTACGCCCTGGCTGGGATTCAACTGGGCCGTGCTCGTCGGGTCGTCGAGGCGCCGGATGGCGTCGGCCCACACGCCGGCCGCATTGACGACGACCCGCGCCGATAGTGCGAAGGCCTCGCCACTTTCCGCATCCTGCGCGTCGACGCCGACGATGTGCCTGCCTTCATGGCGCAGCCCCGTGACCGGCAGCCGGTTGAGGGCCAGGCCGCCGAGATCGAGCACCGTGCGCATCAGCGTGATGGCCAGCCGGGCGTCGTCGAAGCGGGCGTCCATGTAGGCGATGCCGCCGACCAGCCCGTCTTCACGCACGCCGGGCAGCGCGCGGCGGGTTTCATCCACCGACAGTGGGCGACTGGCGCCTAGACTGTGGGTGCCGGCCAGCCAGTCGTAGGCAGCCAGGCCGACGCCGAGCTGCAGGCGGTCCCACTGGCGGTAGAGCGGTACGACGAAGCGCTGTGGGTGGACAAGATGCGGCGCATTGGCGAGCAGGATCGCCCGCTCGGCCAGAGCTTCATGGACCAGCCCGATACGCCCCTGGGCGAGGTAGCGGACGCCGCCGTGCACCAGCTTGGTGGAGCGCGAGCTGGTGCCCTTGGCGAAATCGTGGGCCTCCAGCAGCAGCGTCGAATAGCCGCGCGATGCGGCATCCACCGCGCAGCCGAGGCCGGTGGCGCCGCCGCCGATCACCAGCACGTCCCAGCGCGGCGTCTGGCGCAGGCGGTCGAGCAGATCCGCGCGCTTCATGCTACGGCCCACCCGCGGGCACGTTCGACGGCCCGGTGCCACTCGGCAAGGCGTCCGCTACGCTCGTCCTCGCTGCATAGCGGCTCGAAGATCCGCTCCGCCCGCCAGTGGGCGGACAGTTCTTCAGGGCCGCGCCACAGGCCCACCGCCAGACCGGCGAGATAGGCCGCGCCGAGGGCGGTCGTTTCGGTCTGTCGGGGACGGATCACCGGTACGCCGAGCAGGTCGGCCTGGATCTGCATCAGCAGGTCGTTGCGCGCGGCGCCGCCGTCCACCCGTAGCTCGGTCAGCGGGCTGGCGCCGTCGCGGTTCATGGCGTCCACCAGATCGACGGTCTGCAGCGCGATGGCTTCCAGCGCAGCGCGAGCGATGTGGGCTTTGCTGCTGCCGCGGGTCAGGCCGAGCAGGGTGCCGCGGGCGTAGCCGTCCCAGTAGGGGGCGCCGAGGCCGGCGAAGGCCGGCACCAGCACCACGCCGCCGGCGTCTGGCACCGAGGCGGCGAGGGCTTCGATGTCGGCGGCGCGCTGGATCAGCCCCAGCCCGTCGCGCAGCCATTGCACCACTGCGCCGCCGATGAAGACGCTGCCCTCCAGCATGTAGGTGGTCTGCCCGCCGATACGCCAGCCGAGGGTACTGAGCAGGCGATGGTTCGATTCGACCGGTTGCGCACCGGTGTTGAGCATCAGGAAGCAGCCAGTGCCATAGGTGTTCTTCGCCGAGCCGGGCTGCAGGCAGGCCTGGCCGAAAGTGGCGGCCTGCTGGTCGCCGGCGAGGCCGCCGAGCGGAATCGCGCTGCCGAAAAGCCCGGCATCCGTCGCGCCGAGCACGCCGCTGCTGTCCACGACCTCCGGCAGCAGCGCGGCGGGAATGTCGAACAGGGCCAGCAATTCCTCGTCCCAGCATTGGCGGTGGATGTCGAAGAGCATGGTGCGCGATGCATTGCTCGGGTCGGTGACGTGCAGTCGGCCACCGGTGAGCTGCCACACCAGCCAGCTGTCGATGGTGCCGAAGGCCAGCTCGCCGGCGGCGGCGCGGCGCCGTGCGTCCGGCAGGTGGTCGAGCAGCCAGGCCAGCTTGGTGGCCGAGAAATAGGCATCCACCTCCAGGCCGGTTTTTGCACGGATCAGCGCCGCATGTCCGTTCGCCCGCAGGGTTTCGCAGGCAGCCACCGTGCGGCGATCCTGCCAGACGATGGCCGGTGCCAGCGGCTGGCCGTTGCTCCGCTCCCACAGCACGGTGGTCTCCCGCTGGTTGGCAATGCCGATGGCGGCCACGTCGGCGCCGCTCAGCCCGGCCTTGCTCAGAGCCTGGCGTGCGCAGTCGAGTTGGGTCTGCCAGATCTCCAGCGGATCATGCTCGACCCAGCCCGGCTGCGGGTAGGACTGGCGGAATTCGAGCTGGGCGCTGCCGAGGGCCTGACCAGAAGCGTCGAAGACGATGGCACGGCTGCTGCTGGTGCCCTGGTCGAGGGAGAGGAGGCAAGACATGGCGCGGGCCTTTGCAATAGGCGGAGGCTCCCAATCTAGCCCACTCCGTGCCGAAGTTGAACGGCCTCGTATGCCGTTGTGCAAGCCAGCTCAGGAAACTTGGCAGAAATGTGCGTCGCTCAGCCGGGTTTCACCGTCCCATCGATAGGCTACCAGCGGCCCGCCGTTGCCGGCCGAGTAATCGACGCAGGCGGCGTGGGGCGCGAGGATGTGCGGTTGCCCGGTCATCCAGTAATGGCCGAAGAACACCGGGCGTGGGTCCGGGTCGTCGATGCGGGCGTAAGCGGGGAGAGGCATATCCGGCAGCTGGCTGCGCAGCTGCTCCTGCATGAGGGCCGCGCCCCGGCAGGTGCTGGCGTCCTGGTCCCACCAGCGGATGCGTACGCGGTGGCGCGCGATGCCGTCCTTGTCCTGGTAGGAGATGCCGTTCGGCAGCGGAATCTCCAGCCCCTTGGTGAGGATCTCGGCGGCGCGGAAAAGGCTGGGTTCTGGCGTATCCGTCACCGCGTCATCGTCGGGTTCGCGGGTGGCGTCCGGGAGGGCGGTCGGCAACAGGCGGCCTTTCTCGACATAGCCTGTGCTGTTCAGCCAGTCCATCAACCCCTGATGCCAGCAGGCGTGCACGACACGGATGCCCGGCAGTTCCAGCCACAGGGGCAGGGTGCGGAACCAACCGATGAGTTCGGCGTGCAGGGTAGGGTCGCCGGCCACTTCATCAAGGAAGCGCTGGTGCTGGATGCGGTTCTTGTGCCCCCAGCGCGTGCTGTAGTGGCGACGCAGGTATTCGCCGGGGTGAATGGGGTCCGGCGTGTGCCAGGCGATGGCGTTGAGTTCGTGGTTGCCCATTACCGCCAGCGCCGCGCCGTTTTCCACCATGCCGCGGGCGATGTGGACAGTGCGCAGTTGCTGGGGGCCGCGGTCGATGAAGTCGCCGACGAACACCGCGTTACGCGAGGGGTGGCGCCAGAAGCCGCCGAGCAGGCGGTAGCCCATGTGTCGCAGCAGGGCTTCGAGCTTGTCGGCCTGTCCGTGGATATCGCCGATGACGTCGTAGCCCATGCCGGCTCTTAGAACATTGCGCGGGTTTCAGCAGCCACTGCCGTCGGAGCGGCGCGTGAAGCCGAAGCTGCCGCCACCAAGGCTGGGCGGCTGGATGCAGATCATCAGCGCCAGTGACTTGGCGGACTTCACGATGTCCGGCGGGAAGGCGGAAAAGGGGATCGCCCGTTCCACGACCGACTTTACGAAGGCGATCTCGTCCTGCTGGTCGCCGGCATTGACGACCTTGAAGCTCTTCAGCGAGCCGTCCGGGTTCAGCCGCACCTCGATGGAGGCGTTGCGGATGCCGCGGGTGCGCGGGTCGTTCTTCACGAAGGCCGCGCTGCGGTTGAGCTTCTTGACCAGCGCGTCCATGTAGAACTCGAGGCTGAAAGGATCCACCGGCGGACTGTTGGGGATGCGCTCGACCAGGTCTTCCAGACTGCTGGAACTGCGTCCGCGGGACTCGCGCATCTGCTCGCGGCCAATCTCGCGGGCCATGGCCAGGGACCGCTCGGCGAGGGTCGGGGGCGGCGGGGGCGGCTTTTTCGCGTCGCGGGCGAGATCATTGAGGAAGTTGTCCATCTCCTCCTTCTGGGCCACGCTCCAGGTCGGCGTCGGCTCGGCGCTGCGGACCGCGGGCGCGTCGGACTTGCGGGCGGTGAGGATGCGCGGGCGGCTTTCGGACGCCTTGGCCTTCGGCTTCTGCGCCTGCTGCGGCTTGCGCGGCTGGGCCTCGGCGACCTTCACCGGTTCCTTGGGACGCGGCCGTACATCGGCCCGGGGAGCCGGCGGCGGGGCGAGACGGGCTTCCAGTCTGGGGTTGGCGCGCTCCTGCTCCGGCGGGTTCAGCTTGACCAGCAGCAGGAGGCCATGGACCAGCAAGGACATCGCGATCGCCAGCTGAAGGGCGCGCGAGGATCTGGATTGAGGCAAGTCGAACATCGGCCGGATTTTAGTCCGGCCCGTGCCGGGGCGGGCTGCTTTTTACACAATCCGCCCCGATTGCAAGCCTGTCGTCAGGCGCTCGTGCGGGCGCGCTCCCGGTCCACCTCCAGCCCGTAGCGCTTGAGCTTGAGGTAGAGCGTGCTCTTGGCGATGTTGAGCTGGCGCGCGGCCCAGGTGAGGTTACCGCCGGTGGCGGCGATGGCGCGCCGGATCAGCTCCAGCTCGCCGTCGGCAATGCTGCAGATCCGCGAACTGCCGGTGGCGGTCGGCGGCGGCAGCTCGATGTCCGACAGCTCTGCCGGCAGGGCTTCGGCACCGATCTCCGCGCCGTCGCTCATGAGCACCATGCTCTCCACCGCGTTGCGCAACTCGCGCACGTTGCCCGGCCACGGATACGCCTGCAGGCGCTCCAGAACGCCGATGCCGAGCGGGCGCTCGGGCAGGCTGTGCTGGGCGGCGAAGCGGGTGAGGAACAGATCCACCAGCAGCGGGATGTCCTCCCGCCGTTCGCGTAGTGGGGGCAGATGCAGCGTCGTGACGGCGATGCGGTAGTACAAGTCCATGCGGAAGCGGCCGGCGGCGACCTCCTCGCGCAGGTTGCGGTGGGTGGCGGCGACGAGGCGGAAATTCACCTTGCGCGGGCTGTTCTCGCCAAGGCGGTGGATCTCGCCTTCCTCAAGCACCCGCAGCAGATGCGGTTGCAGGTCGATGGGCATTTCGCCGATCTCGTCAAGGAACAGGGTGCCCCCGTCGGCGGCCTCGATCTTGCCCATCATGCCGCCCTTGCGCGCGCCGGTGAAGGCGCCTTCCGCATAACCGAACAGCTCGCTGGCCAGCAGCTCCCGAGACAGCCCGCCGCAGTTGAGGGCCACGTAGGCGCCACTGGCGCGCTGGCTGGCCTCGTGGATGCCGCGGGCGAACTCCTCCTTGCCGACGCCGGTTTCGCCGAGCAGTAGCACCGGCACCTTCGAGCGGGCCAGCTGGCGCGCCTTGTCGATGGCCGACAGTAGCGTCGGGTTGCGGCTGACCAGGGAGGCGAAGTTGCGCACCTTGGCCGGGCTGTCGGTTGGAGTACAGCTTGGGGCTGCGTGCTGGATTGAGGCCGGGCGGGTACCGCGGGCAAGGGGCATGATCAGCAGCGTGCCGAGGCGCAGGCCATGGCTCGTCACCGGCACCAGCCAGTCGTTGTTCATCCAGTCGGGCAGCGGGCCCACCGGACCGTCGGCGCCGAGGGCCATCTCTGCCAGGCGAGCGGGGGCCGACAGGTCCATGTCGCCGCCCCGCGCCATGACGGCACTGGCGGCGTGCTCGTTGATCTTGACCGGCACGCCACGCCGGTCGAAAAGGATCAGGCCGTCGGCGGCACTTGAGCCCCAGCGCCCCATTGCCCCCTCCAGCAGGCGGCAGCGCAGCTCCATCTCCCGCGCGCCGAGGCGGCTCTCGATGCGGCTGGCAGTGGTGACGGCGAGGGCCAGGCTCTGGCGGCTGTAGCTTTCAGACAGGCCGGAGACGTCGATCACGCCGACGATTTCGCCACCTTGGGGATGGCGGATCACCGCAGCCGAACAGGTCCACCGCTTGATGCCGGCGCAGAAGTGCTCGGCCGAATGGATCTGCACCGGCTGGCCGACCGCCAGTGCGGTACCGATGGCATTGGTGCCGCAAATGCGTTCGCTCCAGTTGACGCCGGGAATCAGGCGGATCGATTCGGCGGTGCCGACCGTCGGTGTGTCTCCCTCCATCGTGAGGATGGTGCACTGGGTGTCGGCGAGCAGCATCATCGTGCCGCTCTCGGCCAGGAAGTCCCGCGCATAGGCCATCACCGGTGCGCCGGCTTCCAGCAGCTCGCTGTTGCTCTCCCGCAGCGCGTACAGCGCATGTTCGGGCAGCGGGTCGGGGGCGTAGCGGCGGTCTGGGTCTACGTGGGCGTCCTGGCAGCGTCGCCAGGAGCGGTCCACCAGGGTGCGCAGGGTGTCATTGCGGGCTGCATCGCCGCTCAGGAAGGATTCCCAGGCGGCCATTACGGCGGCGTTGTTATGCGGATTGGAGAACACTTGTCCCTCCGTGCTGCACATTTCTCACGTCTTCCTCCTTTGGTTTCGTCCCGCTTGCGGCGGACCGCTATCGATGGATGCGGCCGTTTTAAGGGTGGGTTCTGCGCGCGGACGGGACGGATGGCATGGGTCTGGGTGAGGCCTCCGATCTGGAAACGCTTATGAAAAAAATGGAACGTCCGATCTGGAGATTAGCAAACCTGGTGCCATCTGCCTCGATCACGTACAAGCCCCGTGCAGCAAGGGGGGCGCATGGATGTTGTTTGAAGTGCGGATGCTGGCCGTTCGAGAATCGGACGTTCGAGAGGGGAGACGTCTCATTCTCGGACGGTTGGCCGGGGATGGGCTGGGTGTGGATGAGCTTTTCGTTTTTGGGGCCCGCTTCTCCCGTAGGGGCGAATGAATTCGCCCCCACCGAAGCCTGCAGCAATCCGCAAGGAGGCGAGGTTCGGACGTACGCAAAAAAGCGGGGTCGGCCGTCGGCCGAACCCCGCAAAGCGCTTGCAACCCTGCTTAAGCGCGTTCCGGTACAGGCAGGCCCATCCAGTCCTTGTAGAAGGCCTCGATGTCCGGTTCGAAGTCATGGATCACCGGGTACCACGGGGTCGGTGCTTCCACGTCGTGCATGGTGCCGCAGGTCGGGCAGTAGTACTCGCGATACACCTGCCACTGGGTGTCCGGCGCCATCAGCTTCGGATAGACCTCGGTCATCGCCTCTTCGGTGTCGCGCACGTAGATGCTGGCGTGCAGCTTCCAGTTATCGCGGTAGTCGCAGAAGACGTGGCCGCAGTCGCACTGGGTAACCCACTCCTTGGTTTTGGCGGACTGCACGATATACAGATGCGGGCCGAGGGGCAGCACGATGCGGTCCGGGAAGCTCACCTTGGCCTGCAGGGCCGCCAGGTACTGGCTGAAGCGGCTGTGGTCCTTGGGCATGGACAGCATGCGGAAGGTGGTTTCCCAGTCGAGCGAGCCTTCGACGAGGTGGGCGACCTGTTCGTTGGTGTAGTTGGACATGTTCAGACTCCTTGATTCCGTGATTACTCTTCGACCTGGACGACGGTGGTGACGTCGGGGAGCATGGACAGGTCCATGCGGTGCTTGGCGCCGTAGGAGGGCACGCCGAGCTCTTCCTCAAGCAGTTGCCATTCGGCCGGCAGGCTCCAGAAGTCCTTGAACTGCTTGGTGAACTTCTCAGACAGCGCGAAGCTGGTGGCGAACATGTGCTGGACCTGGGTGGCGGCGTGCTTGTTGATGATGCGTTCGCGCTCCTCCTTCATCCATTCGCGGGTCGGCAGTGCGCGGGCCAGGCGTTCCTTGCGGATCTCGGCGCGGCGGGCCTGGGTCTTGGCCGGATCGACCGTGAACACGCCCTTGGCGTCCTGGGTCAGCACCGCGCCATAGACCTTCTCGGCGTACTCGGGCAGCAGGAACTTCTGGTTGAGGTCGGCCTCGATGGCCTTCGGCTCGCGGTCGATGGGGTCGCCGAAGCCGGGGCCGCCGCGCAGGTAGTTGAGGTAGAGGTCGTGGTTGGAGTAGCAGTCCTCGGTGGTGATGCACTGCTTGTCGCGCTTGACCGTGGCGGTGGCGTCCAGGTGGCGCTCGTAGTCCGGGTTGGACGGATCGAGGTCGCCGCCCAGCGGCAGGCTGTCGCCGATGGCGATGCGGTTCTCCAGCCCGGTCTTGTGGGCCTCAAAACGGTAGCCGGTGGCGGACGGGTAGCCGCCCATCAGGCCCCAGTCACTGTTCATGAAGCCGTTGCCCATGAAGAACATGGTCCAGTCCTGGGCGTTCCAGACCATGCGCAGGGTCTCGAAGCCGCAGCCGCCACGGTATTTGCCATAGCCGCCGGAGTTGGCCTTCACGTTGCGGCCGAGATAGAGGAGCGGTTCGGCCATCTCCCAGATCTCGATGTCGCCCATGTCGCCTTCCGGGTTCCAGATCGCCGCGGCGTGGTTCAGGCCGTCCTTCACCGCGCAGGCGCCGGTGCCGCAGCTCGATGCTTCGAAGCTGTTCACCGCATGGATCTCGCCGTCCTGGTTGATACCGCCGCCCTGCAGCCAGTTAGAGGTATTGGCGTTGCCGGCGTTGACCTCTTCCAGGTAGCCGCGGCTGAAGTAGGACTGGGACAGGCCGCGCCACAACGCAGCCCAACCAGACACCAGGAAGTGCCAGGCGTAGGCGTGGCCGGTGCGGCGGTCGTCCGGGTTGCACCAAGTGCCCTTGGGCAGGCGGAACTCGGTGGCGAAGTAGGCGCCGTCGTTGATGCGCTGGGTCGGCACGAGGGTCTGGCACATCATCACCCAGATGCCCGAGGTGAAGGCCACCTGGTGGGCGTTGAAGGTGTGCCAGCCCCAGCGGCTCGCGCCCTCGAAGTCTAGCCGCCACTTGCCGTCCGGCTTGATGGTCATCTCGCACGGGGAGTGCATGATGGAGTCGAGCTTGGCGAAGGCGTTGGAGACCTGCACGTCCTCGTGCTTGTAGGGCACGTCGACGAAGGACACCTTGCGGTACTTGCCCGGCAGGGTCATCGCCTTGATGCGGCTCATCAGGCCGCGGCGGCCTTCCTCGATGACCTCGAAGGCGAACTTCTCATAGGCCTCGATGCCGTCGGCCTTGATCACGTCCTCCACCAGCTCGCGGATCATGTGGCAGCCGGCGATACGGGTCTTCTCGTCGAGGATCCAGTACTTGGGCGTGCGCACCGAGCGCTGGGATTCGTGCAGCCAGTCGCGCAGCGGCTCGTCGTTGATGCCGGTCTTGCGGCAGGTGATCATGTAGCCGTCGCCGAAGCGCTGGGTCTGGCCGGTGGACATGGAGCCCGGCGTCACCGAGCCGGTGTCGATCACGTGGGTCACGCCGCCGACCCAGCCGATCAGCTTGCCTTCCCAGAAGATCGGCACGATGGTGGCGATGTCGCAGGGGTGTACGTTGCCGATCGCGCAGTCGTTGGTGGTGAACATGTCGCCGGGGTTGATGCCGGGATTGCCCTCCCAGTTGTTCTCGATCATGTATTTGATCGCAGCGCCCATCGTGCCCACGTGGATGATGATGCCGGTGGAGGTCAGGACGCAGTCGCCGGCGGCGTTGTAGAGCGTGAAGCACAGCTCGCCTTCCTGCTCGACGATGGGACTGGCGGCGATCTTCTTGGCCGTTTCGCGGGCATGCACCAGGCCGCCGCGCAGCTTGGAGAACAGCTTTTCGTAGCCGATCGGGTCGCTGTCGCGGAACTCCAGCTTCTCGATACCGTTGTAGTAGCCGCTGGCCTGGGTGCGCGCGATGATGCCGTCGCGGAACTGCTTCAGGGTCTGGCCGTTTTTCAGCAAGTCGGCGAAGCCGAGCTCATTCTTGTTCATCATGTTCATTGTCTTGTCTCCTTAGTGTGGTTAGCCCCCAAGATGCCGTCGGCGTCGGTCCCCCGAGGGGGCGCCGGCAGCCTTGGGGCGGCCCATGCGGCTACCGGACTTCCTTCAGATGGAACAGGCGGTGCTTGTCGATCGTGGTCGCGAAGCCGTCGGGCACCACGAAGGTGGTCGCGTCGGATTCGATGATGGCGGGGCCCACGATGTGGTTGCCGGCCTTCAGGCTTTCCATCTTCCACAGCGCGGCATCGACCCAGCGCTTGTGGCGGTAGAAGGGGCGGGTGCCCAGGTAAGCTTCCTTCGGCGGCGTGGGGCCGGCGTCCGGGTCTTCCGGCAGCACCGGCTTCTGGGTCACCACGGTGCCGCGCAGGATCGCGCCGGTGATCGAGAAGCCCAGCTCCGGCGAGCGTGCCGAACTGGCATACACGCGACCGTAGGTGTTCTCGAAGGCATCGACGATCTGGTTCCAGTCGGCAGCGGTGGCCGCGCTGGTCACCGGCGAGACGATTTCCAGGTCGTTGAGCTGCCCCATGTACTGCATCTTGTAGCCGGGGATCAGCAGCACGTCTTCGGCCTTGTAGCCATTGAGCACGAACTCGTCGATGACCTTCAGTGCCAGTTCGGACCAGGCGTCCTGCAGCGTCCGGCACGCGGCCGCCTTGGTGTCGTCGTCGGCCAGCTGGGCGACGCCGAGATCCACCGACTTGTCGTAGCGGTACTCGAAGTCGGCGCAGGCGCAGCCGAAGGCCGAGAAGCCCGCCGCCCAGGCCGGCACCACCACGTCCTTGAAGCCGACGCCCTCGGTGTAGCCGTAGGTGTGCACCGGGCCAGCTCCGCCGTAGGAGAAGCAGGTGAACTCGGCCGGGTTGTAGCCCTTGGCGCTGATGTTGGCGCGCAGGTACTCGGACAGGGTCAGGTCGAGCAGTTCGATGACACCGGCGGCGGCATCTTCCACCGACAGGCCGAGTGGGTCGGCGATCTGCGCCTTGATGTGGTCGCGGGCGCGCTGCACGTCCAGCTTGATCGCACCGCCCAGGAAGTTGTCCGGGTTGAGGTAGCCGAGCACCACGTGGCAGTCGGACACCGACACCGTATCCAGGCCGCTATCCGGCCAGCAGGTGCCGACCCGGTAGCCGGCGCTGTCCGGGCCGAGCTTGATCGACTTGCTGTAGGGGTCGAGGCGCACGAAGCTGCCGGCGCCGGCGCCCACCGAGTCCATCGCCACCAGCGGCAGGGACAGCACCAGGCGGGCCATATCCGGATCGGACTTGATCGCGAAGCTGCCCTTGGTGATCAGGGCCACGTCGAAGCTGGTGCCGCCGATGTCCGAGCAGGCGATGTTCTCGTCGCCCAGGTATTCACCCAGCAGCTTGGAGCCGATGACGCCACCGATCGGGCCGGAGACGATGGTGCGGGCCAGTTCCTTGGCTTTCCAGCTGATCGTGCCGCCGTGGGTCGCCATCACGCGCAGGTCGAACTTGGCGCCGTGCTTCTTGAAGCGGTCGCTGACCTTCTTCAGGGTCTGGCGGGACGGTTCGGCACCGTAGGCCTCCAGGATGGTGGTATTCATCCGGTGGCTTTCCTTGCGCGAGGGGTAGTAATCCACCGACGCGAAGACCGGGATGTCCACCTTCAGCTTGGCCAGCTCTTCCCGGGCGATGTCGCGGGCGCGGGTCTCGCTGGACTCGTTCTTGTGGGACTGCAACAAGCAGATCACGATGGCCTGCGCGCCGGCGGCGATCAGCTCGCGGGTGGCCTGGCGGACTTCGTCCTCGCGCAGGGGGATGACCACCTTGCCCTGCACGTCGGTCCGCTCGGTCACGCCACGGGTGCGGGAGACCGGAACCAGCGGCTCGTCGTAGCGGTGGGTGTTGAGGTGGATGCGGTCTTCCAGCGCGTAGCCCAGGTAGCTCTGCAGCGCCCGGCCCATGGAATGGATCTGCTCGAACCCCTTGTTGCAGATCAGGCCCACGTCGAGGCCCTTGCGCATCAGGATGCGGTTGAGCATCGCAGTGCCGGAATACACGCAGGTCGCCAGTTCCGGATAAACGTCGTCCACCGTGCGGTTCCAGTGGGCGAGGGCGTCCTCCGACGAGTTGAAGATGGCCAGCGATTCGTCGGCCGGATTGCTCTGCGCCTTGCCGACGACGAAACGTCCGTCGGCCCGAACGAAGAAGGTGTCGGTCATCGTGCCGCCGGCATCGATGCCCATCACCTGTACTTGTGATTGTTGGACTTCCATTGTTGTCTCCATGTCTCCTTGGTTTGGACTGGTGCCGCATTCCGCCGCACCCCGGGGCGAGCCGCTGTCCCCGCAAGACATAGGGCAACGGTTGTGCCAGATCGCGCAAAAAGGAGATAGAAGACTGAAAGAAAAGGAGTTTTAGACTCAATGCCGCTGGCAAGGGGGAAAGGCCGGCGGACAAATCGGCGACCGGGAATCGGACGTTCGTGCAGGAGTCGGACGTCCGGACCGCGGCCGAGGAAGGGGGCTTAGGGGCTACACCACTCGCTGCGCCTGCCGTTGCCATAGAGCGACTGGCGCTCGGTGAGGCTCATCGTCGAGCGGACCTTGCCCGTGGTGGCATCGAACAGAACGTTGAAGCGCGCCGGCTCGCTCCACACATCGCAGTAACGCCATTCCCACACGCGCTCATTGCGGGCGGGGTACGTCACGGTCCACGGGGGGTAGGGCGGCCCGATCTCGCGCATCACCGCCTCTTCGTCCATGCCCGGCTGGATGCGCGCGAAGTGCGGCATGTCGAGCACGTTTTCCACGCTGCGCACCCGGCCACCCGCATCGGTGAGGGCCATCCACGTCCGCATCCCCATCGGCGCCGTGGTGAAGGCCAGCCGCTCGCCACCGCTGTCCTCCGGCCAGCACATTGCGGGGGGACCGAGGCGGGCAACCAGTTCACCGACGCTTGTGGCATGCGCCGGAAAGCGCGGACCGACGCAGGCGGAGAGAAGAGCGGCGAGGGTAGCGCTCAAGAAGAGGGAGGGCAGAGGCTTCATGGTGGATGCCTGCTTGGCTGACAAAGGAGGACTGCAATGCCTTTGATCCACGCGGCGGGGCATATGTTGCGTCCGGCTGTTTGATTGGGACTGCCGATGGGTGCCATGTGCGCAGCCGCTCAGTCAATATGCCTTTGGCGACATACGGGCATGCGCGGTGAACAATCAATGTTGCTGCCGTCACATGGGATAGTGCTTGCGCGACATTCAATGTGGCGATGGGCTATCCCAATATTGGTAGGCCAATATCCAAAGTTGCCACCGCAATATGTGGCTTCATGCCCAAGAGATAATAATGTGCGCAGCCCAACATCGTATGGGAATGAACCAGCATTCCATGTTCACGTCGCCAGATCGAATGTTGGCCACGCAACATGAAATGTGACTTCAGCAGTACGAAGTGCGCAGTGAGAATGTGTGTCTGTGGACGGGCAGAAGCGGCAGTACGCCGGGACTTGAGTACATGATTCCGCTGCTTGGGGACCTGGGGCGATTTCTGGACCCGGCATTTCAATGGATTTTTCCAGTCGTTCGGCCGACGCATCCTGAGCGGCGCTATATGCAAGCTTACGCGTGCTTGTCGGTCTGAATGGAGTTTAAGGGGAGGGCCGGGGGCGAGACATTAATACGGAGTAGTGGTGGGTGCCTGGGGCAGGTCATCGGCCAATCCGGTCATTGGCCGAATGCCCAGAATCAGGCAGCAATCTGTCGCTTACCTGCCGTCCAGTCCTAAACGGCAGCATTACCTTCCAGCGAACGCGTACTCCGTGCCCGTTACAAACCTTCAGGCCTTCGCCTGCTGAAAGGCAGGTAAGAAAATGCAGCGGCCGCTCCCAACCGCCGATACGTCGCCTCTTCTGCCATTGGATGTTCTTGGTGGCAAGCTTGGCAAGATGAACCGGACCTGTCAGTCGACATCTGACCTGTCAAATCATCTATTAGCTTTCATCTGGCATGACCGTGCGTATCGGTCGAGTCCCGATCTTGGCCCCGGTGACTTCATCCACTGCTACGGCTTTGATCTCTGTTCCGTTTTCAGCGTCGAAAAACCGAACCAGCTTGCCACCTCCCCGGTATTGACGCCCCCAGGCACCAATCATGAACAGCACCGGCAGAAAATCGCGACCGGCCGCGGTCAGCAGATATTCCTCGCGCGGTGGGTGCTCCGAGTAGCGTCGCTTTTCCAGTAATCCCTCCTCTGTCAACGTCGCCAGCCGTCGGGTCAGCATGGTCGGGGCGATGCCCAGGCTTTTCCGGAACTGGTCGAAGCGCGTCAGGCCGGCGTGCGCGTCGCGCAGGATCAGCAGGCTCCACGCGTCACCCGCAAAAGTCAGGCTGCGAGCGATCGGGCATGCGTCTTTGGAAATATTTTCGTCGTTCATACCGTTTTGGTAGTGACTTACTTTCAAATTGATAGTATCGTTCGTTTCAATTTGATAGTAACACTTTGGCAACCGGTGATCCAGCCTATCTGGCGCCGTGATTGATGAACGATTTCTCCGCCGACGTTGAGGAGCGAAAGATGAGTAGCGTGAAATGGAAAGATGTACCGACTCGCAGCATTGACGTGGGTGGCGCGCCCTTCGTCTATCGGGAACTCGGCCCGAGCTCCGGTGTGCCGGTGGTCTTTCTTCACCATCTGATGGCGGTACTCGATGATTGGGACCCGCGGGTGATCGACGGTATCGCCGCGCAACGTCGGGTCATCGCTTTCGACAACCGCGGTGTCGGTGCCTCGGGCGGTTCGGTACCGCACACAATCGAAGAGATGGGGCGGGACGCCATCACCTTCATTCGGGCCTTGGGGCACCAGCAGGTCGACCTGTTCGGCTTCTCTTTAGGCGGGGGCGTGGCACAAATGGTTGCGCTGCAGGCGCCCAAACTCGTGCGCCGGATGATTCTCGCCGGAACGGGGCCAAAGGGTGGTGGCGGGATCGAAGAGGTCACCAAGGTCGCCATCCTTGCCTACATCAAGGCGGCCTTGACCTGGAGTGACGCCAGGAATTTCCTGTTCTTCCCCCGCACGCCGGAAGGCAAGCGCTCCGCGCGAGATTACTTCGCCGCACTTAAGGAGCGGACCAGGGACCGTGACCAGCCCATTTCCTTGCAGGCCCGGCGTGCCCAACTGGAAGCCATCAAGACCGCGGGACTGAGCGAGCCCGATGATCTCTCGCGCATCACCCAACCGGTTCTCGTCGCCAATGGCGACCACGACCTGATGGTCGCCAGCAGCCTATCGGCCGAAATGGCGCGCCGTCTGCCCAATGCCAAGCTGACGATCTATCCGGATTCTGGACACGGTGGCGTCTTTCAGCACCACCATGCCTTTGTGTCAGAGGTCCTGGATTTCCTTGCTAACTGATCGAACAAGAACGAAAGCCCTCTGATGAAAAGCCAAACCATGAAAGCCCTCACCTTCAAACGCTATGGCAAGTCGCCCGACATCGGCTTTGCCGATGTGCCCCGGCCTACGCCGAAGGCCGACGAACTGTTGGTGCAAGTCCACGCCGCCGGCGTGAACCCGGTCGACAACATGATCCCGACCGGGATGTTCAAGCCGGTCCTGCATTTCCAGTTGCCGGCCACGCTCGGGAGCGATCTGGCCGGCGTGGTGGTTGAAGTCGGCAGCCGCGTAACGCGCTTCAAGCCGGGCGATGCCATCTTCGCCAACATTTTCGATCTCGGCATCGGTGCCATCGCCGAATTCGCCGTCGTGCCGGAGCACGCTGCCGCGCCGAAGCCGGCCAATCTGGACTTCGTCCAGGCCGCCTCGATCCCCATGGTCGGTCTGACCTCCTGGCAGGCGCTGAAGGAACGTCTTGATCTTCGGACGGGCCAGAAACTGTTCATTCCGGCAGGCTCCGGTGGCATAGGCACCTTTGCGATCCAGCTGGCCAAGCAGCTTGGGGCCAAGGTGGGAACCACGACCAGCACGGGCAACATTGACCTAGTCCGCCGCCTTGGCGCCGACGAGGTGGTCGATTACAAGAAGCAGGAGTTCGAGCAAGTGCTGCGCGGCTACGACGCTGTGCTGGGCACCGTAAAGGGCGATGCGATCGAGAAATCCGTCGGCATCCTTAAGCCGGGCGGCCGGATCGTGTCGCTCGTCGGGCCGCTCGACGCCGCGTTCGCGCGGGCGCGACGCCTTAACTTCGTCATCAAGCTCGTCTTCGGCTTGATGAGCCGCAAGATCATGCGCCTGGCGAAGAAGCAGGACGTCGCCTACTGCTTCCTCTTTGTGCGCCCCGATGGCGCCCAACTGGCCGAGATCGGCAAGCTGCTCGAAACAGAGCGCATCCGGCCCGTGATCGACAAGGTGTTTCCTTTCGAGCGGGCCAAGGAAGCTCTCGACTACCTGGCCCAGGGCCGCGCCAAGGGCAAGGTCGTCGTCAGGATGAATCAACCGCCCCTCCATGTTTAACCCCCAACAACCCCAACCAAGGAAAACTCCCATGCAAACCCTTCCCACCGTGCTGATCACCGGCGCCTCCAGCGGCATCGGCGCCACCTACGCCGAACGCTTCGCCCGCCGTGGCCACGACCTCGTCCTCGTGGCGCGCGACAAGGCGCGCCTGGAGGCCCTGGCCGCCCGCCTGCGCGCGGAATACAAGGTGGCTGTCGACGTGTTGCCGGCGGACCTGACCAAGTCCGACGATCTGTCCGCGCTCGAAACCCGTCTGCGCAACGACGCCCGGATCGGCATCCTGATCAACAACGCCGGCATGCCTCAACCCAAGGGCTTCCTCGAACAGACCGCCGAGGGCATCGAAAGCCTAATCGCGCTCAACACCACCGCGGTGACGCGGCTCGCGGCGGCGGTCGCACCGCGCCTGGCGCAATCCGGTAGCGGCGCCATCGTCAATATCGGCTCGGTGATCGGTTTCGCGCCCGAATTCGGCATGTCGATCTACGGCGCCAGCAAGGCCTTCGTGCTCTTCCTGTCGCAGGGCCTCAATGTCGAACTGGCGCCCAAGGGCGTTTACGTGCAGGCCGTACTGCCGGCGGCGACCCGTACCGAGATCTGGAAAAAGGGTGGCGTGGACGTCAACACCCTGCCCGAGGTGATGGAAGTGGAGGAACTGGTCGATGCGGCGCTGGTCGGCTTCGACCGCCGCGAACTGGTCACCATCCCGCCGCTGCACGTCGCCGAGCGCTGGGACGCGCTGGATGGCGCCCGCCAGGGTCTGATGGCGGACCTCCGGCAAGCCCGCGCCGCAGAGCGCTATCGGCCGCAAGCCTGAGTCCGCACACTTCTCAATTCAAAGAATCCAATGAAATTCAATCATGATCGTCATTACTAGAGCATCCGGCTAACTCGGTCGGCTGGTTAACACCCTAAGCAGGGTTTTACTGGGTCAATACAAGGCGCCGATGCGGCGACGACCATTCCGCCCCGTCTCCGACGCCCTCCTTGCTAGGTCCCGAAGTGACCGGTACAGTCATCGACACCAGCAAGTCGGTGACTTGGCTCCCTGTGGGCAAGCGGGTAGCGACCGCCTGCCCATCCTTAATAGTCGTCAGTCAGGCCCTCATTGCAGGCTGACTTAGCCAACCGCCGCATATGGACGACTGTGCATATCAGAGCGATTTCAAAATACAGAAGGCTCACGCTACGGTCTGGGCGGCGTTGCCTGCAGCCCAAGGAATGGGGCTTCTTGCCTGTGCCGAAGACTTCAAGCTGCTCACGCTGTCTAGGCGAGCGAGCTGCTCGGCCGACAGGGAGAGCGTCAGCGCGCCGAGGTTGTCACTGAGCTGGGTCTGCGAACGCGGCCCGATGATCGGTACGGCGCCGTGCGTCCCGGCCCAGGCAATGGCGACTTGACTGGCGCTGACGCCAAGTTCGCCTGCAATGGCGAGCACGGTGTCCAGGATCTGCGTACGCTGGGCCGAATTCTCGGGCTGGAAGACCCGCCCGCCGAAGCCTTCGGCCCGACCCTTTTCTCCCTGCCGATACTTGCCGGTCAGCATACCGCCGCCCAGTGGTGACCAGGTCACGATGCCAAGACCCAGTGCGAGCGACGCGGGGAACAGATCGGCCTCCGGCTCACGGCAGACCAGACTGTGTTCGAACTGCGCCGCCGCGATGGGTACCGCGTGGGTCAATTCGGCCAGGGTGACTGCACGGGCAAGGCGCCAGGCGGGGAAATTTGACAAGCCCGCATAGAGGATCTTGCCCGCACGCGCCAGATCCTCGAAACCGCGGACGATCTCTTCGATGGGTGTTACGCCATCGGGACGATGCGCCCAGTAGATATCAATCCGGTCAGTTTTGAGGCGCTTGAGGCTGGCCTCCACGGACGCGACCAGTGCCTTGCGGCTATTGCCGGTTACCAGCCGGTTGGCATTGGGCGTGGCGCCATTGGTGAACTTGGTGGCCAGGACGAAATCCTCGCGTCGTCCTTTCAGGAGCGTCCCGAGCAGTTCCTCGGCCTGGCCGAACTGATAGGCATCCGCCGTGTCGATGAAGTTGCCGCCTGCCTCGGCATAGGCGTTGAAGACAGCTTCAGCAACATCCGGGTCGGCCCCATACCCCCAGCCAGTGCCGAAGTTGCCCGTACCCAATGCGACTTGCGACACACGCAGGCCGGTCTTGCCGAATGCGGTGTATTCCATGTTCTGCTCCGTTGGTAACGTATGTGTTTGGGATCGACTGCGACGACCGCCGTAGTCTTCAAGCGCCGGGTTCGCACACAGGCGCGATTTCTGATGTGGACTTATTCCGTGAGGCCAATATCTTGTCGCGGCATACCGCGAGGGGTTCGTCGGCCAGCGGTGAGAGGGGCAATATCTCCGCCCACACGCCAGCAACAAAGATTTATTGCCTTCAGCCCGCCTAAAAATCAGGTTGCGTACTGGGCAACTCCACCACCGAAAGACCAATTCTCTTTTTTAACCTCGATCAGATTTATGAAAACATCATCCAGCCGAACGCCCGCTTCTCGATTTAGCCCTTCCGCAATTGTCTTGTAGAGCAGTTTCTTCTGGTCCGTCGATCGTCCCTCATTGAGCGTTATTTGGATAAACACCAGCCCATCACTTCGTTTTATCCCGAGATAGGTGGGGTCGTAGACGAAGTGGTCGTCGTCGTGCTCCGTCAGAATCTGAAAGTTATCTTGGTCAGGGACGTTAATGGCAGCCTTCATTGAATCGTAAACAACCTTGCCCAGCCTTTTGGCGTAGGACGCGTCAGGGTTTCTTTTGATGTCTATACGAACGAGGGGCATCGATCTCTCCTTTAAAGTTCTTAAATAGGGACCTGCTGGGGGCATTTCAGGGGACCGTGGCGTCAGTTTGCTGGCCTATACCGGCCTGCTGCATGCCGATGCCTCGCCACGTCAAGGCACGAATCGCTTGACCAAAAGGTTTGCCACAAAGGTCTGAACCGGTTCGTTTCGCTGGTTATATGTCGTCACGCGAGTCTTAACCATGCCTTGTTCCGGTCTGGATTTCGATGGGCGAACCTCAAGAATCTCTGTTTCAACAGAAAGCTCATCACCGGGGCGTACAGGCTGGTGCCATTGGAGAGCATCCAAACCAGCGCCTATGACGCCACCAGCCGGCTTGAATTCACCTTTAACGAACAGTCGCATCGTCACAGCAGCCGTATGCCAGCCGCTCGCTGCCAGTCCTTGAAAGAAGGATTTGGACGCAGCCTCATTGTTCAGATGGAAAGGTTGTGGGTCATACTCGGCAGCAAACTGCTTGATTTCTTCCTCATCCATCACGTGGCTTCCGGAACCAAAGCGTTGACCGACACGCAGGTCGTCGAGGTGGTAAATCTCTTTCATGTCGTTTCCCGCCAATCAAGCTTTCAGCCAGAGAATCATCTGGGTGCAACGAAACAGCGCCAGTTTCCTGCCCGTCACTTCATCCGTCACGACGGCATCCCAGACCTGCGTTGTCTTGCCAAGATGCTGAGCGGTCGCGGTACAGGCAATTACGCCGTCTCTCACCGTGCTGAGGTGGTTACTCTTCAGTTCGACCGTCGTAAAGGACTGGGCACCGGCAGGCAGGTGAGCAATCGTGGCATTGCCGCAGGTGGTATCGGCCAATGCCACGACGCTGGCTGCGTGCAGGAAACCGTTGATGGCGCCGTGCAAAGGCTTGACCGCCATGCGACTGGTCATCACGCCCTGCTTTACTTCCACCATTTCGACACCCAGAAACCCCGGCAGGCATTCCCTGCTATCCCGGTTCAGGGACTTCGGGCTTACCTCCTCGCGCAAAATGCTCATGATCTTCCTTTATCTGTCGCCAATGACGATTGGGGGGGTATGAGAGATTTGCCGATCGGGGCTTCCTTGACGGGCAAATTGACCAGGGCGGCGAGGGAGGCAAGGGCCATATCGGCATACCACATCCAAGAGAAGTCACCAAACCGCGAAATCGTGAGGCCGCCCAACCAGGCACCAAGGAAACCGCCAATCTGATGCGATAGCAGCGTTAGCCCGAACAAGGTCGCCAGATAGCGCGTCCCAAAAAGTTTCCCAACAATGGCTGCGGTGGGAGGAACGGTCGCCAACCATGTGAAACCCAATCCGGCAGCAAACAGGTAGTAAGTCCATTCGGTGCGCGGCATCCACAGATACCAGGCGATCAGCAAGGCCCGCGAGGCGTACATGACTGCCAGGACATACTTGCTGCGATAACGGGCTACGCACGAACCGGCATACAGGCTGCCGAATACATTCGCCAGGCCGATGATGGCCAGTGACCAGCTAGCCACACTGGGCGGCAGGCCGCACAGATTCACTTCGCCGGGCAGGTGGGTCACCAGGAAGGCAATGTGAAACCCACAGGTGAAAAAACCAACATGTAGCAGCCCGTAGCTCGGGTTCTTGAGCGCCACCAGGATTGCTGGCCCCAGTTTCGAATCGTCGGCGTGCTGGGACGCTGCCGTCGTTGGTCCTGTCAGTTTTCCGACCAACGGAAACGCAGCCAAGGTCGCCACGGCCATCGCCCACATCGCGCCCATCCAGCCCATGCTCTGAATCAGCTTTTGCAGGAGCGGTGCAAAGATGAATTGGCCGAAGGAGCCGCCCGCGTTGATAACCCCGGAGGCTGTTCCGCGTGACTCGAATGGCAAGCGTTGGGCGGCAGCACCAATCAGTACGGAGAAACTGCCGGCGCCCGAGCCCATGGAAGCCATGATGCCCAAGGCAATCGCCAGACCGAAACCGTTGTCGATGAAAGGCGTAATGGCACAACCGATGGCGAGCGTTAGCAAGGCAGCTTGCAACACCAGCCTGGGTCCGTAGCGGTCTGCCACAGCCCCTGCAATCGGCTGGATCGCTCCCCAGGTGAATTGTCCGATGGCTAGCGCCAGGCTAATGGTGGCGACGCCCATGCCGGTCGAACTGTTGATGGGGCTGACAAAGAGTCCGAAGGATTGCCGGGTACCCATGGTCACCATGAGAATGCCGGCCGCAGCCAGGGTTATGGACAGTGCTTCGGGGCGTCGAATTGAGTTAAACATCATTTCCAACACATCAAGCAATGGTTGGATTGTGTTCAATTAACGCTACTGCGACAAACCAGTTATCATGCTTTATGAGATAGAAAATCTATGCCATGGCTTCGTACCCACCCCTCAAGGCGCTAGTCGCCTTCGATGCTGTCATGCGAAACAAGAGTTTTTCTCTTGCTGCGGATGAGCTGTGCGTGACGCCGGGCGCAATTGGCCAGCAAATCCAGAAACTTGAGGAATGGCTGGGCATGTCGCTTTTCATCCGGCAGGTGCGACAAGTGCACCCCACGGATGCAGCTACCGGTTACTGGCAGAAGATCCAACAGCCACTCGCCCAGATTGCGGATGCCAGTAGCCGACTCAAGCGCAGTCGCAGCATGGCCGTGTCGCTGTCCATGACACCCAGCTTTGCTGCCAAGTGGTTCACGAGCAGAATGGCTAACTTGGTGACCCAGCACCCGGACATCGAACTTCATCTCAAAGCATCGGTTGAAACAGTCGATTTCGAGCGCGAGGTGGTTGATTTGGCGATTCGCCATTTCAACGGAAAAGGCGCAAATTTGGATGCAAGCTTGCTCTTTAAGGATGAGGCTCAGGCGTACTGCACACAGGAATACGCTGCTGCAATGTGTTTAAGCGTGCCGGAGGATTTAGTGAGAGCAAACTTGCTGGTAACTACCACGCAGCCCTATTGGGAGCAATGGTTCAAACAGTTCAGTCAACTGGATAGGGAAGCCATCACTAGGATTCCTCGCATGCACTTCGACCAGTCTCTGCTGGCTATAGAAGCCGCAAAACGAGGGAATGGGGTAGTTCTGGCCAGTCCTTACCTAACCGAAGCAGAAGTTGCCAGTCGGGCTTTGATTAAACCGTTTGACTGTTGCCTCAAACTTGAGAATGGCTACTACGTGGTTCACCCCAGCAAGACAACACCCAGTCAGGCAGCCATGCGCGTAAAGCAGTGGCTGATTGAAGAGGCAGCGAAATATGCCAAAGCTGGGGTTTCGACTGACTCAGATCTGTAATGCAGCCTCCCCGAAGGGGATAGCGTTTTGAAAAAAGGACCCAGAAGGAACTGGCGAGCAGGCGTTCCAAACCTCAAATTTCAAATGGCTGCTCTATATTGCAGAGCAGCCATTATTTATAGAGGCTGCCAACGGCTGCAAAGGCCGAAATGCTGACCTTGAACGTAGACGTCAAGGGTCTGCATGGCAACCACTATGTCCTTACCGGCCTGAGGTGACCCAAGCGTCCGGGCCGAGCTGATTGCATCCACTTGGAAGCATGGAGGCTATATAACGCACAAATCTGTCTCCTCAGTCGGTATTGCACTCCCAGGAATATACAAAGCCATTTTTATTGGTTTGGTGCATCGCGACTCCTCCCTAGACTCGGGTCCTGACTCGATAAACAGGAGAATTCCATGTCCCCGACCCGTGCTGCGCTGCGTCCTGTACTGGCCTTGCTGGCTGGGCTGATGGTCTTGCCGGCGGCGCCGGCCTTGGCCGATGCCACGCTTCTCAATGTCTCCTACGATGTGTCGCGGGAGCTTTACAAGGACATCAATCCGGCCTTCATCGCCCAGTGGCAGCGCACGGCGAAGGAGAAGCTGACGATCAACCAGTCCCACGGTGGTTCGAGCAAGCAGGTCCAGTCGGTGGCGTCGGGCCTGGAGGCGGACGTGGTGACGATGAACCAGACGCCGGACATCAATGTGCTGGCCAAGCAGGGCCTGGTTGCGGCTGATTGGCAGAAGGCCTTCCCGCACGGGGCGGCGCCTTACACGACGAACACCATCTTCCTGGTGCGCAAGGGCAACCCGAAGGGCATCAAGGATTGGTCCGATCTGGTTCGTCCAGGCCTGCAGGTGATCGTGCCGAACCCCAAGACGTCCGGCAACGGCCGCTACACCTATCTGGCGGCGTGGGGCTATGCGCTGCAAAAGACCGGCAGCGACGCCGGCGCGCGGGACTTCGTGACCAAGCTGTTCGCCAACGTGCCGGTGCTCGACGGTGGCGGCCGCGGGGCGACGACGACCTTCACGCAGCGTGACATCGGCGACGTGCTGATCACCTTCGAAAACGAAGCGGTGCTGATCGATCAGGAAGTGGGCGGCGACAAGTTCGATGTGGTCTATCCGTCCCTGTCCATCGAGGCCGCGGCGCCGGTGGCGGTGGTGAGCAAGGTGGTGGACAAGCGCGGCACGCGCAAGCAGGCGACGGCCTACCTGAACTTCCTGTTCTCGCCGGAAGGCCAGGAGATCATCGCCAAGCACCATTTCCGTCCGGTCGATCCGGCGGTGCTGAAGAAGTATTCCAGCCGTTTCCCGGCCGTGAAGACCTTTACGGTGGAAGGCAAGCTGGGCGGTTGGGATGCGGTGCAGAAGACCCATTTCGCCGACGGCGGCGTGTATGACCAGATCGTGGTGAAACGCTGATGGCTGCATCGAATTCGACCCGGGTGCTGCCGGGCTTCGGCCTCAGCCTCGGCTACACGCTGACCTGGCTGTCGCTGATCGTGCTGATCCCGCTGGTGGCGGTCTTCCTGAAGGCCGGCTCCCTCGGCGCCGATCACTTCATCGCCGCGGTGTCGTCGCCGCGGGTGCTGGCGTCCTACCGCCTGACCTTTGGCGCGTCGTTGATCGCTGCGCTGATCAACACCTTCTTCGGCCTGATGCTGGCGTGGGCGCTGGTGCGTTACTCCTTCCCCGGCAAGCGCCTGGTGGATGCGCTGGTGGATCTGCCTTTTGCGCTGCCGACGGCGGTGGCCGGTATCGCGCTGACCGCGCTGTATGCCAAGAACGGCTGGGTCGGCAAGTTGCTGGAGCCGCTGGGCATCCAGGTCGCTTTCACGCCGCTGGGTGTGCTGATTGCGCTGATCTTCATCGGCCTGCCCTTTGTAGTGCGCACGGTGCAGCCGATTCTCGAGGATCTGGACACCGAGTACGAGGAAGCGGCGGTGAGCCTCGGTGCCAATCGCTGGCAGGCTTTCCGCCACGTGGTCTTTCCGACTGTGCTGCCGGCGCTGCTCACTGGCTTCGCGATGGCCTTTGCCCGCGCGGTGGGGGAATACGGTTCGGTGATCTTCATCGCCGGCAACATTCCGCTGGTGTCCGAGATCACGCCGCTGATGATCATCACCAAGCTTGAGCAATACGACTACGCCGGCGCCACCGCCATTGCCGTGGTCATGCTGCTGATTTCGTTCGTGCTGCTGTTGATCATCAACGGTCTGCAGGCATGGACTGCCAAACGTACCGGGAGGGAACGCTGATGTCCGGCGCTGCTGCTGTATTGCATGGGTCGGCGGATCACGCCGCCCGATTCGAGTCGAAGGCCGCCACGCGCGAGCCGGCGCTGGTGAAGTGGGGCATCCTGGCGGTATCGCTGACCTTCTTCAGCATCTTCCTGCTGCTGCCGCTGATCACGGTGTTCGTGGAGGCGCTGCGCAAGGGCTGGGATGTCTATTTCGCCGCGCTGATCGAGCCTGACGCGTGGGCGGCGATCAAGCTGACGCTGACTGCTGCGGCGATTTCGGTGCCGCTCAACCTGGTGTTCGGCGTGGCCGCGGCGTGGGCCATCACCAAGTTCGAGTTCCGCGGCAAGCACCTGCTGATCACCCTGATCGACCTGCCGTTCTCGGTGTCGCCGGTGGTGTCGGGCCTGATCTACGTGCTGGTTTTTGGCGCCCAGGGCTGGTTCGGGCCGTGGCTGTCGGAGCACGACTTGAAGGTGGTCTTCGCGGTGCCGGGCATCGTGCTGGCGACGGTCTTCGTGACCTTCCCCTTCGTGGCCCGCGAGCTGATCCCGCTGATGGAAGCGCAGGGGCGCGACGAGGAAGAGGCCGCCGTGGTGCTCGGTGCACGGGGCTGGCAGACCTTCTGGTACGTGACCCTGCCCAACGTGAAGTGGGGCCTGCTGTATGGCGTGATCCTGTGTAACGCCCGTGCGATGGGCGAGTTCGGCGCGGTGAGCGTGGTGTCCGGCCATATCCGTGGCCAGACCAACACGATGCCGCTGCACGTGGAAATTCTTTACAACGAATACCAGTTCGCTGCCGCCTTTGCGGTGGCCTCCCTGCTGGCGCTGCTGGCGCTCGTGACCCTGGTCATCAAGACCTGGGTGGAGCATCAGGCCGGCAAGGCTAGCCAGCAATCCGAGGAATGAGATCATGAGCATCCAGGTTCAGAACATCCGCAAGGAATTCGGCAGCTTCACTGCCCTTAAAGACGTATCGCTGGACTTTCCCACCGGCGAACTGGTGGCGCTGCTTGGGCCGTCCGGCTGCGGCAAGACCACGCTGCTGCGCATCATCGCCGGCCTGGAGTCGGCGGACAGCGGCAAGGTGCTGCTGGATGGCGCCGATGCCTCCGACACCCATGTGCGTGAGCGCCAGGTCGGTTTCGTGTTCCAGCATTACGCGCTGTTCCGCCACATGACCGTGTTCGACAACGTGGCCTTCGGCATGCGCATGAAGCCGCGCAGCCAGCGCCCGTCGGAAAGCGCCATCAAGGCCAAGGTGACCGAGTTGCTGAAGCTGGTACAGCTCGACTGGGTGGCGGATCGCTTCCCGTCCCAGCTGTCCGGCGGGCAGCGTCAGCGTATCGCTTTGGCCCGTGCGCTGGCGGTGGAGCCCCGCGTGCTGCTGCTCGATGAGCCTTTCGGGGCGCTGGACGCCAAGGTGCGCAAGGAGCTGCGCCGCTGGCTGCGCCGCCTGCACGACGAACTGCACATCACCTCCATCTTCGTGACCCATGACCAGGAAGAAGCCCTGGAAGTGGCTGATCGGGTGGTGCTGATGGACCACGGCAAGGTGGAGCAGGTGGGCACGCCGGAAGAGGTGTACCGCCATCCGGCATCGCCCTTTGTGTATGGCTTCCTCGGTTCGGTGAACCTCTTCCACGGCCGCGTGGATGGCCAGAAGGTGCATGTGGGCGACGACGTGCTGGCGCCGGGCAAGGTGGATCTGGCCCATGGCTCCGAGGTGTTTGCGTTTGCCCGTCCGCACGAGCTGAACATCGTCGTCAATCCACAGGAAGCTGGCGGTGTGTCGGCCAAGATCAGCCGCATCCTGGCCTTCGGCGTAACGGCTCGGGTGGAACTCGACGGGCTCAACGGCTCGACCGGCCAGCTGTTCGAAGTGGAGGTGACCCGCGACGAGGTGGAGCGCCTTGGCCTGGAGGAAGGGCAGACGGTTCGTCTGGTACCCTCGCGCCTGCGGGTTTTTGAACGCAATGCAGATAAGAATGGCGCCGACCAGGCGCCCAACTGGGTGATCTGATGAATTTCCAGCAACTGCGCATCATTCATGAAACGGTGCGCCGCAATTTCAACCTGACGGAGGTGGCCAATGCGCTGTTCACCTCCCAGTCGGGGGTGTCCAAGCACATCAAGGACCTGGAAGACGAGCTGGGCCTCGAGCTGTTCATCCGCAAGGGCAAGCGTCTGCTCGGGCTGACCGAGCCGGGGCAGGAGCTGGTCCACATCGTGGACCGCATGCTGATGGACGCCCGCAACATCAAGAGCATCGCCGACCAGTTCAGCAACAAGGACCACGGCCAGCTGACCATCGTCACCACCCACACCCAGGCGCGCTACGCGTTGCCGCGGGTGGTGACCCAGTTCAAGCAGGCCTTCCCGAAGGTGCACCTGGTGCTGCATCAAGCCAGCCCGACGGAGATCGTCACGATGCTGCAGGACGGCCGTGCCGACATCGGCATCGCCACCGAGTCGCTGGCCGGCGTGGCGGACTTTGTGTCCTTCCCGTACTACAGCTGGCATCACTCGGTGATCGTCCCGGCCGGCCATCCGCTGGAGTCCGTCGAGCCGCTGACGCTGGAGGCGGTCGCTGAGTATCCGGTGATTACCTACCACGAGGGCTTCACCGGTCGCGCCAAGATCGACGAGACCTTTGCCAAGGCCGGCCTGACGCCGGACGTGGTGATGTCCGCCCTCGACGCGGACGTGATCAAGGCCTACGTGGAACTGGGGCTGGGTGTCGGCATCGTCGCGTCGATGGCCTATGACGGCCACCGGGACCAGGGCCTGAAGATGCTGCCGAGCAGCCATCTGTTCGAGGAGAACGTGACCCGCATCGCGGTGCGCCGGGGCCACTTCCTGCGCGGCTTTGCCTACCGCTTCATCGAACTGTGCTCGGAGGAACTGACCGAGAGCGTGGTGCGTTCGGCGTTGCGTCCGGAGAAGGAAGGCTACGCCGGAGAGTTCTGACCCGCTCCTTCGCGTTGCTGGTAGATGCTGCAGCCCCGCCTTCGAGCGGGGCTGTGTCGTTTCAGGGCCGCCCGCGGGTGCCGTGGCGCAGGCGGGCGAGGGCGCCCTGGCGGCCGCGGCGCACGAGGCTGATGTCGTCGATGCTGCCGAGGGGAAGGTCCTCGGCGGAGGCCTTCAGGGCGTGCAGCAATTCGAGGCCGCGCGGCCATGGGCCGTGTCCCGAGTCCACGTTGATGTGTCCGGCGGCGCCGATCTCTACCAGATGGCTGCCCCAGTTGTCGGCCCAGTAGGCGGCGGAGGACAGGCGCACCCACGGATCATTGGTACTGGCAACGACGATGCTCGGCGCACCGAGGGCTTCGCGGGGAATCCAGCGCCCCAGGCTCTCGTCCTCGGGGTGGGCGTCTTCGTCCCGCAGGCCGAAGGGTGTGAAGCGTTCGGGATCGGCCGGCGCGACAAGCAGCAGACCGGCCACCCGGTTGAGGCGGTCACTGGCCGCGACGACGGAGGCGAGACAGCCGAAGCTGTGGGCCACCAGCCAGACCGGTCCGGGCGACGCATCGATTTCGTCGCGCACGATTTGCGCCCAGCGGGCCAGAATGGGACTTTCCCAGTCGATGCCGCGGACCCGACGGGCGTCGGGAAGCTGGGTTTCCAGCCAGGTCTGCCAGTGGGCCGTGCCGCTGCCGTGGAAGCCGGGAACGATGAGGGTGGTGTGGTGCATGGAGCGCTTTCCGGCGAACAGAACGGCGCGGGCGGAACGGCTTGGTAGCCGCTTCGCCCGCATCCTGCTGCCTGTGTCACGTTTTAATGGGATAAGGGCAGTCTAGGCAGCGGCGGCGGCAGACTGAACCAAGAAAAACGTGAAAGCTTATTCGCGCCGGGGGATTGCGCCGTCAGAGCAGCAGTAAGGCGCTGCCGGCCACCAGGGTCGGCAGCAGTGCGGCGAGGAACAGGCCGCCGGCGTTGATCGATTCATCCTCGAAGCTGCCGCGCAGGATCGCGCTGCCCGCAGGGTTCGGGGCATTGGCGATGATGGTGAGACCGCCACCGGTTACGGCGCCGGCGACCAGCGCGTACTTGAAGGCATCGCTGAGCCCTTCGACCAGCGAGCCGAGATAGGTCAGTGCGGCATTGTCGGTGAAGGCCGTCAGCAGGGTTGCGCCGACGAAGACCGCGTCGCTGCTCATGCTCATCAACAGAGGCTGCAGCCACCATTGCTGCTGCCCACCAAGCACCACCAGGCCGGCCAGAAAGAAGGCCACCAGCAAGCCTTCGCGCAGGATCAGGCGGTCCTGGTGGCGGGCGTAGGCATCGGCGATACCCAGGAAGAACAGGAACAGGCCGAGGAACACCGCCGGATGGTGGGCGGATACCACAACGCCACACAGGAACAGTAGATGCACCAGCGTCAGCGCCGGCGGCACGGACGGCGTGCCGGCATCACTTTCCGTGGGGTGGAGGGCTGCCAGCTCACGGCGGAAGGCCAGGGTGACACCGAGGGCATTGATGCCGACGGCGAGCGCGGCCTTCCAGCCGAACTGGCTCAGCATGAAATGGGTGTCCCAGCCCCACTTGCCGGCAACCATCAAAACAGGCGGCGCGGCAAAGGGTGTCAGCGTGCCGCCGATGGAGATGTTGACGAACAGCACGCCGAGCGTCGCGTACTTGAGGCGCGTCGACAGACCGCGGCTGAAGAACTCGTCGCGCAGCATCAGCGCCGCCAGCGTCATCGCTGCGGGTTCGGTGATGAAGGAGCCGAGCAGCGGCACCAGTGCGAGCACCGTGAAGTAGCCGGCGGCGGGCCCGGGTAGTGGCACGGCGCGCGCGGTCAGGCGAACGAGCCCGCTGGCAGCTTGGAGGATCGGGCGCGTGCCGGCGATGACCATGATCGCGAAGACGAACATCGGCTCGGTGAAATTGCGGGATTCGATGTAGCTGATGGCCGGGTGGGCGCCGTCGATGAAGACCATCGCCACGATCAGGATCATCGCCCAGAAGCCGAACACCACCTCCACCTCGCCGAGCAGATGCCAGATGCCGGCATGGGTGGGGCGGGTGTGGGCCAGGTGCTCGAAGAAGCGGGTGGCGAAGGTGTGAAGGATGGCGACCGCGAACAGGATCGCGCCGACGAGCTGGATGGCGCTGGGCGTCATGGGATCAGGGAAGGGGGATGAATGTCGTCCTCATGCAGAGCCCTTGCCCGTGCACTTGGTTCCCGCCGCGGTCAGCGGCGCGTGCGGCCGCGGGGCGGGGTGAAGGGCTTCGCAGCCGCCGCCGGCTTGCTGTATTCCTTGAAGACGCGTTTGGCATCCTGCTCGGCGCGCAGCTGGGTGCAGATGGATGGATCGTCGTCGTGGCCGCTGAAGTAGCCGTCAGCCTGGGCCTTCATGACCAGCTGGATGGCGGCCTGTTCGGTGAGCTTGTAGCGCTCGAAGAGGAGGGTGGCGACTTCGTCCAGGTGTTCTTCGTAGGTCATGGGAGCAGGGCCGCCGGGCGGCAATCGGTTACGGGCCAACATTTTAAAGCGCCAGGGCGATTCGTGTCCGATTGCTGCCACCAGAGTGCTGCCGGGATAATCGGGCGCACTGTACCGGCAGGTGGCTGCAACGGCCTGCCATTTCAATTCCTCGATCCCAAGCCAACAGAGAGATGACCACCATGTCCGAGAGCCAGCTTGTCCTGTCCGCCCTTTATCGCTATCCGGTCAAGTCCATGCGTGGCGAACGCCTCGATGCCAGCCCGGTGAGTCCGATTGGCCTGCCTTTCGACCGCCACTGGATGGTCGGCGACCCCAATGGGCGCCTGATGACCGGCCGTGAGTATCCCGAACTGGTCCTGATCGATGCGGCGCCGACCGCGGAGGGCGTCCGTCTGTCGGCGCCGGGGCATGAGTCCCTGTTCGTGCCCAACACGGCCTTCACCCAGCCGCATCCGGCGACGGTGTGGAGCGATACCTTCTCTGCGTGGCACGGTGCGGACGAGGCTGACGACTGGATCTCGGCCTACGTCGGGGCACGCCTCAAGTTCCTGTGGATCGGTGCCGAGACGTCCCGGCGTTTAAGGGATGACGCAGCCGTGCCGCTTTCCTTTGCGGACGGCTTCCCGCTGCTGTTGGCGACGCAGTCGTCGCTGGACGATCTTTCCGAACGGGTCGGGCGTCCGCTGGAGATGGAGCGTTTCCGGCCGAATCTGGTGGTGACGGGCGGTGATGCCTTTGCGGAGGACGGCTGGAAGCGTCTTCGCATCGGCGGGGTGGAGTTTCGTGTCGCCAAGCCCTGCGAGCGTTGTGTCTTTACCACAGTCGATCCCGCGAACGGCCGTAAGGGGCTGGATCAGGAGCCGCTGCGCACCCTGGCTCAATATCGGCGGACGCCGGCCGGGGTGATCTTCGGGCAGAACGTGATCGTGGAAGGATCTACCGAGTTGCGGGTCGGCATGCCGATCGAAATTCTCGAGTGACGGATGTCATGGAGAATTCTTGACAAGAGGGTGGGGAAACACCTATTCCGGAAGGGGGCCGGTGTCGCATAAATGCCGACAGAGCCGCACCAGCCCTTGATCTGCATCAAGGGCGTTGCGATTATGTGTATCGAAATGTTCTACCTAAAAAGGGAGACGTCGATAATTCGACGGTCGGAATTTAGAGGAAATCACGTGTTTGCCAATTTTAAAAACAAGCTGTGCGGCGCCCTGGCCTTGCTGGTCATGCTGACTGCCACAGCGTTTGCCGACGATTCCCCCCCAACACCGGAAGAGCTGGCGAAGATCAAAACCGCCAACGCAGAGTGCCTCACCTGCCATTCGGAGGCGGGGCTCAAGAAGCCGCCTAAGGAAGGGCTGGATCTCAAGAAGCTGCGTCATTACCTCGTCGATCTGGGTACCTACACGGAGTCAGATCACGGGCAGATGGCCTGTAGCAAGTGTCATGGCGATGGCTACGACAAGCATCCCCATGATGCCAAGGCCAAGGAAGGCCTGAGCGAATGCCAGGACTGCCACGCCCGCAAGGCGATGCGTATCGAGCGCCAGTTCGACAAGTCGGTGCATGCGGAGCATCTCAGCGACAGCTTCACCTGTGCGACCTGCCACGATCCGCATGTGATGACGCTGGCCTCAAAGTTGCGCGACCCGCACAAGATCGTCGCCCAGGACAACAAGATCTGCCTGGACTGCCATGACTCCGACCTGGCCTTTGCGAAGATCGCGCCGGAGAAGAAAAAGCGTCCGCCCATCGATGACATCCACAGTTGGCTGCCCAACACCCGCCTGCACTGGCAGGCCGTGCGCTGTATCGAATGTCACACGCCGACGGAGGACAAGCTGTCCCTGTCCCACGAGATCCAGAACAAGGACAAGGCCGAGAAGAAGTGCGCCACCTGCCACAGTGCCAATTCCTCGCTGAACGCGCGCCTCTATCGTCACTTGGCCAAGGAAGAACAGAACAAGTACGGCTTCCTCAATAGTGTGATCCTCAGCAACTCCTACGTGGTGGGGGCGACCCGCAACCCTTCGATCGACTGGATCGTAATCGGCCTGTTCGTTGCCACCGTCGTCGGCGTGATCGGCCACGGCCTGGTCCGCATCATCACCACCCGCATGCGCCGGAGTAAGAACCATGACTAATCGCGTTTTCATGCTGCCCCTGTGGATCCGCTTGTGGCATTGGAGCAATGCGCTGGCGATCATCGTGCTGGCGGTGACTGGCGTCAGCCTCCACTTCTCCAACCCCGAGTTGCCGCTGGTGGAGTTTTCGCTGGCGGCCCGCATCCATAACGTTGCGGGCGTATGCCTGGCTGGCTTGTATGCGGTGTTCGTCATCGGCAACATCGTCACCGGCAACTGGTGGCAATACGTGCCGAAGCCGCCCGGCATCATCGGCCGCTGTCTGACCCAGATGCAGTACTACGGTTCGGGCATCTTCAAGGGCGAGAAGGAACCCTTTCCGCCGACCCCAGAAGTCAATTTCAACGCGCTGCAGGCGGTCACCTACTGGTCGATCATGTACCTGGTGCTGCCGCTGGTCATCGCCACCGGCCTGATCTTCCTGTACCCGCAGTTCGCGCCCGATCGCCTGTTCGACCTTGATGGCCTGCTGCCGATTGCGCTGGTCCATTACCTGGGCGCCGCGGTGATCGTGCTGTTCGCCGTCAGCCACATCTACCTGGGTACCATGGGTCCCAAGGTCTCCAGCCTGTTCAAGATGATGATCACCGGCTGGTACGAGCATTGATTTCCCGTTCCAACTCAAGCAATAAATATCCTCGAGGAGAGTCGCACATGAAATCCAAACTGACCGCCGTGCTGGTGTCCAGCCTTTGCGCATCATGCCTGATGCTGTCCGCTGAAGCCTTCGCCTTCGACGCCGACGCCGCCCAGGCCCTGGCCAAGAAAGAAGGCTGTACCAAGTGCCACGCGGTGGACAAAAAGAAGGAAGCCAAGTCCCTGACCGAGATTTCCAAGTCGCTGAAGGGCAAGTCCGATGCTGAGGCCAAGCTGCTGCATCACCTGACGTCCGGTGACAAGGTCAAGTTCGAGGATGGCAAGGAGGAGGAACACAAGATTCTCAAGACCAAGGACAAGGCCGAGATCAAGAATCTGACTGACTGGATTCTGTCCCTCGCGAAGTAAACCGTTCGGGTGGGATGCCCGACTTGCAGGGCATCCCGGACTACGAAGGCAGTACCAGGGAGAAACAACATGAAATTTCTGCGAAAGCTGATCGCCTCATGCGTGGTGCTTGGGGCACTGGCGGGCAGCACCGCCGTGCTGGCGGCCGATGCTCCGACGAGCGGTGGCAAGCCGCCTGCCAAGGATCTTGTGCTGAAGGGCGACGCCAAGTGCACGTCCTGTCACGACGAGAGTGACGAGCCCAAGCTGCTGCACATCGGCAAGACCAAGCACGGCAGCCTGGCTGACGGGCGTACGCCGAGCTGTACGAGCTGCCACGGCGACAGCGACAAGCACGTCAACAACCCCGAAAAGCTTAAAGAACGCCCGGTTACCGACCGCAGCTTCGGCAAGTCCTCGAAGCTCAGTGCTGACGAAAAGAGCGCGGCCTGTACGACCTGCCACCAGGGCGGCAAGCACATCAACTGGAACACCAGCGCCCACGCCAACCGGGACGTCTCGTGTACCTCGTGCCACCAGGTCCATGCCGGCAAGGACAAGGTCCGTGACAAGCGTACCCAGGCGGAAGTCTGCTACACCTGCCACAAGCAACAGCGGGCCGAGGCCAACAAGCCGTCGCATCACCCGATCCCGGAAGGCAAGATGACCTGCTCGGACTGCCACAACGCACACGGTTCCGCTGGTCCGAAGATGTTGGTGAAGGACACCACCAACGCCACCTGCTACACCTGCCACGCCGAGAAGCGCGGCCCCTTCGTGCATAACCATCAGCCGGTCGTCGAGGATTGTGGTAACTGCCACAACCCCCACGGCACCACGGCGGAAGGCATGCTCAAGGCGCGTCAGCCCTTCCTGTGCCAGCAATGCCACGGCGAGTCCTCGCACCCGGGCAACATCCCTGGCGTGCGCAGCAACATGCCCAATGCGGTGAGCACCAACATCGGCCCGGGCATGGCCCAGGCACGCGGCTGCATGAACTGCCACACCAATATTCACGGCAGCAACAGCCCCAGCAATGCGACGTCCAGCGGCCCGTTCCGCTTCTTCCGCTGAGCGAGGAGGATGATCATGAGCAAGCATCTGAATTTCCGGCAGACTGCCATCGTGATGGCCTTGTCGGCGGTGTTCCCGGTCGCCAGCGTGTGGGCGGATGAGGTCGAGGAGCTGACCAGCCCCAACAAGACCGAGGCGGCGCTCAATCTGCCGTACTACAGCGCGGTGAATCCGCTTTACCGCCAGTACAGCGGCGTGAACAACGAGGGCTTCAACGGCAACGTGGACATCGACGTGGTACGCCGCGACGAGGAAGCCAAGTGGTTCAAGCTGAATGCCCGCAATCTGGGCCTGCGCACCCAGGAACTCAGCATTCGCTACGAGAAGCAGGGCGACTGGGCCTTGGGCCTCAGCTATGACCAGATCCCGCGTTACAGCCCGTATGACGTGACCACCGCTGTTCAGGGCGTGGGGCGCAACACCATCGTCCAGCCCAACATCGCCAGCACGGCGGTATCCGCCAACAACCCGAACGCCTACGACGTCACCCTCAAGACCGAGAGGGCGATCACGACGCTGACGGCCAGCAAATTCGTCGCTGAAGGCCTCAAGCTGGGCTTCTCGTTCAAGAACGAGGACAAGACCGGCACGCGCATGGACGGCGTGCGGGGTGTGGCGGGGACGGGCGCGGCCAATCTGTACAGCGGCTTCCTGTTCTCACCGGAGCCCATCGACCAGAACCACAAGCAGTTCGAGGCAACGGTCGATTACGTCAACAGCAAGTTCCAGCTCACCGGCGGTTACTACGGCAGCTTCCTCAGCACCAAGTACAACTCGCTGACCGTGCTGCCGGGCACCAACACGGCGCTGGTCGTTCCCGGCCTGTCGCCGATCGCGCTGGCGCCGGACAATTCGGTGCAGCAGTTCTACGTGAATGGCGCCTACAACTTCACGAAGGATACGCGGGCGAGCCTGAAGGTGTCCTATTCCGAGGGCCGCCAGGACGATACCTTCCTGACAGGGCAGGCGACCCTGCCGGGCATCGGCGCAAACCTGATGGGTGTGGTGCGGACCACCGAAGTCTTCTCGTCGATCACCTCGCGGATCAACAAGGACCTCAAGCTGCTGGCGTCCTGGCGTTATGAGGATCGGCAGGACAAGACGCCGATCCGACTGTTCGCGACCTCGACAAGCGCCGGTGTGACGACCAATTACTACAACAACCCCGAGTCCCATGTGGCCAACTGGGGCAAGCTCGAGGCGGATTACCGGATCGGTGGCGGCTACAGCGTGACTGCCGGTTTCGACTATTACGACAAGAGCAGCCTCGAATGGGAGCGCCATCGGGTCTCCGAAACGACCTCCCGCGTCGCTTTGCGCAAGACCATGAGCGAGACGGTGAACGGGACCCTGTCGTTGGCCCACTCCGAGCGCACGGGTTCGGACTGGTTCGGCGCCACCGCGCTGCCGATCTATCCGGTGTATCTGGCCGACCGCAATCGTGACAAGGTGCGCGGTATGCTCGACTGGAGTGCGACTGAGAGCCTGAACCTGCAGGTCGCGTATGAAGCCTACTTCGACGACTACCGCAAGAGCACCTACGGTCTCGACAAGGGCAAGGGGCAGGTCCTGTCCCTGGACGGCAGCTATGTGCTCAGCGACATCTGGAAGCTGAACGCCTGGTACTCGAAGCAGATGGGTGAGTCGTCCCAGAACATGCAGGGCGCGGCATGTACGACCGGCAACAACAGCAACTGCACGGTCAATACCTTCCGCACCGGCACGCTCATTCAGTGGGATGCGACGCTCAAGCAGAACTCTGATCAGTTCGGGGTCGGCGTGAACGGCAAGGTCAAGATGGTGGATGTGGGTGCCCAGTTCCTGTATTCCCAGGACACCAACAAGCAGCTGATTGGCGACTTGCCGGCTACCACCTGCACCAATGCGACCTGCACCACGACGGGAGCCCTGGCATCCGGGATGGGTGTGCTGCCGGACACCAAGTACACGCAGAACACCCTCAAGCTGAACGCGACCTATCCGGTCAGCAAGGCCACCCGTGTGCGCCTGGACTACATCTACGACCTGCGCAAGATGGACGACTACACCTGGTCGCAGTGGGTGTATGCGGACGGTACCAAGGTATTCGTGAAGCCGGACCAGGTCACGCAGATCATCGGCCTGTCGCTGCTACACGCGTTCTGATCGTTTCCTGAAGTAGCAAGCAAAGAGCCCCTGGCGCAATGCCAGGGGCTCTTTGCTTTTCCTGTAGGGGCGAATGAATTTGTCCCCACGGTTCTTCGTCCCGCCTCAGCGGCTGATCGGCTTGTAGCGGATCCGCTTGGGCTTGGCGCCTTCCTCACCCAGGCGCTTGCGCTTGTCTTCCTCATACTCCTGGTAGTTGCCGGCGAAGAAGGTCCATTGGGAATCGCCTTCGGCAGCCAGGATGTGGGTACAGATCCGGTCGAGGAACCAGCGGTCGTGGGAGATGATCAGCGCGCAGCCGGCGAATTCCAGCAGCGCGTCTTCCAGGGCCCGCAGGGTTTCCACGTCAAGGTCGTTGGACGGTTCGTCGAGGAGCAGCACGTTGCCGCCGCTCATCAGCGTCTTGGCCAGGTGCAGACGGCCGCGTTCGCCGCCGGACAGGTTGCCGACGAGCTTCTGCTGGTCGCCGCCCTTGAAGTTGAAGCGGCCGATGTAGGCCCGGCTGGGCATCTCGAACTTGCCGATGGTCAGGATGTCGGCGCCGCCGGCGAGCTCGTCGAAGACCGTCTTGCTGCCGTCCAGGCAGTCGCGGGACTGGTCCACGTAGGCGATCTTGACCGTGGGGCCGACCACCACGTCGCCGGAGTCCGGCGTGTCCTGGCCGGTGATCATCTTGAACAGGGTGGACTTACCGGCACCGTTGGGGCCGATGATGCCGACGATGGCACCCGCGGGGATGCTGAAGTTCACCTTGTCCATCAGCAGCTTGTCGCCGAAGCCCTTCGACACGTCGGTGAATTCGATGACCTTGTCGCCGAGGCGCTCGCCGACCGGGATGAAGATTTCCTGGGTCTCGTTGCGCTTCTGGTATTCGACCGAGGACATTTCCTCGTAGCGGGCGATACGCGCCTTGCTCTTGGCCTGACGCGCCTTGGGATTGGAGCGCACCCATTCCAGTTCCTGCTTCATGGCCTTGATGCGGGCCCCTTCCTGCTTGGCTTCCTGTTCCAGGCGGGCTTCCTTCTGCTCCAGCCAGCTGGAGTAGTTGCCCTTCCAGGGGATGCCGTGGCCACGGTCGAGTTCGAGGATCCACTCGGCGGCGTTGTCGAGGAAGTAGCGGTCGTGGGTGACGGCCACCACGGTGCCCGGGAAGCGGACCAGGAACTGCTCCAGCCACTCGACGGATTCCGCGTCCAGGTGGTTGGTCGGTTCGTCGAGCAGCAGCATGTCGGGGCGCGACAGCAGCAGCTTGCACAGGGCGACGCGGCGCTTTTCACCGCCGGACAGGGGGCCGACCTTGGCATCCCAGGGCGGCAGGCGCAGGGCGTCGGCGGCGATCTCGAGCTGGGTTTCCACATCGGCGCCGCTGGTGGCGATGATGTTCTCGTACTTGGCCTGCAGTTCGGCCAGCTTGTCGAAGTCGGCGTCCGGCTCGGCGTAGGCGGCGTATACCTCCTCGAGCTTCTGCTTGGCTTCCATGACCTCGCCGAGACCCGACTCCACTTCCTCGCGGACAGTCTTGTTCGGGTTGAGCTGCGGCTCCTGGGGCAGGTAGCCGATGGACATGTTGGGCTGCCACTGGACCTCGCCGTCGTATTCCTTCTCGACGCCGGCCATGATCTTCAGCACAGTGGACTTGCCGGCGCCGTTGAGGCCGAGCAGGCCGATCTTGGCGCCGGGGAAGAAGGACAGGGAGATGTCCTTGATGATCTGACGCTTGGGCGGGACGACCTTGCTGACGCGCAGCATGGACATGACGTATTGGGCCATCGGGGTACTTTCCGGAGATGCAAAAAATCAAAGGCGAGACTTTACCCGATGCAGGCGCGGGGCGCTGCCCTCAGGCGACGAATTGCAGCTTGGCAAGGTGGGCGTAGAGGCCTTCCTGGGCGATGAGTTCGGCGTGGCTGCCTTGCTGCACGATGCGGCCGTCCTCCATCACGACGATGCGGTCGGCTTTCTGTACGGTGGCGAGGCGGTGGGCGATGACGAGGGTCGTGCGCTGGCGCATCAGGCCGTCCAGCGCCGACTGGACCATGCGTTCGCTCTCCGCGTCCAGCGCCGAGGTGGCTTCATCGAGGAGCAGGATGGGCCGATCGGCCAGGATCGCGCGGGCGATGGCAATACGCTGGCGCTGTCCGCCGGACAGGCGCACGCCGCGCTCGCCGAGATAGGTGTCGTAGCCCTCGGGCAATTCGGCGATGAAGTCGTGGGCAAAGGCTGCCACGCAGGCGGCTTTCACGTCGTCGAGGCCGGCGCTGAGGCGGGCGTAGCGCACGTTGTCGGCCACGCTGGCGGCGAAGATCACGGCTTCCTGGGAAACCAGCGCGATGCGCTGGCGCAGGGCCAGCGGGTCGGCGGCCGTCAGGTCGATGCCGTCGATGCTGACGCGGCCGCGCTCCGGGTCGTAGAAGCGAAGCAGGAGCTGGAAGACAGTGCTCTTGCCGGAGCCGGATGGGCCCACCAGCGCGACGGTCTCGCCGGGCCGCACCTGCAGGTCGAAGTCGTCGAGGGCCGGTGTGTCCGGCCGGGTCGGGTAGTGGAAGCGCACGCCATCCAGCGCGATGCGTCCTTCGGCTGGGCTGGGCAGCGTCAGCGGCGCCTTGGGCGCCTGGATGGCCGGCGTGGAGGAGAGGATCTCCATCAGCCTCTCGGTAGCGCCGGCGGCCCGCTGCAGGTCGCCCCACACTTCGGACAGTGCGCCGACACTGCCGGCGACGATGGCAGCGTAGAACACGAAGGCGGACAACTCGCCAGCGCTGAGGCGGCCGGCCAGTACGTCATGCCCGCCGATCCACAGGATGAAGGCGATCGCGCCGAACACCAGCACCAACACGGCTGCCACCAGACGGGCGCGGTTGGCGATGCGCTGGCGCGCGGTGCCGAAGCTGGCCTCCACCAGCTGTCCGAAATCGCGCCGGTCGGCGTCCTCGTGGCTGTAAGCCTGGACGATTCGGATCTCGTGGATGGTCTCGTCGATGCGGTTGCCGAGCTCGGCGACGCGGTCCTGGCTTTCCCGCGCCAGGCGGCGTACGCGGCGGCCGAACAGGATGATCGGCGTGACCACCAGCGGCACGCCGGCGAGGGTCAGCAGCGTGAGCTTGAGACTGGTGGTGAACAGCATGACCAGCCCGCCGATCAGCAGCAGCGCGTTGCGCAGCGCGATGGACAGGCTGGAGCCGACGACGTTCTCGATCTGGGTGGTGTCGGACGTGAGGCGGGAGATCACTTCGCCGGTGCGGCCGGCCTCGAACCACGATGGCGGCAGGCTCAGCAGATGGTCGAAGACACGCCGGCGCAGGTCGGCGGTGACCCGCTCGCCCAGCCACGAGACGTTGTAGAAGCGCAGATAGGTGGCGGCGGCGAGTAGCGCGATGACACCGAACATTGCCGCCAGCGCGCGGTCCAGCCAGGCCGGGTCGCCGGCTGAGAAGCCCTTGTCGATGACCGCCCGCAGGCCCTGGCCGATCGCCAGCATGGCGCCGGCAGCAACCACCAGCGCGATGGCGGCGATGAAGACCCGGCGGCGGTAGGGAGCGAGGAGTTGCAGCAGGGCTCGGGCGGGATGGAGCAGCATGGGCTTGGGAGCGGGCATGGCGAAGAGGGGGCGACAGGATTGTAGGTGGTGGCGTGATTGCCCGGTAAGCTAGGGCACCTCATTTACGGTAAATGTTCCTGCCATGTTGTCTGCTTCGCCTCTGACCGCCGGTGTCACGCTGTTGATTGTGTTGTTGATGTTCGGGACGGGTTTTGCCGTCGGCAAGGGGCGCCACAAGTATGGCGTCCAGGCGCCTGCAGTGACCGGCCACCCGGTCTTCGAGCGACTGTACCGCGTCCAGATGAACACTCTCGAATGGGCCGTGATGACGCTGCCGTGCCTGTGGATCTGCGCCGTCTATGTAAGCGATGGTATCGCCGCGTCGTTGGGTGGCGTGTGGCTTGTTGGACGCATTTGGTATGCGGTGGGCTATGCGCGGGCACCCGAGAAGCGGGCGGGTGGTTTCACGGTGGGTGCGCTGGCCTTCGGTGCGCTGGGCTTGGCCGCAGGCGGTGGAGTGTTGTGGAGCCTGATCGGTGCGTGAGTTGAAGCGCGCGGCGCTGGTTTCCGGGTTTGGGCTGACGCTATCGGCGGCTGTGCTGGCGGCTCCGCCATTGCCTGCCGTCGGTGCAAAGGCGGATGCAGTCACGGTGTCGGGCATCTCGTCCGGCGGTTACATGGCGGTGCAGTTCCAGGTGGCCTGGTCGCGGCTCGTCAAAGGCGCTGGCATTCTGGCGGCCGGACCCTATGACTGCGCTGAGGGTAGCGTCTGGCGTGCCCTGGTCAACTGCATGTCGTCGTCGGCGTGGGCGCCGCCGCCTGCGCCGGCCGAGATTCGTGCCCGCGTCGATGCGCGCGCCCGCAGCGGACTGATTGATCCGCCAACGGGGCTGGCGGACGACAGGGTGTGGGTTTTTAGCGGCGGAGGAGACAAGACCGTGGCCCGGCCGGTGGTGGATGCGCTGGTGGCGTTCTATCGCCAGTGGGTACCGGCGTCGGCGCTGCAGGTGGCGAGCCTGCCGAACGCGGGGCACGCGATGATCTCCGTCGCCGATGCCCATCCGAATGCCTGTGCGACGTCGGAGCCGCCCTACATCAACCGCTGTGGGGATTTCGACGCACCGGGCGAGCTGCTGCGCAGCCTGCTGGGGCCGCTGCAGCCGCGCGTCAGGGCAGATGCCACCGCGCTGCAGGCCTTCGATCAGCGTTCCTTCATCGACGGCCTGGCGATTGATGCGGGGTTGGCCGAGCAGGGTTATGCCTATGTGCCGCGCAGTTGCCGCGCAGGCGGCTGTGCGGTGCATGTGGCTTTCCACGGTTGCCTGCAGGGCGAAGACCAGATCGGCCGGCGTTTCGTCGACGGAGCGGGCTACAACGAGTGGGCCGAGGCGAACCGGCTGATCGTGCTGTATCCGCAGGTGGCGGCGCGTAGTGGCCTGGCCTCGGGCTCCTGGCGCTGGCTCTACAACCCGAAGGGGTGCTGGGACTGGTGGGGCTACGGGTCGCCGGACTACGCCACGCAGAAGGGGCCGCAGATGACCGCAGTGCGGCGCATGCTCGCCCGCCTGGCGGAGCCGGTGGGGCGGTAAACGACGAAGTCCGGCCGGAGCCGGACTTCGTTGGGGCTGGAGGCGCTTTGTCTTATTTTTCGACGAAAGCGCGTTCGATCACGTAGTCACCGGGGGCGCCGATGTGCTCGGAGATCTTGAAGCCGAGGCCGTCGAGCATCTTGCAGCAGTCGTCGAGCATGGCCGGGCTGCCGCAGATCATGGCGCGGTCGTGGGCCGGGTCGATGACCGGCAGGCCGGTGTCTTCAAAGAGCTTGCCGGTGGTGATCACTTCGGTCACGCGGCCCTGGTTGCGGAACTCTTCGCGGGTCACGGTGGGGTAGTACACCAGCTTGTTGCGCACTTCCTCACCGAAGAATTCGTTCTGCGGCAGTTCCTGCTCGATGAACTCGCTGTAGGCCAGCTCGGACACGTAGCGCACGCCGTGCAGCAGGATGACCTTTTCGAAGCGCTCGTAGGTTTCCGGATCCTGGATCACGCTCATGAACGGGGCGAGGCCAGTGCCGGTGGAGAACAGGTAGAGGTTGCGGCCGGGCAGCAGGTCGGACAGCACCAGGGTGCCGGTGGGCTTCTTGCTGATCACGATAGGATCGCCCGGCTGAAGGTGCTGCAGGCGGGAGGTCAGCGGGCCGTTGGGGACCTTGATGCTGAAGAACTCCAGGTGCTCCTCGTAGTTGGGGCTGGCGATGCTGTAGGCGCGGGTGAGCGGGCGACCTTCCACTTCCAGGCCGATCATCACGAACTGGCCGTTGTCGAAGCGCAGGCCGGCGTCACGGGTAACCTTGAAGCTGAACAGGGATTCGTTCCAGTGATGAACGGACAGGACGGTTTGGGTGCTCAGTTTGCTCATGGCGGCGAAGAAGTGGATTGCGGTAGTGCAGCAATTTTAACCTGCCTGTAAGATCAGTAAAATGGATTGTATCTATATACATATTCTGTTTTGCAGATATGAAATACACCTTACGCCAACTGGAAATTTTCGTTGCCGTCGCCCGTCAGGAAAGCGTTTCGCGGGCAGCGGATGAGCTGGCTTTGTCCCAGTCCGCAACCAGCACCGCGCTTGGTGAATTCGAGCGCCAGTTCAGTACCCAACTGTTCGATCGCATTGGCAAGTCCCTGCGCCTCAATGAACTGGGGCAGGTACTGTTGCCCCACGCGGTGCAACTGCTCGAACACGCGGCGGAGATCGAATCCCTGCTGGCCCGGCAGACCGATTTCGGGCCCTTGCAGATCGGCGCGACGCTGACCGTCGGCAATTACCTGGCAACGCTGATCGCCGCCGATTTCCTGCGCCGCCATCCCAGCGCACAAGTGAAGTTGAAGGTGCACAACTCGACAACCATCGTCGATCAGCTACTCCATTACGAGCTCGACCTAGGGCTGATCGAAGGCACTTGCCGGCACGCAGACCTGCTGGTGGAGCCGTGGGTGGAGGACGAATTGGTGGTCTTTTGCGCCCCCTCGCATCCGCTGGCGAAGGCGGGGCGGATCAGTGTCGACGAGCTGGCCGATCAGGACTGGATTCTGCGCGAAAGTGGTTCGGGCACACGGGAGACCTTCGACCAGGCGCTGCGTCATTTCAATGGTGAGCTCAAGGTGCGCCTGGAACTGGAACACACCGAGGCGATCAAGCGGGCGGTGGAGAGCGGCGTCGGCATCGGCTGCATTTCACGGCTGGCGTTGCGCGAGGCCTTCCGGCGCGGCAGCCTGGTGCCGGTGGAAACGCCGGAGCTGGATCTGCGCCGCCAGTTCCAGTTTGTGACCCACAAGCGTAAATACGTGACCGCTGGCATGCGGGAGTTCATCGCCCTGTGCCGGCAGATGACGGCGGGCGCGGCGCGCAGCGACCTGATCGATCTGCCCTTCATCCCCTGATGACGAGTGCGTTGGAGGCGTGCCAGGTGCCGCGTGGCGAGTAGAATCACGGCTCCGTCACAATTCCGCCCAGATCGATTCCATGCCTTGCTCCGTCCGGTTCACCATCCAGGCCGCACAGCCGGCCGCCCATCTGTTCGACATCACCCTGCGCATCGAGCGCCCCGACCCGGCGGGGCAGATTCTCAGCCTGCCGGCTTGGATTCCCGGCAGCTACATGATCCGTGAGTTCGCCAAGAATATTGTGAGCCTGAGCGCCAAGGCCGGCGCTCGCCACCTGGCGGTCGTCAAGCAGGACAAGCACACCTGGGTGTTGCCGGCGGGGCTGGATGAGCCGGTGACGGTGAACTACACGGTGTACGCGTGGGACCTGTCTGTGCGCACTGCGCACCTGGACCAGACCCATGGTTTCTTCAACGGCACCAGCGTCTTCCTGAAGGTGCATGGCTGTGAGGCACAGCCCCATTTCGTGGACATCCGCCCCCCGCGCGGCCTGAAGGATGCGGGCTGGCGCGTGGCCACCAGCCTGCCGGAAGCGACGGGAGAGGCCGGCGCTGCGGAGCGTTACGGTTTCGGTTTGTATCGGGCAGGGGACTACGATGAGCTGATCGATCACCCGGTCGAGATGGGCACGTTTTCGCTGGCCGAGTTCGATGCCTGCGGCGTGCCCCACGCAGTGGCCATTACCGGTCGCCACGATTGCGACATGACGCGTCTGGTCGGCGATCTCAAGCCGATCTGCGAGGCGCAGATCCGCCTGTTCGGCGAGCCGGCGCCGATGGATCGCTATGTGTTCCTGACCATGGCCGTGGGCGACGGCTACGGCGGTCTCGAGCATCGGGCATCGACGGCCTTGCTTTGCAGCCGCAACGATCTCCCGTACGCCGGCATGGACGAGGCGACCGAGGGCTACCGGCAGTTCCTCGGCCTGTGCAGCCATGAGTACTTCCACACCTGGAACGTCAAGCGCATCAAGCCGGCAGCCTTTGTGCCCTACGACCTGACGCAGGAAGGCTATACGCGCCTGCTGTGGGCCTTCGAGGGCTTCACGTCCTACTACGACGACCTTATGCTGGTTCGCAGCGGTCGGATCACCGAAAAGGATTACCTGGCGCTACTGTCCAAGACCATCACCCAGGTGCATAAGGGCAGCGGCCGCCGCAAGCAGAGCGTGGCGGAATCATCCTTCGAGGCGTGGACCAAGTATTACCGCCAGGACGAAAACAGCCCCAACGCCATCGTCAGCTACTACACCAAGGGTTCGCTGGTGGCCTTGTTGCTCGACCTGCGCTTGCGCGCTGACAGCAAAGGCGCACGCAGCCTGGATGACTTGATGCGCGGGCTGTGGCAACGCCACGGGCTCACCGGCGTCGGCGTGGATGAGGATGGCATTTTTGCGCTGGCGGCGGAGCTCGGCGGGCCGGCGCTGGGGCGGTGGCTGCGGGATTTGGTCGAGGGTACCGACGAGCTACCGTTGGAGGCCGGGCTCAAGCGCCTCGGGCTGACTCTGACCTGGGAGGCGCCTAACAGCAACCCGAGCCTCGGTGTGCGCACAACGGCCGAGGGTGATGCGGTCAAGCTGGCCAATGTCTACGACGGTGGTGCGGCGCGGGCGGCCGGGCTGTCGGCGGGCGACGTGCTGATCGCGCTGGACGGCATCCGCATCACCAGCGCCAACCTGGACAAGCTGCTGGCCCGCCGGCTGGCTGGCGAGACCGTCCGCGTGCATGCCTTCCGGCGCGACGAGTTGATGGAGTTCGAGGTGGAACTCCAGGCTGCGCCGGTGGATACCGCGAAGCTGGCCTTCGCCGAACGCAGTTCGGGTCAGGCCAAGGCGTTGCGCGGAGCCTGGCTGGCAACCGTGGCCTGAGCCGGCAAGCGTGGTGAGGCGCTTAGAGGCGCCTCGCTACGCGGTACAGGTAGGCGCCGAACAGCGCGGCCGCAGCCACGTTGCTGAGGACCGTGGCCTGCCAGAAGCCCGCCACGCCCTGGGGTGGCAGCAGGCCGCCGATGCCGTAGAACGCCAGGCCGTAGCCACCGGCGAGGCCGACCCCCCAGAAACACAGGGTGTGCACGAGCATCGGGCCAAAGGTGATCTTGTAGCCGCGCAGTGCATGGGCGGCCACCGTCTGGATGGCGTCGAAGAGCTGATAAAGCCAGATGTAGAGCAGCAGGGACATGCCGAGCTGCTGAACCTGCGGGTCGGAAGTGTAGGCGGCGAAGATCGGTTCGCGGGCCAGCCAGATGATCGTTGCAACGGCGGTTGAAAGGCCGGCGCCCAGGATTACGCCGACCTTGGCCGCGTGACGGGCGCCGCGTCCGTCGCGGGCGCCGACGGCCTGCCCGACCAGCACGAGGGTAGCGATGGCGAGGGCAAGCGGCAGCATGTAGATCAGCGCCCCCAGGTTGCCGACGATGCGATGGCCGGCGACCACCGAAGCGCCCAATTTGGCAACGAGCAGGGCGATCAGCGTGAAGGCGGTGATCTCCACGAAACTCGAGAAACCCATCGGCAGCCCCAGCCGCAGCAGCTCGCCGAGCGCGCGCGGGTGCGGAGCTTGCCAGCGGGCAAAAAGCCGGTAGCGGGCGTAGGCCGGCGACCTCGCCATGTGGAACAGCGCGCTGACGAGGGCCAGCCAGCCAACGACCGCGCTGGAAACCGCGCAGCCGGTGCCGCCGAGGGGCGCCATTCCGAGGTGGCCGTTGACCAGTGCCCACGACAGCGGAATGTGCACCGTGGTGGTGGCCAGGCTGATCACCATCAGCACACGGCTGTGTCCCAGCGCATTGGTGAAGGCGTAGAAGGTGCGGTAAAGCAGTACCGCCGGCAAGCCCCAGGCGATGGTGCCCAGGTAGTCGCGGGCGCGGCTTTCGATCTCTGGGCTCATCTCGCTCAGCTGCATCAGCCAGTCCGGGCGAGTGAGCAGCAATACGCCGGGAGCAGACAGCAGCAGGGCCAGCCAGAAGCCCTGCTGGAGGGTGGGGGCGATGTCCTGGTGGCGGGCTGCGCCGACATGATGTGCGACGGTAGGGGAAACAGCCTGCAGGATGCCCACCAGCAGCATCACGATGGAAATGTAGATGCCGCTGCCGACGGCGACGGCGGCCAGATCGGTGGTGCCGTAATGGCCGCTCAGGACGGTGTCGCTGACCATCTGGGTCATTGACGACAACTGGGCGACGAGGACCGGCCAGGCAAGCTCGAGGATGCGCCGGGGGAGGGAGGGTGAGGATTTCATGAGGCGCGTAGTCTAGTCCACTCGGGTAGACGTCTCTCAGGCGAAATGGCCGTGGAGATACCAGCCGTGGGGCGCAGCCCTGTCCCGGAAGACCCAGGCCAGGCAGCCGTCCTGGCTGCGGGCGACGAAGTAGTCCCGACACACCGTGGCTTCCGGCCCGTCCCACCAGCCGGATTCGATGCGCTCCGGGCCGGTGAGGAGAGTCCATGGCGGTGGTGCCGGAATCGGCCGGGGTTCCGGCAGCAACCACAGGGGGCGTGGTGAAGGCGGCAAGGGCGACGGCAGGGGCCGGCAGCCCTCGGGGTGCTGAGGCTCGACCCAGCGCCAGGCCTTTTCCGGGCGATGATCGGGTTGGGGGGCGAGGCAACGCACGGCCCGATCGCCGAGGCGCGCGCGCAGGGTCGCCAGCAGCAGGTCCGGATCGCCGTGTTGGCCGTCATTCCCGTGGAAAAGATCGCCGTCGGGTGGAGCAAGTAGACGGGGCTCGTCCGCTGTGAGGCGCAGGGCATCGACCGGGGCCGGTAGAGGTGTCCGGTTCAGATGTTCGCGGGCCAGCAACTGGCAGCGCTGCATGTCCCGGGAAAGGGTGCCCAGTACGATCTCGAACGGTGCTTCCGGCGCTCGGCTGTTGCGTTCGAACTCCAGAACCAGCGTGAAGCGCTCGATCCCGGCCTGGCGGGCATCGAGCCAGCCGGCCAGGCCAGCGAGCAGGCGCCGGGCGGCGAACAACAAGGTTTCCACCTGATCGGACGGCGTCGGCAGCGGCAGGCGGGACAGATAGCGTTCGGGGGGCTGGAACCAGGGGTACGGGTCGGGAATGTGTCCGTAAGCCCGGTCGATAGCGTTGGTGACGGCCTGGGCATGGCGTCGTGCGAGGCCGTGACGGGGCAGACGGCGTACTTCTCCCAAGGTGGCGTGGCCGGTGCCGGTGAGCAGGTCCAGGCTGTCGGGCCCGACCGGCGCGCCCTCGGCAAGAGCGATCAGCGGCAGTGCATCGAGCCTGCCGGCCAGGGGAGCACTGGCGTCATCGTCGCTGCCGAAGCGGGCCAGCCAGCGGGCTGCCAGGGGTGTCTGGGCGATCGCCAGGCGGGCGAGGAAGCCCAGCTCCTCGATTTCCCGGATGATCTGCCGGCTCAGGGGGGCGAGTCCGCCGAACAGGCGCAGGCAGGCCTCCACCTCGAGGAGAACGGCGTTGGGCGCGGCGAGGCTGATGGCGGGGGTGAAGCGCCCGGCCCAGGTGGCGATGTCGACCAGAGCGGCGTGTTCGAGGGCAGGCTGCCGGTCGATCAGGCACAGCTCCGGCGCTATGGCCAGTGCGCTGGCCCGGCCAATCCCTGGCTCCACGCCGCGCGCCATTGCTGCCGGATCCGCGGCCACCACCCTGCGGCGCGGATGGCCATCGAGGATCGCCAGCGGGGCGGCATCACTGCGCCCCCGCGTGAAGACCTGGAGGGGCAGATCGGGCAGGTAGAGGGCGCACCAGAGCATGCTTGCCAACGGGGGAGGGCTGGGGCGCGCGGGGGGCTGCCGAGCAAGGCTCGAGGCCTCCATCGGGACGTGGGCCACCGCCCGGCCAGGGGAGTTCGAGTCTCACGGGCTCGGCCAGTTGTGGCCCGCGGCGTTTCAGGATGTGGATACCGATGCCGCCTCGGCAGGGGCTGAGGGCCAGCCGCAGCACTGCCGGTGAGGGTTGGCGGGCAGCGCTTGCGGGGCGGAGCAGGATCAGTGGTGTGCCGCTTTCTTCGGCGGCCAACTGCAGGCGGCGCAGGGCGCCCATGTCGGCGTCGGCCAGCCACAGCAGGACCACCTCGCAGCTGCGCGAGTCGAGGGACTGGCGAGCTGCCCAGCGGGCATGGGCCGGGCTCTCGGCTTGGACGATGAGCAGGCGTTCGAGCGGTACGCCGGCGGCGGCGAGGGCTGGCGCATAGGGCAGGCCGGGCGGAGCGATGCAGGCCGCCCAGCGCCCTGCAGGCACGCTGGCGAGCAGGGGGAGCAGCAACCCCAGTTCACCGACACCATTGCGGGGCAGCAGCAGTTCGCTCAGCGCGGCGAGGGGCCATCCGCCTCCGGGCAGGGCTGCGTCAAGTGCCGGGTGGCCGGTCGTTCGCCCCGGTAGGGCCGGCGTGGCCAGCCGATCGCCGCGCCAGACCAGATGGTCCAGGGATAAGGCGGAAGCGGAGGCGGCCATGGCGTGGTTCAGGCGATGCCGGAGGGTCAGAAGCTGTCGCTGCGGATCAGGCCGACGGCGATGCCTTCGATTTCCAGCTGGTCGTTGCGGGTGTCCACGATGATGGGTTCGAAGTCCGGGTTGGCTGGCAGCAACTCGACGATGGGGCCCTTGCGGGCCAGGCGCTTGACTGTCACCTCGTCTTCCACCCGGGCGACGACGATCTGGCCGTCGCGGACCTCGGTGGTGCGATGTACGGCCAGCAGGTCGCCATCGAGGATGCCAGCATCGCGCATGCTGAGGCCGCGCACCATCAGCAGGTAGTCGGCGCGGGGCGAGAACAGCCCCGGGTCCACCTGGTAGCGGCCCTGCACATGTTCGGCGGCAAGGATGGGGCTGCCGGCGGCGACCCGCCCGATCAGCGGCAGTCCGAGGGCCTCCTTCAGACGGATGCCGCGGGCGCGGCCTTCTTCAAGGGAGATGACGCCCTTGGCGGCGAGGGCGCGCAGATGGGTCTCCGCCGCGTTGGGCGAGCGGAAGCCGAAGGCGCTGCAGATCTCGGCCCGGGTCGGCGGACGCCCTTCCTGCTCCACGGTGTCGCGGATCAGCTGGAGGATTTCCTGTTGGCGGGGGGTGAGATTGTCGGACATGGAGGGCTCCTGTGAGTCTTGTGTAATTTTATACAGGTTGCGGCGGATGGCAAGCCGCGCGTGCCTTTGCCGGCCGGGGCCGGCCCCGGGAAGCGTGACAAACTGCAGCCCGCAGCCATAAATGACTTGAGCCTCGGCGGGCGGTGGACTATCCATTCAAGAGCATGCCTTCTCCTGACTGATGCAGGTGTGGCAAGCTGGCATCCGGAACAGCAGCCGACATATTTCGCAGACAAGACCAAGCCACACGAACAGATTTGCCCAACCCCTACGGGCTCCCGAGAGCCCTCATTCGCCCCCGGAGGAGAGATGCCCATGTTCGTCAGCCCGCAAGAAGCTTCGGGTAGAGTTCTCAGCGCTGCTCGGTTAGAATCCTCCGACTCGCCGGCAACGCCTTGCGAAGGCTCGCCTGCTCCGCTCTTTTCCCTGCCCGATGCCGACATGGAAATGTTCGATCTGGCCTCGGTGCTGGGGTCCAAACATGTGGTCCTGTACTTCTATCCCCGTGACAACACCCCCGGCTGCACGCGTCAGGCCATTGATTTCAGCGACCATGACGCCGACTTCGAGCAGCAGAACTGCATGGTGATCGGCGTGAGTCCCGACGACTGCCTGACCCATGCCGATTTCCGCGATCAGCACGGCCTGTCGGTGGAATTGCTGTCCGACGAGGATGGCGAGGTGTGCCGCCTGTACGGTGTGTGGTTGTCGGGCGTGGTCGATGGGGTCGCCAAGCGCAGCGTGCGTCGCTCGACCTTCATCATCTCCAGCGACGGGGTGGTGCAGCATGTGCTGCACGATGTGAATCCGCGCGGCCATGCCGCCGAAGTCTTCCAGCTGATAAAGCAACTCAACTCAAGGAATGTAAATGGAAATCGCCAAGAACACGGTCGTCACGCTTGATTACAAGGTTACCGACCCCGATGGGAACGTGATCGACGACGGCCAGCACCCGCTGGTGTACCTGCATGGCGGTTACGACGGTATCTTCACCGTGATCGAGGAAGCCCTGCACGGCAAAAACAGCGGTGACAGCCTGAAGGTCAAGCTGCAGCCGGAAGATGCCTTTGGCGAGTACGACGAGGAGCTGGTGCTGGTGGAAGACGCCACCCTGTTCCCCGACAACATCGAAGTCGGCATGTCCTTCGAGCGCGTGGGCGAGGATGGCGAGGACGAAATGGTCTACCGCATCACCGACATCGCCGACGGCAAGGTCGTTGTGGATGGCAACCACCCCCTCGCCGGCACCGCGCTGGTCTTCGACATCACCGTCAAGAGCGTGCGTGCCGCCAGCGCCGAGGAAATCGGCCACGGCCATGTGCACGGTGAAGGCGGTCATCACCACTGATGCCAGGTGGCCGGCGCTGCGGCTTCGTCCGGCGCCGGCCAACCCGAATTCGCAGAACGGATCGCCTTGCGGTCCGTTTTTTTTGGAATGAATAGATTGGACTCGGACAATCAGGCGCTGTTGCAGGTGAGCGAGCTGCAGGTGGAGCTGGGCGCTGCGGGCCGGCGCGTGCATCCCGTGGATGGCATCAGTTTCGCCGTTCCTGCCGGGCAGACGCTTGCGCTGGTGGGCGAATCGGGTTGCGGCAAATCGATGACCGCGCTGGCCTGCATGCGCCTGCTGCCGGCTGGCGGCCGGATCTCGGGCGGCAGCGTCAGGCTTAGCGGAGAAGCCTTGCAAAGCTTGCCCGAAGTGCGGATGCGCGACATCCGCGGCAGCCGGCTGGCGATGATCTTCCAGGAGCCGGCCACCAGCCTCAACCCGGTCATGACGGTTGGCGATCAGATTGGCGAGGTGCTGGTCCGCCACCGGGGCATCCACGGCAAGCCCGCTTGGGACGAGGCGGAGCGTCTGCTCGACGCGGTCGGCATTCCCGACGCACGGCGACGCCTCGCGGAATATCCTTTCCAGCTGTCTGGCGGCATGAAGCAGCGGGTCATGATCGCCATCGCACTGGCGGGCGACCCGCAGTTACTGATTGCCGACGAGCCCACCACGGCGCTGGATGTGACGATCCAGGCCCAGGTGCTGGATCTGCTCTCCGATCTGCAGGCCCGGCGTGGCATGGGCATGCTGTTGATCACCCACGATCTGGGCGTGGTAGCGCGCATGGCCCACCGGGTCGGCGTGATGTACGCCGGCGAGCTGGTTGAGACCGGTAGGCGGGAGGATTTCTTCAGCACACCGCTGCACCCCTATTCCCGCAAGCTCTTTGCAGCGTTGCCTACAGAGGCCCAGCGGGGCAGGGTACTGGAGACCATCGAGGGGCAGGTGCCCCGCCTCGGGGCCCATCGGCACGGCTGTCGTTTTGCCGATCGCTGCCCGCAGGCACAGGACTTGTGCCGCCAAGCGGCGTCGGCCATGCATGTCGTCGGTCGCCAGGCCGTGCGTTGCCATCTGTACGACCCAGCTGCGCCGATCGGCTGGCTGAAGGAGGCGACGACCGCTCGCGATGTGGCCTCCAGCGGAACTGCCAGCGGCGCGGCACTGGAGGTGGAGGGCTTGCAGGTCCATTTCCCGGTTCGCAAGGGCCTGTTCCGTCGGGTCGTCGGCCATGTGAAGGCGGTGGATGGCGTGTCGCTGACCGTGCCGTCAGGCCAGACCCTGGCGCTTGTCGGCGAATCGGGCTGCGGCAAGACCACTGCTGGCAAGGCCCTGCTCAGCCTGCTGCCGGCCACCGGCGGCAAGGCGCGCTATGGCAGCCACGAACTGCTTGGTCTCAGCCCACGGGAATGGCAGCCGCTGCGGCGGGATCTGCAGATGATCTTCCAGGACCCGTTCAGCTCCCTCAATCCGCGCATGCGGGTCGGCGAGATCCTGGAGGAAGGTATGGCGGCGCTCAAGGTCGAGAAGAGCGCCGAGGCGCGTACCCTCAAGGTTGAGGCCTTGCTCAAGCGGGTCGGGCTGGATCCGGCGATGCGCCATCGCTTCCCCCATGAATTCTCTGGCGGACAACGCCAGCGCATCGCCATCGCCCGCGCACTGGCCGTATCGCCGAAGCTGATCGTCTGCGACGAGCCGACCAGTGCCCTCGATGTATCGGTGCAGGCGCAGATCCTCAATCTGCTGCGGGAGCTGCAGGCGGAATATGGCCTGTCCTACCTGTTCATCACCCACAACCTGGCAGTGGTTGATTATCTCGCCCACCATGTGGCGGTGATGTATCTCGGGCGAATCGTCGAGCAGGGAAGCGCGGAGGAGGTGCTGAGGTCACCCAGTCATCCGTACACGCGCATACTGCTGGCGGCGGTGCCGCGGGTGGATGGGCGCGAAGGGGAAGTCGTTGCCGGGAACGGAGCGACTCATGGTGATCTGCCGTCGCCATTGGCACCCCCGGCCGGCTGCCATTTCCATCCCCGCTGCAGCCAGGCCATGGAGGTGTGCCGGCAGGCCTATCCGGAAGAAACCCGGTTGTCGGTGAGCCGGGTCGTGCGCTGTCATTTGTACTGAGTGACCAGGCGCCCGGTTGGGCGCAAGCCTGCGGGGCTGGTTCCGCGCTCCGCCGAGCCGCTTCGCACCAGAGGAGCCCGAAGGAAGACCTGGTCTGCCCTCAGTGGTGCTTCTTGTCTTTGCCGGCGCTGTCCTTGGCGTCCTTGGACTTGTTGCCGCTGTCCTTCTTGTCAGCCTTGTGGCTGCTCTCTGCCTTGCTGTCAGCGGCCTTGTCTTTCCCGGCCGCTTTTTCCTTGCCTTGGGACTTCTCGTGGACCGCGGGTTTCTCCTTGGCTGAGGGCTTGTCCTTGCCTGAATCCTTTTCCTTGGCAGACGACGTGGACTTGTCTTTTGCCGAGGTTTTTTCGGAGGTGGGCTTCTCGTCCTGTTTGTCGGAGCCCTTGCTCTTGCCGTGCTTGCCGCGCGGGGCGTCCTTCTCCTGGTCCTTGTCTTTGGCGGGCGCGGTTTCGGCCTTGCCGTGGGCGAAGGGTTTGATCGGCGCGGCGCCGACCGGCACCTTGCGTTCGATCACGGTCGGCTTGCCGTTGCGGCCGCGTACGACGGTCCGCTGGACGATGAAGCTGGGCGGTTCTACGGCGCCAGCCTGGGGCTTGGTCGGCAGCATGTTGGCGAGGGTGATGCGCTCGCCCTGGCTTTCCGACGGGACGATCAGGGTGTAGCCGGTGCCGATGCGTGCCCGCGGCGACAGGCCATTGACCTGGCGCAGGCGAGTGGCCGAGATGCCCAGCCGGTCGGCGACGCCTTCGAGGCCTTCGCCTTCCTGCAGTTCATAGGTTTTCCAGGCTGCGCTGGCCGGGTCATGTTTCTCGAGGTTGCTGAGGAAGGTATCCACCCTGTTGGCGGGAATGATCAGCGACTGGGTGCCGTTGGTCGGCAGTACGGGGCGCTTGTAGCCGGGGTTGAGGGCGAGGATTTCTTCCACCGGCGTTTCGGCCAGGCGGGCCGCCGTTGCCAGGTCGAGGGGCACGCGGCTCTCGACGGTGGCGAAATAGGGCCGGTTGGGGATGGACGGCAGGGTGATGCCGAACAGTTCGGGCTGGGCCACGATGTTCTTCAGCGCCTGCAGCTTGGGCACGTAGTAGCGCGTTTCGCCCGGCATGTTCAGGAACTGGTATTCGGTGGGCTGGCCGGCCGCCCGGTTCTTGGCCACCGCCCGGCCGACCGCGCCTTCGCCCCAGTTGTAGGAGGCGAGGGCCAGATGCCAGTCGCCGTGCATCTCGTAGATGTACTGCAGGTAGTCCAGCGCGGCATTGGTGGAGGCGATCACGTCGCGCCGCTCGTCCACCCACCAGTTCTGCTCCAGTCGGTAGGTCTTGCCCGTGGATGGCACGAACTGCCACAGGCCGGAGGCCTGGGCCGACGACAGGGCCATCGGGTTGAAGGCGCTTTCCACCATCGGCAGCAGGGCTAGTTCGGTGGGCATGCCACGGCGCTCCAGTTCCTCGACGATGTAGTAGAGGTAGCGCTGTCCGCGGCTGAAGATCTGGCGCAGGGCGCCGGGGCGGTTGATGTAGTAAATCTGCCGGTCGGTCACCAGGTCGGTGTTGAGGTCCGGCATGGAGAAGCCGCGGCGGATGCGTTCCCATAGGTCGTCGGGCTCCACCGTCAGGTCGATGGTGGGTACCTTGACGTGCTGATCCCGGATCTCGAAGGTCTGCATCACGGGGGATGCGCCGTTCGCATCGAGTAGCGACGGAGCCTGGGCCAGCTGTTGCGGAACCTGGCCGTCGTCGACGGCAAGCACGGGCGCAACCCAGGATAGAGAAAGGAGCAGCGCGATAACTCTTGGGAACATCAGGATCCGTCGCGCAAAAAGCAAAGGCGGGATTCTAGCCGTCGGTGTATAGGGGGTCAAACCGCGGCCGGCGCCATTCCGCAACAAATCCTTGCGCTCCGAAAGGTCTTCAGGGCGCCATTGTCAGCCCATTTAGGGCACAATCCCCCGCAGGGCATTCATGGCCTAGGCCCCTTCATTTTCCACCTACCGACCGTTCGAGAGCCTTCAGTGAAAGCGTTGTTGATTGAGGATACGCTGACCAGCGCGACGCTGGTCTCCCATCAACTCCGCAAGATCGGCATAGAGCCCATTGTCGCGCGCAACGGGGAGAAGGGTATCGAGCTGTTCCAGCAGGAGCGCCCCGACCTCGTTCTGCTCGACATCATCATGCCGGGCATGGACGGTTTCGAGGTTGCGCGGCGTATCCGGCAACTGGAGCAGGCCGGGGAATGGACGCCGATCCTGTTTCTCACCGCGCGCACCAGTGACGAAGACCTGGAGAAAGGGATCGCCGTCGGTGGCGACGACTACCTGATCAAGCCGGTTTCGGAAACCGTGCTGGCCGCCAAGGTGCGGGCCATGCAGCGCATTGCCCAGATGCGTTATTCGCTGCTGGTGCTGACCCGCAAGCTGGACGAGGCCAACCAGGAGCTGACCCGCCTTTCCTCCCTGGATGGCCTGACGGCCATCCCGAATCGTCGCCAGTTTGACGATACGCTGCAGTCCGAGTGGCGCCGGGCCGTCCGCCAGGCACGTCCGCTGGCCCTGTTGTTCTGCGACGTGGATTTCTTCAAGCAGTTCAACGACGGCTACGGCCATCAGGTCGGCGATGAGTGCCTGAAGGCGGTGGCGCGCATTCTCAAGGGCAGCCTGCGCCGCCCGGCCGACCTGGTGGCCCGCTACGGCGGCGAGGAGTTCGCGGTGATCCTGCCGGACACCGACATCGCCGGTGCTCTGCAGGTTGCCGAAGCCATGCGTTCATCGGTTGAAGGCCTTGCCATCACCCACCGCTATTCCCGCGCGAATACGGTGGTAACCATCAGCATTGGCGCCGCCTCGGTGGTGCCTGGGCGCGGGGACATCAACTCGGCGACGCTGATCAAGGCTGCTGACGACGCGCTTTACCAGGCAAAGCAGGGCGGGCGGAACCGCATTGCCGCGGCCGCTGCCGTCATCTCGCCCGCAGCCTGACTCCCGAATCCTAGAAGCGGTTTTTCCACTCCCGGATGGCAGCAAACACGTCCACCGGGTTTGCCAGGGCATGTCCGGCCTGGGTTTCAGCCTGACGGATCACCTCCGGCTCGCTGCTGCGCAGGAAGGGGTTGGTGGCAAACTCACCGGCCAGCGGGAAGGGCACTGTCGGCTGGTCTGCTGCACGCAGTGCCTGGCAGGCGGCAATGCGTTCGGCGACGGCCGTGTTGCTGGGCTCGACGGCAGCGGCGAAGGCCAGGTTCGACAAAGTGTATTCGTGCGTGCAATAGACCTGCGTGTCGCCCGGCAGGGCTGCCAGCTTGCCGAGGGATGCATGCATCTGGGCCGGCGTACCTTCAAAGAGGCGGCCACAGCCGGCGGCAAACAGCGTGTCGCCGCAGAACAGCGCGCCTTCACCGTAATAACCCACGTGGCCGGCGGTGTGGCCGGGGATATCGAGCACCCGGAAGCGGACGCCGATGCCCGGCAGGCGGACTTCTGCGCCTTCAGCGACGGGATGGCTGATGCCGGCGATGTCCTCCCGCGCCGGCCCGTAAATGGGTACGGACGCCGTGGCGAGCAAGGCAGACAACCCGCCGACGTGGTCGGAGTGGTGGTGGGTGACGAGGATCGCCTCCAGGCTCAAGCCTTCGCTGGACAGGTAACGGAGCACCGGCTCGGCATCGCCCGGATCCACGACGACGGCGCGGCTGTCGTGGCGAAGGACCCAGATATAGTTATCGCGGAACGCGGGAAGAGGGATAATCTGCATCTCGTGATTGTAGCCGCTCCAAGTCCGCATCCGACAATGTCCTCCCCCGAATCCTTTCCTGGTCTGCACGCGTGGCTTGAAACCCCGCTGGGGCGCTATGTGATGGCATGGGAGAGGACGCGGTTCGATACCTTGGTGGCGGATATCTTCGGTTACCACGCAGTGCAGCTTGGGCTGCCGGAGTTCGATCTGCTGCAGGCCAACCGGATGCCCTTCCGTTTTCGTGCTGGGGCAGGTGAAGTGCAGGTGGAGCTCGACTATGCAGCCTTGCCCTTTGCCGCCGCCAGCCTGGATCTGGTCGTGCTCCCCCATGTGCTGGAGTTCGCTGCCAACCCGCACCAGGTGTTGCGGGAGGTGGAGCGGGTGCTGGTGCCGGAGGGGCATGTGGTGATTGCCGGTTTCAATCCGCTCAGCCTTTTCGGGATGAAGCGCCTGCTGGCGCGGGAAGCCTGCGCCTACCCCTGGCACGGGCAGTATTTGTCTCTGCGGCGCATCAAGGACTGGCTGGCCCTGCTCAGCTTTGAGGCCAACTGCCAGGCCTCCGGCTGTTACGTACCGGCACTGGAGCAGGAAAAGTGGATCGAGCGAATGGCCTTCCTGGATGGCGCCGGGAGCCGCTGGTGGCCGATAGGCGGCGGGGTCTACCTCATTCACGCCATCAAGCGGGTGCAGGGCATGCGGCTGATCATGCCGAAATGGGAACGCAAGGCGGCGGCGCGTGCGCTGGCGCCTCTTATTCAGAAGACGAGCCCTCGTCGGGAGGGCTCACAGAAAACCCTGGTCGAGAGAGATTTTGGACGAGATTGATATTTATACGGATGGCGCCTGCTCGGGCAATCCGGGCCCGGGCGGCTGGGGCGCGATCCTGCGCGCTGGCCCCCACGAGAAAGAGCTGTGGGGCGGTGAGCCCGCCACCACCAATAACCGGATGGAGCTGCTGGCGGTGATTCGGGCCTTGCAGGCGCTCAAGCGTCCGGTCGCGGCGCGGGTGCATACCGACTCCCAGTATGTGCAGAAAGGTATCTCCGAGTGGATCCACGGCTGGAAGGCGCGGGGCTGGAAGACCGCCTCCAAGGAACCGGTCAAGAATGAAGACCTGTGGCGGGCCCTCGACAGCGAGGCGTCCCGTCATCAGTTGCGCTGGCTGTGGGTCAAGGGCCACGCAGGCCACCCCGAGAACGAACGGGCCGATGCACTGGCCCGGCGTGGCGTCGATGCCGTGCGCAAGACAGGAAAGATCGTGGATACAGGAGCAGCAGCATGAGGCAGATCGTTCTCGATACGGAAACCACCGGCCTAGACTGGAAGAACGGCGACCGGGTGATCGAAATCGGTTGCGTGGAGCTGATCGATCGCAAGCTGACGGGGCGCCACTACCATGTGTTCATCAACCCGCAGCGGGAGATCGATGCGGGTGCGATCGCGGTGCACGGAATCACCAACGAGTTCCTCGTGGACAAGCCGTTGTTCAAGGACATCGTCGAGGAGTTCGAGGAATTCGTCGCCGATGGCGAGCTGGTGATCCACAACGCGTCCTTCGACGTGGGCTTCCTGAACCATGAGCTGAACCTCCTGGGCCGGCCGCTACTCACCGCGATCTGCCCGAGCGTGATCGACACCCTCAAGCTGGCGAAGGAGCAGAACCCCGGCAAGAAGGCATCGCTGAACGCCCTGTGCAGCCTCTACGAGATCGACAATACGCACCGGACGCTGCACGGCGCTCTGCTCGATGCGGAGCTGCTCGCCGATGTCTACCTGGCCATGACCCGTGGCCAGGAGAGCCTGATCATGATGCTCGACGAGCCGGCCACCCAGGTGGACGACGGCGATGCCGGCGGGCCGATCGAGCGTCCGCCGCTGCGGGTGCTGCGGGCAACGCCGGAGGAACTGGAAGGCCACGACAAGGTGCTGGGCGAGATTGCCAAGGCCAACAAGGGCAACTGCTTGTGGTTGCCGCCAGCGCCTGCCGAGGCGCCCACGGCCTGATGATCAGTGCTGGCCCAGCGTGGCCAGCACTGCATCTGCCAGCGCCAGGCAGCTTGTCAGGCCCGGCGATTCGATGCCGAACAACTCGACGAGGCCAGGCGCGCCGTGGTCCCGCGGGCCCAGCAGCATGAAATCGGCGGCGGCCTCCTCGGGGCCGTGGATCTTCGGCCGCACGCCGGCGTAGGCGGGCTGTAGCGCACCGTCCGGCAGGCCGGGCCAGTAGCGGCGTACCGCCGGATAAAACGATTCCGCCCGTGTTGGCGTTACGCCGTAGTCCGGTGCGTCGATCCACTCGACGTCGGGGCCGAAGCGGGCCTGGCCGCCCAGGTCCAGCGTGAGATGTACGCCCAGCCCCGCGGCCTCCGGAATGGGGTAGATCAGGTGGCGGAAGGGCGCCTTGCCCTGAAGCGTAAAGTAATTGCCTTTCGCAAAACGAGCCTTGGGCAGGCGCTCCGCCGCGAGGCCGCCAAAACGGCGTGCCAGTGGGACGGCGCCCAGGCCGGCGGCATTGACCACGCTGCGAGCCTGGAGCTTCAGCTCCGCATCACCACCTACTTCGAGCAAAAAACCATCCCCGACGCGCTCGCCGCGCAGTACCGGGCTGTTGAAGGCCAGCGTGGCGCCGGCTGCTTCCGCGTCGCCGAGCAGGGACAGCATCAGCGCCTGGCTGTCGATGATGCCGGTGTCCGGTGACAGCAGGGCACCGACGCAGCGGAGTTCCGGTTCCAGTTCGATGGCTTCGTTGGCTTGGAGCCGCCGCAGGCCCGTTACGCCATTGGCCGCGGCGCGGCTGGCAATGGCGTCCAGCTGCGGCAGCTGTCCGGCATCCGTTGCCACCAGCAGCTTGCCGGTGCGGCGATGGGGAATGGGGCGCTCGGCGCAGTAGGCGTACAAGGCCTGGCGGCCGGCGACGCACAGGCGCGCACGCCAGGAGTTCGTCGGGTAGTAGAGCCCGGCGTGGATCACCTCGCTGGAGCGGCTGGAGATGCCGCTGCCGAAGCGCTCCGTGGCTTCGAGGATCAGCACTTCACGTCCAGCCTCGGCGAGGCCGCGGGCGCAGGCCAGGCCGACGACGCCGGCGCCGATCACCACGCAGTCCACGCGCTCCATCAGAAGGCGATCCGGCCGTCTGGCAATTGCCCCGATTTCTCCAGTCGCTTGAGGGTCGGCTTGAGGTCGAGGCCGGTTGCAGCCTTGAGTTCGGTGACGCGCTCGCCGAGCGAAGGCGGCGATGTGTCCACCGGATTGCCGCCACGGGCGAAGGCCACCACGTTACCGCTGGGGCAAGGCGGCAGGGCGAACACGTGCCCGTCGAAGGCCTCGCCCAGGCGCTTGAGTTGGGTCTTGAAACCGCGGATCTGCCCGAACAGGTTGACGCTCAACAGGCCATCGGACGACAGCCGTGCCTTGCAGGCTTCGTAGAAGGCCTGGCTGGCGAGCTCGCCGGCGCGGGCGTTGCGATCGAAGCCGTCCACGACGATCAGGTCCCACTGGCTTTCGTCGTTGGCGACGAAATGCGCGCCGTCGCCGATCATCACCTGCAGGCGTTCGTCCTCGGGTGGCAGGCGGAAATACTGGCTGGCCACCGCATGGACTTCCGGTGCGATCTCGACGACGGTGGTACGGGCTTGCGGCAAATGGCGGTGGATGAACTTGGCGATGGAGCCGGCGCCGAGGCCGATCAGGAGCACCCGCTCCGGCCAGGGCGCGGCCCGCAGGAGCAGGCCGGCCATCATCTCGCGGGTGTATTCGAGTTCCAGTGCGTCCGGCTTGCGGATGCGCATGGCGCCCTGTACCCACACCGAGCCGAAGTGCAGGTAGCGGACGCCGGATTCTTCGCTGATATCGATGGGTACGGTCATGACGTTTTGTTTGTTGCGCTGCGGTAAGATGGGCTGGAAATCATTGCGGAGCCTCACACCATGGCCACCTTCGAAAACCACGACGCGGAACTTCTGTCCATTGACCTCGAAATCGCCCGCCTGGCCCAGCTGTGCGACATCAGCCTGCTGGAGCCCGGCGTAGCCGAGGCTGTACTACGCGGCGACCAGAGCCTGTGCCCGTCGGAGAACCCGGTCGCCTGGGGCAAGCTGCGTGGTCTGTTGGTGCTGCATTATCATGTGGTCAGTGAGGTCGCGGCGACCGACGGTGTTGATGCGGCTGCCGACAGCGTGCGGCGTGCGCTGGAGCTGGTCATGGGACGCATGAACCCGCAGCAGCGCTAACGCATTTCAGTTGGCGTTGTCCGCCCGCGCCGGACTGTAAGGGAGTACGGTGTAGCGGAACAGGGGCAGCCGCCCAGGTTCCACGTCCACTTTTACCCAGCCCATAAAGGGTGAGCCAAAGGTTTCCAGGCGGGTGAAGTTCTTCACTACCTCGCCGCTGGCCGGATCACGCAGAGGCTTGTCGATGCGTTGAAAGTGCGTGTCGCCATGCACCAGCAGCACCTCCCCGGAAAAATGCTTTGTCTCAGCAAGGATCTGCTCCAGCAGCGCCCGGTAACCCTTGTTGGGCTTGCCCTGGCTGAAATCCTCGATGTCCGGATTGGCCTGCATGGCCAGCATCACGCCTTCCAGGCCCCGGCTGCGGGCCAGCGCAAAGCCGTCGGCAATCCAGGCCCTTAGCGCTGCACTGCGCTGCACGAACTCATCGCTCGGCTGGCTGCCGCGGCCGTAGTTATTGTCGCTGCCGGGCACGTTGAGAGACAGGAACAGCACCGGGCCGATCTGCCAGCGCAGGTTTTCACGGTAGGCTGAATGAACGTGGTCGCCGGCTTGCGACTCCACCGCCATCGGGTTCTGCCCCAGCGTCTTGCCAGGCTCGGGCATGAATATCCGGCGCAGCGTGGCGAGCCGCTCCAGCGGATCGTAGCCACCGTTATTGCCGCGGTGGCAATCGGTCCATTCGTTGTCGCCAAAGGCGAATATCAGCGGATGAAAGCTCGTCTGGAACAACTGGAGCCGGTCTTCGAACAAGGCGTCGTCGCAGCGCTCACCGCCGTTTTTGATGTCTCCATCGTGGAGCACGAACCTGAGCGGCTCGGCGTTCATCGCGGCGATCAGGCCGGGCAGGTGGGCGCGTTCGGCACGGTTGTAGGGGGTGTCACCGAACAGGCCGAAGCTGAACGGCTCGGCGGCGGACGCCGACAGCGCGAACAGCGCGCCGGAGCAGGTGAGGGCGAGGCGGGCGAGGGGCTTCATGCGGTCAGGCGCTTGAGTTCGTAGAGGGCTTCCAGCGCTTCCCGCGGAGACAGGGTGTCCGGATCGATTGTGGCCAGTGCGCCGAGCACCGGGTGCCCAGGGGTCTCAGGTTCTTCCGGCGGCAGGCTGGCGAACAGGTCGGCCTGGGGGCCCGCACTGATCTCCCGGTTTTCCAGCGCGCGCAGTCGGCGCTTGGCGTCACGGACCACGGCTGACGGAATGCCGGCCAGCGCGGCGACCTCGATCCCATAGCTCTGGCTGGCTGGCCCGTCCTCGAGCGCGTGCAGGAAGACGATGCCGTGGTTGTGCTCGACGGCGTCGAGGTGCACGTTGGCACACTCCGGGTAGTCCTGGGCCAGACGGGTCAGCTCGAAATAATGGGTGGCGAACAGTGTCCAGCAGCGGTTCTTGTCGAGCAGGTGGCGGGCGATGGCGACGGCCAGCGCAACGCCGTCGAAGGTGGAGGTGCCGCGGCCGATCTCGTCCATCAGCACCAGGCTCTGGTCGGTGGCGCCGTGCAGGATGGCGGCTGCCTCGGTCATCTCGACCATGAAGGTGGAGCGGCCGGAAGCCAGGTCGTCCGATGCGCCGATGCGCGTGAAGATTGCATCGACGGGCCCGATGCGCGCCGCGCTCGCCGGCACGAAGCAGCCCACGTGGGCGAGTAGCACAATCAGCGCGACCTGACGCATCGTGGTCGATTTACCGCCCATGTTGGGGCCGGTGATCAGCAGCATGCGGCGGGTCGGGTCGAGGCGGGTGTCGTTGGCGATGAAGTTCTCCACCTGCCTTTCGACCACCGGATGGCGGCCGGCCACAATTTCGATGCCTGGCTGCTCGCTGAACTCAGGCATCGCGTAGTTGTAGCGGGCTGCCGCTTCGGCGAAGGCCGACAGGCCGTCGAGCAGCGCGCAGGCGCGGGCGATGCGCTGAAAGCGCGGAATGTCGCCGGCGAGCTGGTCCAGCACGCCTTCGTACAGCAGCTTTTCACGGGCTAGTGCGCGCTCCTGGGCCGACAAGGCCTTGTCCTCGAAGGCCTTCAGTTCCGGGGTGATGAAGCGCTCGGCGTTCTTCAGGGTCTGGCGGCGGCGGTAGTCCTCCGGCAGCTCGCCCTTGGCAGCGTTGGCGGCGGAGATCTCGATGTAGAAACCATGCACCCGGTTGAACTCGACCTTCAGGTTGGCGATGCCGGTGCGCTCGCGCTCGCGGGCTTCGAGTTCCAGCAGGAAGGCGCCGCAGTTGGTCTGAATGCCGCGCAGCTCGTCCAGGTCGGCGTCGAATCCGGTAGCGATCACGCCGCCGTCGCGCAGCACGGTGGAAGGTTCCGGCGCGATCGCGCGGCTCAGCAGATCGAGCGCGTCGTCCGGCGTGGCCAGCTCGTCGAGCATGTGCCCGAGCAGCGGCGCCCGCGGCGTGCCGAGGGCCGCGCGCAGTTCCGCCAGGCGGCCGAGGCTGTCGCGCAGCGCCGACAGATCGCGTGGGCGGGCGCTGCGCAGCGCGACGCGGGCGGTGATCCGCTCCACATCTGACACGCCGCGCAGGATGCGACGCACCGGTTCTACCGGACCTTCGCCCAGCTCGCCGACGGCCACATGGCGGTGGGCCGCTGCGGCGCGGTCGCGCAGCGGATGGTGCAGCGCGTGGCGCAGCCAGCGCGAGCCCATGCTGGTCGCGCAGGTGTCGAGCAGCGACAACAACGTCGGTGCCGCTTCGCCGCGCAGGGTTTCGGTGAGCTCCAGGTTGCGTCGCGTGGCGGCGTCCAGGCGCAGGTAGGCGCTGTCCCGCTCGGCGGTGAGGGCGGTGATGTGGGCCAGGGCCTGGCGCTGGGTGGCGCGGGCGTAGTCGAACAGCGCGGCGGCGGCGGCCAGGGCCACCGGCATCTCATCGGCACCGAAGCCGGCCAGGTCACGGGTGCCGAAGTGGGTAGTGAGCAGGCGGCGCGCGGTTTCCGCATCGAACTGCCAGTCCGCCAGGCGGCGCAAGCTGGGCGCCAGATGCTCCAGCAGCGGCAGGCGCAGGCCGTCGGGGATCAGCACCTCGGCCGGGCGCAGGCGCTCGAACTGGGCAGCCAGCTGCGGGGCATCGCATTCGAGCACGCGAAAATCCCCGTTGGCGAGGTTGAGCCAGGCCAGGCCCAGCACGCCGCGGTGCAGGTTGACTGCCAGGAGCGGCGCGTCGGCCTTGTCGTCCAGGAGGGCTGCGTCGGTGAGCGTGCCCGGCGTGACGATACGCGACACCGCGCGCTCCATCGGCCCCTTGGTGGCGCCCGGGTCGCCGACCTGCTCGGCGATGACCACCGATTCGCCCATCTTCACCAGCCGCGCCAGATATTGCTCGACCGCATGGTGCGGCACGCCGGCCATCTTGATCGGCTGCCCGGCCGAGCTGCCGCGGGTGGTCAGCGTGATGTCCATCAGGCGGGCGGCCTTCTCGGCGTCTTCAAAAAAGAGCTCGTAGAAATCGCCCATCCGGTAGAAGAGGAGGGTATTGGGGTGCTCGTACTTGATGCGGATGTACTGCTGCATCATCGGCGTATGGCCGTGCAGGAGTTCTTCGAGCGACTTCTGGCTGCTCGTTTGTTCTTTTGTAGTCAATCTGTTACCCAACTCTTCGTAAAACGCGCCCGGCCTGCGGGCGATGGAAAATCGTGCCGGTTGCGCTGTTCGGCGTAACTTTTGGCGTAACCCGATAGTCTACCGGGGCAGGCGGTGCTGATCCACGGCGGCATTGCATCTTTTCCACATACGGGCGGGAGGAGCGGCACATGCCCAGGTTTCCGGACGACTACGACAAGGGCGGTCGGGCCCTGATGCTGGAAGACATCGCCGGCGAGCTTGCTGCGACCCGGTGGGAAACTGGGCTGGATGCGTTGGCTCCTCAGGTGCTGGATGCCATGGCAACGGTACCGCGGGAAGCCTTCGTGCCGGCGGACGTGCGTTACCTGGCCTTTCGCAACGGACCAGTGGGCATTGGCCACAGCCAGACGATCTCGCAGCCCTTCATCGTGGCTCTGATGACCCAGCTGCTCGCACCGCGTGCGGGGCAGACCATCCTGGAGGTTGGCACTGGCTCGGGTTATCAGGCCGCCGTGCTGGCGCAGCTGGTCCGGCAGGTGTTCAGCGTGGAGATCATCGCGGCGCTGGCTCATGAAGCGGCGCCCCGCCTGGCCAGGCTTGGCTACGCCAACGTGGAGGTCCGCCATGGCGATGGCTACGAAGGATGGCCGGAGCACGCGCCCTACGACGGAATTATTGTCACCGCAGCGGCGCCGGCCGTGCCGCCGCCCTTGGTCGAGCAATTGAAACCAGGCGCGCGGCTGGTCATTCCGGTGGGCCTCAATCACGCCTTTCAGACCCTGAAGCTGATCGAAAAGCATGCGGATGGCGGCATCTCCAGCAGCAACGTGCTGACCGTGGCATTTGTGCCGCTAACCCGAGATCTGCGGGACGACTGATCCACCGTGCGCGTCCGCTTTCATTTCCTTGGCGTGCTGGGCGACTTCCTGCCGCGACTGCAGCGAGGGGGGCCGCTGGATGCTGAACTGGTCGCGACAGCGACGCTCAAGCACGCTATCGAGTTGCTCGGCGTGCCGCACACGGAAATCGGCATGGTGCTGGTTGATGGCAGGCCGGTGTCTATGGATGCCAAGCTGGAGGAGGGCGCGGACGTCCAGGTGTCCCCGGCCGATGCGTCGACGATGCGGCCTGGCAGTCTGCACTTCATCGCCGATGCCCACCTGGGCGGACTGGCCCACCGCCTGCGCATGGCGGGCTTCGACACCCTGTTCCGCAACGATTACGCGGATCCCGAGATCGCCGCCATTGCCGGGCGCGAACGGCGCATCGTGCTGACCCGCGACCGGGCCTTGCTGATGCGCAAGGCGATTGTTCGCGGCTGCTATGTCCATGCCCTGAAACCAGATGCACAGTTCCGCGAGCTGGCCGCCAGATTGTCGCTGGCACCGGCCTTCCGGCCGTTTTCCCGTTGCCTGGAATGCAATGCGCCGTTGCGGTTGGTGCCTAAAGTAGAGGTACTGGAGCGCCTGCCCGATTCGGTTCGTCGCACCCACGAGCGCTTCACCCGGTGCGAGGGCTGCGGGCGGGTGTTCTGGGAGGGCTCCCATTGGTGGCGCATGCGCGGCTTGCTGGAGGATGGATTCGATTCTGCGTTCCAAGGTGTTCAGGCAGGGCGTCCTGGCGCCTCAGACGCTATAATTCGCGATTACTCGTTTTCATCCAACGGAACCGCTGTGCACAAGAAAATCCTGATCCTCGATTTCGGCTCCCAGGTCACCCAGCTCATCGCCCGCCGTGTGCGCGAGCAGCAGGTGTACTGCGAAATCCACCCGTACGACGTGTCGGACGACTTCATCCGTAACTTCGCGCCCCAGGGGATCATCCTGTCCGGCGGTCCGAACTCGGTCTACGAGGCCACAGAATGGAAGGCGCCGCAGGCCGTCTTCGAGATCGGCGTGCCGGTGTTTGGCATCTGCTACGGCATGCAGACCATGGCCAGCCAGCTCGGCGGCAAGGTTGAAAGCTCTGGCAAGCGCGAATTCGGTTATGCCGAGATCCGCGCCCGCGGTCATTCCGAGCTGTTCCGCGGCATCCAGGACCGGACCAACGACGAAGGCCACGGCTTGCTGGACGTGTGGATGAGCCACGGTGACAAGGTTACCGAGCTGCCGCAGGGCTTCAAGGTCATCGCCTCCAACGAATCCACGCCCATCGCTGCCATGGCCGACGAGGTTCGCAAGTTCTACGCCGTGCAGTTCCATCCGGAAGTCACCCACACCATCAAGGGCAAGGAAATGATTGCCCGCTTCGTGCATGAGATCTGCGGCTGTGAGCACGACTGGAACATGCCGGACTACGTGAACGAGGCCATCGAGAAGGTCCGCGCCCAGGTTGGCAGCGACGAGGTGATCCTCGGCCTGTCTGGCGGCGTCGACTCTTCCGTGGTTGCAGCCCTGCTGCACAAGGCCATCGGCGACCAGCTCACCTGCGTGTTCGTGGACAATGGCCTGCTTCGCCTCAACGAGGGCGAAATGGTCATGCAGATGTTCGCCCGCAATCTGGGCGTCAAGGTCATCCACGTGGACGCCACCGAGCAGTTCATGGGCCACCTTAAGGGCGTCTCCGACCCCGAAGCCAAGCGCAAGATCATCGGCCGCGAGTTCGTCGAAGTCTTCCAGGCCGAAGCCGCCAAGCTGCCCAGTGCCAAGTGGCTGGCCCAGGGCACCATCTACCCGGACGTGATCGAGTCTGCCGGCGCCAAGACCGGCAAGGCCCACGCCATCAAGAGCCACCACAACGTCGGCGGCCTGCCCGAGACCCTCAACCTCAAGCTGCTCGAACCGCTGCGCGAACTGTTCAAGGACGAGGTCCGCGAGCTGGGCATCGCCCTCGGCCTTCCGCATGAGATGGTCTACCGCCACCCGTTCCCCGGCCCGGGCCTGGGCGTGCGCATCCTCGGCGAAGTGAAGAAGGATTACGCCGACCTGCTGCGCCGCGCCGACGCGATCTTCATCGACGAACTGCGCGCCGCCGACTGGTACGACAAGACCAGCCAGGCCTTCGCCGTCTTTCTGCCGGTGAAGAGCGTCGGCGTGATGGGCGACGGCCGCACCTACGAATACGTCGTCGCGCTGCGCGCCGTGCAGACCCAGGACTTCATGACCGCCCACTGGGCCGAGCTGCCCCACAGCCTGCTTGGCAAGGTCAGCAACCGCATCATTAACGAAGTCCGCGGCATCAACCGTGTGGTGTACGACATCAGCGGCAAGCCGCCTGCAACGATCGAGTGGGAGTGATCCAGACTGTCACTGCCTTTCGGTAGTGATCCAAGATCAGCAAAAACCCCGGCACTGCCGGGGTTTTTGCTTTCTGGGCGCGCAGTATTAGAGCCGCAACTCCGACGAGTGTAGGTGGCCTCGTCCATCACGGATGTGCGTCTGCCTGATGGCAAGCCGCTCGCTGAAGGTTGGCGGGGGGACTTCGTGCCCACGCGTCGTTGCGGGGATGCCTGGCTAGCGGACAGGTCGCTTCCTTTGATCCATCCCAAATCGTGCTGCGATACGACAGTGGTAGACTGCCCGCCTCGGGCTTGAAACTGGAATACCATGAGTTCATATCCGATCGAAGTGATCAATCAGGCGCTGCACGCCCACGACCCCGATTGCGCCTACTGGCTGGAGCGGGTCAATGCATTGCTCCGGGATCCGGCCAACTGCCTGCACCGCAAGGCGCTGGAGCACACACGCAAATATCTCGAAGAGGCACCCTGTCGGGTCGATGCCCCTCGCGGCCATCCACCTGGCGATGACTGCCAATAGTCTTTCGGCTGGAGGACGCTGGTCATGGACAAGGATGTCGAGCGTTACTACCGGAACTGGCGCGATGAGCAGGACGGCGCCGCCTTGTATGCCGGACTGGCCCGGGCCGAGACCGATCCGGTGCGCCAGGACCTTTTTCACCAGCTGTCCCAGGCCGAACTGAGTCACGCCGCCCACTGGCGAGGCAAGCTCGATGAGGCTGGCGTCGGCGTCGAAGTCCATGCGCCGGGGCTGCGCACGCGGATGCTGGTGTGGCTGGCCCGGCGTTTCGGGCCGCACTTCGTGTTGCCGGCCTTGGCCACGGCGGAGTTCGCCGACCGCGACAAATATGCCGGCCAGCCCGGCGCGGAGGCTTTGTCCGGAGAAGAGCGTTCCCATGCGGCGATCATCGAGGCTGTCAATCGGCGCGGCGGGCACGTCGGCGCAGATATCGCGCGGGCCGAGCGTTGGCACGGGCGTGGCTCGGGGAACGAGTTGCGGGCGGCGGTCCTCGGTGCCAACGACGGACTGGTGTCCAGCCTGTGCCTGGTGATGGGCGTGGCGGGGGCCGGGGCTTCGTCCAACACGATCCTGCTCACAGGCCTGGCCGGCCTCATCGCAGGGGCCGTCTCGATGGCGCTGGGAGAATGGCTGTCGGTGACGAATGCCCGTGAATTTGCGTCCACCCGCGTCGCGCAGGAACGCCAGGAACTGGAAGAAAACCCGGAGGCCGAGCGCAAGGAGCTGGCCCTGATTTTCCAGGCCAAGGGGCTGGCCCGGGAGGACGCCCAGCGGGTCGCCCGCGACATGATGCGTGACCGGGACACCGCGCTCGATACGCTGGTGCGGGAGGAACTCGGCATCGACCCCGCCGAGATGGGCGGCAACCCGTGGAGCGCCGCGGCGGTGTCGTTTGCCTTGTTCGCGGCGGGTGCGATCTTTCCAGTGCTGCCGTATTTCCTGACCGGCGGCCCGTTGGGCATGGTCTGGAGCCTGTCCCTCAGCGCTGTGGGGCTGGGCGGGATAGGGCTGGCAACCTCCTTGTTCAGCGGGAGGAGTCCGGTGTATTCGGTGGTGCGTCAGATCCTGATCGGCGCCGCAGCGGCCGGGGTGACCTACGGCAGCGGCGCGCTGATTGGCGTGTCCATCGGCTGAAAGGCACGTCCTGCCTTGCGTTCGGGTGAGCGGAGGTTCATGCTGGACGCGAAAGGAGGCGGTAAAAATGCGTGTCAGCTTCTTTGGCGCGGCCGGCGAAGTCACGGGCTCGTGCACCTTGGTGGAAACAGGCGATCTGCGTTTCCTTGTCGATTGCGGCATGTTCCAGGGCGGCGGCGAGGCCCGCCTGAAGAACCAGCGCGCACTGGATTTCGGATTCGATGTACGCGAGATCGATTTCGTGCTGCTCACCCATGCCCATATCGACCACTCCGGGCTCCTGCCGCGCCTGGCCGTGCTGGGCTTCCGCGGCCCGATCTACGCGACGCCGGCGACGATAGACCTGCTGGAAGTGCTGCTGCTCGACAGCGCCCACATCCAGGAAAAGGAATCTGAGTGGCAGTTACGCCATCAGCGGCGTAGTGGCAAGAATGGACGCAGCGTGCATCCGCCGCTGTACACCGTGGCCCAGGCCCAAGCCACATTGCCGCTGCTGAGGCCGGCGACTTACGGCAAGCTCATTCACCCAGCCGAAAGCATTCAGGTGTGTTTCCACGATGCGGGCCACATCCTTGGTTCGGCCTGGCTGGAAGTGACGGTCAGCGGCGAAGGCAAGCCGCGCAAGCTGGTGTTCTCTGGCGATCTGGGCATGCGCGACCGGCCGGTTCTGAACGACCCGGAACCCGTTGTGCCGACCGCTGATGTGCTGCTCATCGAGTCGACCTATGGCGACCGCCTGCACCGGCCGCTACAGGAAACGGAAGACGAGATCGTTGCCGCCTTCGGGCGGACGCAGGCCTGCCACGGCAACTTGATCATCCCGTCCTTCGCGGTGGGACGTACCCAGGAAATCATCTACATCCTGGCCGATCTCGTGCGGCGGGAAAGGCTGGCCCCGCTGAAGGTCTATGTGGACTCGCCGATGGCCAACGAGGCCACCCGCATCACGCTGGCCCACCCGGCGCTGCTCGACGACGAGACCCACGAACTGACCGCCTGGCTGCGCGAACACCCGAACCGGATGAAGGTGGAGTTCGTCGCCGATGTGGAGGCCTCCCGGGCCCTCAATGAAGTCCGCAGCGGCGCGGTGATCATCTCCGCCAGCGGCATGTGCGAGGCGGGGCGCATCAAGTACCACCTGCGCGAAAACCTGCCGCGCAGCGAGTGCAGCGTGCTGATCGCCGGCTTCCAGGCCGCTGGTACGCTTGGCCGCCGCCTTGTAGACGGCGCCCGGCTCGTGCATATCTTTGGTGAGGCTGTGCCGGTGCGTGCGCGCATCTACACGGTGGGTGGACTGTCGGCCCATGCCGATCAGGCCGGGCTCATCGCTTGGCTGAAGGGATTCCACGCGCCGCCGCGCCACACCTTCGTGGTCCATGGGGAAGCGGCGGCGGCAGCCCATTTTGCCGAGGCTGTCGGCGTGGAGTTGGGCTGGCATGAGGTGAGCGTGCCGCAGCAGGGCGACAGCGTGAACCTGTGAGTGCAGCTTCCTGATCGTCGAGGCCTTGTCATCCGGTCTTCTTGCCCCAGATCAAAGCCCCTAGGGAATAGCTGAGTAAACTGCTCAACATTATTTGCCAAGGAGCAGTGTGATGGCGAAGAGGTTTCCCTTGCATCCGGCCCATCCGGAGCGGATCTGCTGGGGCTGCGACAAATACTGCCCGGCCGACTCACTGGCCTGCGGCAATGGCTCGGGCCGGACCCTGCATCCGGCAGAAATGCTCGGTGACGACTGGTACTGTCATGGCGACTGGGGACTTGATGAGGCAGAGAGCCCTGTCGTGCCGGCGCCCGCCGATCGGTCGCGCTGAGCGCCTCTTGGGCTGCCGGGCTGATTACGGCGGCTGCTCCTTCACGATCTGTTTGTGAGCGCCTGCAAGAGCTCGAAGGCGAGCTTGAAACCCAGGTTTTCGACGGCCGCTGCCACCGGGATGATCGCCGTGATGCCGAAGCGGGCCTCCAGCCCGGGCCTTTGTTTTTCAAACGCGTCGAGGGTTGCAAAGTCATTGTTTTGCAGGCCAGCGAGCAGGTCCGCCAGGGCCTCGTCGCCGATCGGCGGGGCGTCCTGCCCCGTGGCGGCAGGCGAGGGCTTCAGCCAGGTTTCGGCAGAGGTAAACAGGCCGTGCAGCGCGGCCTCGAGCTGCACCAGATCTTTTTCCCCTGCCGCCTGGTCGCCTCCTTCGTAAGTGGCCTCGAGCCGCGCGGCAAGCTCGGTAACTTCGATGGCCGACAGATTGCCGGCGGCGCCGCGCAGTTTGTGCATGCGTTGCCGTGCCGTTGTGAAATCTCCGCGGGCAAGGGCGAACCGCACTTCATCGACAACTCCGCAGAACTCGTCGCGCACCCGGGCGAGGGAGGAGAGGAGCAATCCGCGGTCGCCGAGCAGGCGCCGGTGGACCGAGGGTATGTCGATGCCGGTAATCTCAGGGAAGTCGGAGGCTGGTTCTGAAGATTGCGTTGGGGTAGGGGCCTTGCTGCTGTCTTCGATTGCATGGCCGGCCCAGCGTCGTGCGGTGGCAACCAGGGTATCGAGCTCGAAGGGTTTGGCGAGAAAGTCGTTCATGCCCGCCTGCATTGCCCGTTCCCGCTGGCTTGGCAGTGCGCCGGCGGTCAATGCAACGATCGGCAGATCGGCCAGCCCAGCTTCGTTGCGGATCGCCCGCGTCGTGTCAATGCCGTTCAGCTCGGGCATCTGAATATCCATCAGGACCAGATCGAAGGCGTCCGGCGCAGCCTTGAGTCTTGCGACGGCGGCGTGGCCACTGTCGGCGACCTGGCAGCGGGCGCCCTCCAGTTCCAGCAGGCGGCGGGCGATATCGAGATTGACAGGGCTGTCGTCTACAACCAGCACCCGCAGGCCGGCGAGGCGGGGGCCTTCGCTGGTCGGGAGATCGAGCGGCTGCTCCTGGGGCCCGCTGCTGTCCAGTTCGAAGGGCACGGTAAACCAGAACTCACTGCCTTCGCCTAGCCGGCTTTCCACACCGATCTGTCCCCCCATCAGGCCAACCAGCTTCTGGCAGATCGCCAGCCCGAGACCGGTGCCGCCGTATCGGCGCTGGGTCGATTCGTCGGCTTGCACGAAGGCATCGAAGACCCGTTCCCGTTGTTCGGGGGCGATGCCGATTCCCGTATCGCGCACTGCGAAACGCAGGGTGATCCAACCTGCCTCTTCGGACAGCGCCTGTACGGAAACCGCCACATGCCCGTCCGCTGTGAATTTGAGCGCATTGCCGGTGAGGTTGTAGAGCACCTGGCTGATACGCTGGGCATCACCGATGAGCGTGGTGGCGATTTCCGGCAGCGGTGCCCACTCCAGCGCAATCCCCTTGGCGGCCGCCACCGGGGAGAGGACGTCCACCAGGTTGCTGATCACGTTGTGCAGGACGAAGGGCCGGTGTTCCAGCTCGAAATGGCCGGCTTCTATCTTGGAGAGGTCGAGCACGTCGTTGATCTGTTCCAGCAGGGCTCGTCCCGCAGTGCGCAGGTTGCGCACGAGTTGGCGCTGGTCCTCGTCGAGGGTGCCGCGTTCGAGGATCTGCACGGTGCCCAGGATGGCATTGAGTGGCGTCCGGATCTCGTGGCTCATGGTTGCCAGGAAGGCACTCTTGGCTTCGCTGGCCTGCTCGGCAGCCTCCTTGGCGGCCTGCAGCTCCCGCTGGCGTTCGGACAGCTCGGCGGTGCGCACCTCGACCTCCCGCGCCAGATCCTGGTTGTAGTTGATCAGCCGTTGCCGGCTTTCTTCCAGCGCCTTCTCCGCCGCCTTGCGGGCCGTGATGTCCTCGATGGCGCCGGTTACGTAGCTGACCGCACCATCGGCGTCGCAGACCGTGGAGGCGGTTATGTGAACCCAGGCAATCTGCCCATCCTTGCGAATGAAGCGTTTCTCGGTGTCGTAAAGGTATCCGCCGGCGAGTAGCCGGCCGATCCGTTCCCGGTCGGCGGGCAGGTCATCCGGATGGGTGATGTCCGTCGGCCCCATCCCATTGAGGAGTTCCTGCCTGCTGTAGCCGGTGATCTCGCAATAGCGCTCGTTAACGTCCAGGTAGCGGCCCCGGAGATCCAGTTGGCCGGCACCGACCGCCATGTTCTCGAAGAAGCTGCGGAAGCGGGCCTCGCTTTCCCGCAGATTTTCCTCGTGCTGTCGTCTTTCGGTGACGTCGAGCACCACGCCACTGATGCGCCGCACTTTGCGTCCTTGTTCTTCCTTTGAAGCATGGCCGGATGCGTCCAGCCAATGGACCGAGCCGTCGGGCCAGACCACGCGGTATTCGCAACGATAGACGCTGCCCCTGGTGATGGCCTCGGCGAGGGCGGACTGCATGATCGCCCGGTCGTCGGAATGAATGCGTTGAACGAAATCGTCCAGCGTTACCGAGCGGTAGGACTCCAAGCCGAAGAGTTCGAGGCAGCGGGGTGAGGGCACTACCACGTTGCTTCCGACATCCAGGCTCCAGGTGCCCAGGTCGGCGCCGGCAATGGCCAGGGTCAGCGCGTTGTCCCGCTCCACGACGAGTTCCTCGAGATGCCTGCGGTGCTCCCGCAGTGCTGCCTGGCTGGTTTGCCGCTGTGCGTTCTCGCGCCATAACAGCAGAATGATGCCTAGCAGCGTGAGGATGCCAAAAATCCCGCCGCGTACAAGGGTTGTAAGTGCGTGGGCAGAGGCCTCCTCCTTGGCCCTCTGGCGCTGCTGCAGCAGGCGTTCTTCTTCGGCCAGCAGGGCCGTAACGCCGAGCCGTATGTCGCTCATGTGGCCTTCGTGCCAGAAGTCCCGCAGGGAGGCGTGGGCGGCCTCTGCGCCCAACTTTTGGCGTAGGGAAATGGTGAGGTCCATGCCGGCCACTTGTGCTTTGAGTGGGATCTCCAGTTCCTGTAGCCGCTGTTGCTGGGCAGGATTGTCGGCGGTGAGTTGCCGTACCTCTAGGACGCCTGTGCGCAGGCCGGCGACGGCATTACGGTAGGCCGTCAGGAAGTGCTCGTCGCCGATGGCCGCGTAACCCCGCTCGGCTGACTCCGCATCGAGCAGGGTGGTCAGCAGCTGCTCTACCTCAAGCATGACCTTCCAGGTATGGCTCTCCAGGCGGTTGGCGTCATCGACGCTGCGCAGGCGATCGGTCACGATCCAGCCGACGATCACCAGCGCAGCGATGGATATCGCGACCGCGATCCGTGTCAGCCAGCCGAAGCCGTCAGGCGGAAGGCGGTTGAACACGATGCCCAGCGCCAGCAGCGAGAACCCCAGGGCCGTATGGACCGACATGGTGCTGTAGGGCGCCAGGTGATAGAAGGATTCGACATCGAAGAGGTAGCCGAATATGGCGGTCAGGCCGAGGAGCCCGGTGAGCCCCGCCAGGTAATGGCACAGGCGGCTGCCAATGGCACTGCGGCCAAGGGCCAGAGCCCAGCCGCTGAGAGTCAGGCACACTGCCGAGGCGGCGCCCATCCGGCCCGAGGTTTCACCCGGGGAGCGGTTGAAGTCGATGATGAGGTTGTCCAGCCCGAGGTCCAGGCCGGCGAGCGCCTGAATGGACTGGGCCAACCCCAACATACCCACCAGGGCGCCGAGTCCGCGGCCCCACCGCTGCGCGCCGGGGCGCCGGTCACCAAGCAGGAACAGCGCGACCCCTGTCACGACGAAGCCGGCGGCGGTGTTGCCTTTCATCGACGCCAGCCCCGGACGCACGGACCGTAGAAGGGGGATGTCCGCAGCCCAGCCGATCAGAACAGAAATGCCGATCAAGATGATGCTGATAGCGAGAATGCGGACGATGCGTGCCAGCCCCTGCTCGTCGATGGAGTCGACAGCGCTGATCGCTGGCCGTGCTTGGCTTGCACTCTGTCCCATTGGCTCGCCCTACGAAAAGGCCCCGGCCCACCGGCCGAGGCGTCCGGCCCGGTCTCAGGCCGATGTGCGCTCCGGCCTGGCTATTCGGTTCTCGGTGGGGGACAGCAACACCTTGTCCACCCGGTTACGGTCCATGTCCATGACCTCGAAGCGCCAGCCCGCCGCCTCGAAATGATCAGTAGGGGCCGGCACCCGGCCCAGCGCGTACATCAGGAAGCCGCCCAGGGTGTGGAAGGAGTGCTCCTCTTCGCCCGGCAGATCCTCGCCGATGTCGAGTTCGGACTTCAGGCGCTCGATTCCCACGTCCCCATCCACCAGCCAGGATCCGTCTTCCCGCTGCAGCATGTCCCGGTCCTCCGGTGCGTCCGGCACCGACAGCTCACCGACGATCGCGGCCAGCACGTCAGTGAGGGTGACCAGACCCTGAACGTCACCATATTCGTCGATGATCAGCGCGAACTGGAGTTTGGCCCGGCGGAAGCTCTCGAGCAACTGGGTCGTGGTGACCGATTCGGGTACGAACAAGGGTGGATGCAGTACGGACTCCACGTCCGCCACCGAAATACCGTGGCCGGGCAGGGCCTTCTTCAGCAGGTCGCCGGTCTGCAGTACGCCGACCACGTGCTCCAGGCCGTCCCGACACACCACGAGGCGGGAGAACTCGGTATCGACGATGCGCTGGCGGATCGTCGCTTCGTCCTCTTCCAGATCGATGACCGACATGTCCCGGCGCGGCGTCATGATCGACGAGATGCGCTGTTCGTCCAGCCGCAGCACGTTGGAGACGATCTCCTGCTCACTTTCGTGGAAGACTCCGGCCTCTGCGCCTTGTTCCATCAGAACCTTGATCTCATCGTCGGTGACCGGCGGCTCTTCCTTGCGGCGGGCGCCGACGAGGCGCAGGATGGCCGAGCACGAGCCGGACAGGATCACCACCAGCGGATGGGTGATGCGGGCCAGCAACATCATCGGCCGGGCGATCAGAGAGGCGATGCCTTCCGGTGCCAGCAGGGCCAGGCGTTTAGGCACCAGTTCGCCGACCACGACGGAGAAGTAGGTCAGGCCGATAACGGTGATGGTCAGCGCAATCCCCTTGGCGTAAGGGGCGAGGAGCGGGACGCCGGCAAGCATCGCGGCCAACGGATCGGCTACTGCGGCTTCACCGATCGCGCCGTTGAGAATGCCGACCAGTGTGATGCCGACTTGAATCGTAGACAGGAAGCTGGAAGGTTCCTGGTGCAGTGCCAGGGCCGCTTCAGCCCCAAGGCTGCCGTCGTCGGCGAGGTTTTGCAGTCGCGCCTTGCGGGACGAGACTACGGCGATTTCGGACATGGCGAAAACGCCGTTGAGAAGAATGAGCAGCAGAACGAGGACTAAATCCATCAGGTAAGCCGCCCTGCGGGACTGCAGGCGGCTTGTGTGTTGGGACGGCCAGCATTCTAACGGGATGGCTCGTGATTGGGGCCTTCAGGATGGGGCGGGGTGGATGCCAGACCATCGAGGATCGGACAGTCGGGCCGTTCGTCGCCGCAGCAGTCGCGGGCCAGACCGACGAGGGTGTCACGCATGGCTGTGAGATTGCGGATGCGTTCATCCAGATCTGCAATGTGAGCCTCGGCGAGACGCTTGACCTCGGCGCTGGAGCGCCGGGTGTCCTGCCAAAGGGATAGCAGTTGCCCGATCCGTTCCAGGGAAAAACCGAGATCACGGGCTCGCCGGATGAAGCGCAGGGCATGCACGTCCCGTTCACCGTACTGGCGATAGCCGGCCGTGCTGCGCGCGCTGGCATCGACCAGCCCGATCTTCTCGTAGTGGCGGATCATCTTGGCCGAAACGCCGCTGGCTGCGGCTACTGCGCCGATGTTCATTTCAGGCCTTCCCCCCGTTGGGTACTACCGGACGCCAGCGCCGCAACAGCAGCGCGTTGGCCACGACACTGACGCTCGACAGGGCCATCGCACCGCCGGCCAGCACGGGGTTGAGCAGCCCCAGCGCTGCCAGTGGAATGCACACCACGTTGTAGATGCTGGCCCAGAAGAGGTTTTGCCGCATTTTGGCGTATGTGCGGCGGGAAATGTCGATGCTCGCGGCGACCAGGGACGGGTCATTGCGCATCAGCGTAATCCCGGCGGCTTGGATCGCCGCGTCGGCGCCTGCGCCCATCGCGATGCCGATGTCGGCTGCGGCCAGTGCAGGCGCATCGTTGATGCCGTCGCCGACCATCGCCACCACGTGGTGCCCGGCACGGAGCGCTTCCACCGCCGCTGCCTTGTCCGCCGGCAGGACCTGCGCCGCATGGCTGTCGACGCCGGTCTGCTCCGCGACCCGGCGCGCCGCACCGGTGTTGTCGCCGGTGATCAGTGCGGTGCGGACCCCCATCTCCTTGAGCTGGCTTACCGCCGCGGCTGCGGTCGGCCGCAGCCGGTCGCCGAAGGCGAACAGTCCCAGCGGCCGGCCATCCCGCGGCCGCGCCAGCCACGCCAACGTGTGACCGTCCTGCTCCAGGCGTGCCGCGTCGTCGGCCCAGGCACCGGTCAGCACGCCGTGCTCTTCCATGAAGCGGCGATGCCCCATGATGTAGCGTGCGCCGTCGATGTCCCCTTCGACGCCACACCCAGGCAGACTGCGAATGGCGTTGGCACGGAGTCCCGGTATCTCAGCACTGGCGACTGCGTTGTGCACGGCACGGGCGAGGGGATGATCCGAGCCGGCCTGCAGCGCGGCTGCGAGCGCCAGCAATCCAGACTCGGCGCCCTCGGCTGCCCGGGTGAGTACCAGTTGAGGCCTGCCCTCGGTCAAGGTGCCCGTCTTGTCGAACACCACGGCACTGATGTTGCGCGCGGTCTCGATGGCCATCACGTCCTTCACCAGGATGCCATGGCGCGCCGCCACGCCGGTGCCAGCCATGATCGCTACCGGTGTGGCCAGTCCGAGGGCGCAGGGACAGGCCACTACCAGCACGGTCACGGCGTTGATCAGGGCCAGTTCGGTATCGCCGTTCAGCAGCCACCAGGCCACGAAGGTCATCGTGGCAATGCCCAGCACGAGCGGCACGAAGACCGCGCTGACCCGGTCAGCCAGGCGCTGGATGGGCGCCTTGGCGGCCTGGGCGTCCTCGACGAGGCGGATGATCTGAGCCAGCAGCGTATTGGCCCCAACGGCCGTGGCGCGGATGAGGAGGGCGCTGCCGCCATTGATGGAGCCGCCACTCACACGGTCACCGGGGCGCTTGGGGACAGGCAGGCTCTCTCCGGTAAGCATGGATTCATCTACATCACCCCTGCCTTCGACGACGCAGCCGTCCGCAGGCACCCGCTCGCCAGCGCGCAGTACCACCAGGTCGTCGCGCAGCACGCTGTCGATGGGAACGTCTCGGTCTGTGTCGCCAACGCGGAGCCGCGCCACCTTGGGGCGCAGCGCGTGCAGTGCATGGATGGCGGACATGGCCTGTTGGCGCGCCCGCGCTTCCAGCCATTTGCCAAACAGCACCAGGCTGATCACGGTCGCAGAGGTCTCGAAATAGAGATGCGCATGCGAGGCACCTGCGTCAGCGAGCAGCTGATATACGCTCAACCCAAAGGCTGCCGAGGTGCCGATCGCCACCAGCAGGTCCATGTTGCCGGCGCGGGCCCGCAGGGCTGTCCATGCAGAGCGGTAGAAGGGCCATCCGAGCCAGAATTGCACCGGGGTGGCCAGCAGCAGTTGCAGCCAGCCGGACAGCATAACGTGTTCCCCGAAGAGGTCGAGGATCATCGGCGCCACGAGGGGCGCAGTCAGCACACCAGCCAGGGCCACCGGCCGACTGTCAGGAGATTGCTGGGCACCAGCTTGCACCGCGTCATTCCGCGCGACCGGGGTGGCCTCGTAGCCGGCTTTCTCGACGGCCGCCAGGATCGTGGCCTGGGAGAGCACCGGGGGAACGGTGAGGTGGGCGCGTTCGGTGGCCAGATTGACCCGCGCGCCACGCACGCCCTCCAGTCGGGAGAGGGCTGTCTCCAGGCGCGCGGCACAGCTGCCGCAGCGCATTCCCTTGATGTCGAAGGCGCGTTGTTCCAGCGCGTCGCCCGGGTTCTGTTCCGCGGCCGGGACGGAGAGGGGGAAACTCATTTTGTGCCTCCTGAAGAAGTGATGGACACACGCTAAAGCTTCCCATGATGGGAAGGTCAACAGGGTTCTCGCGAACACCCGCGACGGGCGGGAAGGCGCTCGGGACAACGCCACGGGGCAAATCTCGGTAACCTATGGCCCGTGCGAACAGACGTGGATAAGAGCCCAGCGGGGCCGTAAGCGAATGAAGATACTGATCGTCGAAGACGAGGCGAAAACCGGGAGCTATCTCAAGCAAGGACTGGCCGAGGCCGGGTTTTCCGTCGACCTCGTGCGGGATGGCATGGACGGCGTGCATGCTGGCCTGACCGAAGCCTATGACCTGGTCGTGTTGGACGTGATGTTGCCCGGCCTCGACGGTTGGCAGGTGCTGCAGACCCTGCGCCGGGCTGGCAAGGAGATCCCGGTGCTGTTCCTCACCGCACGGGACAGCGTGGACGACCGGGTCAAGGGGCTGGAACTGGGAGCCGACGACTATCTGGTCAAGCCTTTCGCCTTTTCAGAACTGCTTGCCAGGGTGCGCACGCTCCTGCGGCGAGGCACGCGCAGCAAGGAGGCGGATGTATTGAAGGCTGCCGATCTGGAGCTGGACCTGCTGCGCCGCAGGGTTTCGCGCGCCGGCCAGCGCATCGACCTGACCGCCAAGGAGTTTGCCCTGCTGGAGTTGCTGCTGCGCCGCCGCGGCGAGGTCCTGCCCCGGTCCCTGATCGCCTCCCAGGTCTGGGACATGAACTTCGACAGTGACACCAATGTGATCGAGGTGGCGGTGCGCCGCCTGCGCGCCAAGATCGACGACGATTTCGAGCCCAAGCTGATCCGGACCGTGCGTGGCATGGGTTACGTGCTGGACGAACAGGATACGCCGTGATCCGCCGCCACTCCCTGACTTTCCGGCTGACCCTGCTGTTCGCGTTGGCCGCTACCGCGGTGCTGCTGGTGTTGGGCTTCATCGTGAAGGCTTCGGTGGAGCAGCATTTCCAAGAGCAGGACATGACCCTGCTGGAAGGCAAGCTGGAGCTGATCCGCCATGCGCTCGAGCGGGTGCACAGCCCCGACGACCTGGACACGCTGGTGCAGCAGATGGATGACGCGCTGATCGGCCACCACGGCCTGGCTGTCGCGGTGACCGGCACGGACGGCCGGACCCTGTTCGCGACCCGTGATAGCCCCTTTCCGCAGGCGCTGCTGCAGCGGGTCGGCAAGCCTGACGCAGGCCAGCCCTATGTCTGGGATGCGCCGGACGGCACCCCGTTCCGCGGCATCGTTGGCACTCTGCCCAGCGGCATCACAGGTACGCCGCCGGCGGTCGTCGCGGTGGCGACGGACATTTCCCACCACCGGCATTTCATGGCCGCCTTCCTGCACAGCCTGTGGCTGGTCGTCCTCGGCGGCAGCATCGCTACCGGGCTGCTCGGCTGGATCGTCGCCCGTCGTGGCCTGGCGCCGTTGCGGGAGATGGGCGCACTGGCGGCCCAGGTCAGTGCCCGCAGCCTGGACCGGCGGCTACCGGCGGAGGCGGTGCCCGTCGAACTGGCCGAGCTGGCCCGTTCCCTCAATGACATGCTGGGCCGGTTGGAAGAGTCGTTCCGGCGCTTGTCCGACTTCTCGTCCGACCTGGCCCACGAACTGCGTACGCCGGTCAGCAACCTGATGACCCAGACCCAGGTGGCCCTGAGCCGGACGCGTACGGCCGACGAATATCGTGAGGTACTGGAGTCCAACGCGGAAGAGTTCGAGCGCCTGTCCCGGATGGTCAGTGACATGCTCTTCCTTGCCAAGGCCGACAACGGGTTGATCGTGCCAGCCCGCGAAACCTTCGAGCTGGCCGATGAAGTCGGCGCGCTGTTCGATTTCTACGGTGCCGTGGCCGACGAGCGTCACGTCGTGCTGCGCCTGCAAGGACGGGGTAGGGTCACGGGTGACCGCCTGATGCTGCGCCGCGCCCTCGGCAACCTGCTATCGAACGCGCTGCGTCACACCCCGGAGGGGGGGCGCGTGGACGTGAAGATCGACGTCACCCCGGACGAGATGACCCGCCTAGCTGTCGAGAACAGCGGGGAGCCGATTCCGGCCGAGCATTTGCCGCGCCTGTTCGACCGTTTCTACCGGGCCGATTCATCCCGCCACAATTCCGGTGAAGGGGCCGGCCTGGGGCTCGCGATCACCCGTTCCATCATCCATGCCCACGGAGGCGAGATCCGCGCCAGGGCCATTTCCCACGGCAACGTCTTCGAGTTCACGCTTCCCGCCGCTTAGTTTCGCGAATTCCGGGCCGCTTCAATTATCCTGCACGCACTTTACGAGCATGGAGTCTGGAAGTGGCTGAGGCGAAAGCTGGCGAAAGCCAGAGTGTGGATACCCGCGAACGAATTCTGGACGCTGCCGAGCGCCTGTTCATGGCCAATGGGTATGAAGGCACGTCGATGCGTCAGATCACCGGTGATGCGGGGGTCAATCTGGCGGCGGTGAATTACCACTTCGGCTCCAAGGAATCCCTGATGCAGGAGGTCTTCCGCCGACGCCTCGACTGGTTGAACGAGGAGCGCATGCGCATCCTGGACGAGCTGGAACGGGAAGCCGCAGGCAAGCCGCTGAAGCCGTCGCAGATCGTGGACGGCTTCTTCGGAACGCTACTGCGTCTTGCGGATAACGAGGCACGGGGTGGCATGACCTTCCTACGCCTGCTCGGGCGCACCCTGACGGAGCCTTCCGAGTTCATTCATAGCTTTCTTGCCCAGGAATATCGCGTGGTCATCGAGCGCTACAAGACCGCGCTGTTCAAGGCATTGCCCGATGTCCCTAAGGCAGAGATCGTCTGGCGTTTCCATTTCATGCTCGGCGCCACCTCGTACGCCATTGCCGGCATCGATGCGCTACGCATCGTGACGGACTGGCAGATCGAGGACGAAACGGAGATGAAGCAGCTCGATCGCCTGTTGCCGCGCCTGATGTCTTTCCTCCTCGGCGGTTTGCGCGCACCACTACCGCAATTCGAGAGCAGCGGCGGCTGAAGCCGCGGCGGTGGGTTGATCGTCCAGCCGGCAGATGGCTGGCTACAAGCTGCCTATCCCAAGGGCGCGCAGCGCGCGCCGGATTTCACCTTCGATACCGCTCGCGGCGGCTGGCCACCTTTGTCCGTCGCAGGGGCGCAATCAAGAACTTGAAAAAGTGCTTGCCCGGGCGGAGCCTTATCTCTATTATCAAACGAACGTTTGAACAAATGCATTCTTGAGGATTGAGTGGCAACTGAGATCGCTACTTTTTTTGTGTCAAAAATAAAACGATCGTTTGTTCATCTAAACCAAAGATCCTGACAACCTTAGAACTACACAAGAGGAGACATGCTTATGAGAAACGTGATGGAGCCGTCCGTCATCCCGCTCGTCCTTTCTGCGCTGGCCTTTTCGAGCTCGGCGACGGCAGCGGGTTTCCAGTTGATGGAACAGAACGGCTCTGGCCTCGGAACGGCGTATGCCGGCCAGGCTGCGGTTGCCGAGGACGCCAGTACGATCTATTTCAATCCGGCAGGCATGAGCTACCTGGCGGGGACGCACAACTTCAGCGTCGTCGGTACGCTGATCAGCCGAAGTACCCGTTTCTCGGATCAGGGGACGACGCCCATGCCGGTCATCAATCCGCGGACGGGCGCACCGATAGGTTCGTTTCACCCGGCCGGGGGCGATGGCGGAGAGGGAGGCGGAGTGCACGCCATCCCAGCGATCTACTACGCCTATGCCTTGGCGCCGGATTGGCGGCTCGGTCTTGGGATAGGGCCGACCTTTGCCGATGAGACGGAATACGACAGCACCTTCATCGGACGCTTCTCCGGCCAGAAAACCCGTATCCGCCACATCAACATCAATCCTTCTGTCGCCTACCGGGTCAATGAGCGGTTGTCGCTCGGTGCCGGCGTCAACTATGTCGACAGCAAGATCGAATTCACGCAAGCCACGCCTTACGTCGGCGCGCCACTCGGGCGCCTAAAGGGCGATGGCCGAGCCTGGGGCTACAACTTAGGTCTGATGTACCAGCTGGACGAGGCCACCAGGCTGGGGGTGAGCTACCGTTCCAAGGTGAAGGTCGATCTGGACGGAACGCAGACAGTGCTAGGCCTGATCGACCGGGCTATCACCGCTTCCATCGAGACGCCGGACACCTTGTCCATTGCCCTCCAGCACAAGCTCAACGAGCGCTGGACGCTGCTTGGCGACTACTCCTGGACCGGTTGGAGCAGCCTGCAGGCACTGGAACCCAAGGTAGCTGCCAGCGGTGCGGCGGCCACGGCGCCACTCCGTTACAACTTCAAGGACACCTGGCGAGTCGGTGTCGGCGCAACCTGGCAGTACAACCAGGATTGGAAGCTGCGCGCCGGCACCGCCTTCGACAAGAACCCGATTCCCGACGACACCAGCCGCACGATGACCGTTCCCGACGCGGACCGCATCTGGCTGGCCTTCGGCGCCAAGTGGGCCGTCGCGCCCAATACCAGTCTGGATTTCGGCTACGCCCACCTGTTCCTCAAGGACACCCACACGGCGCGGGCGGTCACGAACACGGCAGAGACAGTGACCCTGCAGACGGTGCGGGGCAAGTTTGAAAACAGCGTCGATCTGCTGTCCGTCCAGTTGAACTACGCCTTCTGATGCATTGCCTGCAGAATTACCCTGATTGCATAATCAATACCCTCAAAGGAGACAAGCCTTGAACAAGCTGATCGTAAGAAGGGCGGCGGTCCTCGGCGCCGGCGTGATGGGCGCGCAGATCGCCGCCCACCTCGCCAATGCCGACGTGCCCGTCGTGCTGTTCGACCTGCCTTCCAAGGACGGCGACAAGAACGCGGTCGTAAAGAAGGCCCTCGACGGTCTGAAAAAGCTCGACCCGGCGCCGCTGGCGAGCAAGGACACGCTACGCTTCATCGACGCCGCCAACTATGAGGAACACCTGCCGCTGCTCGCCGACTGCGACCTGATCATCGAGGTGATTGCCGAGCGCATGGACTGGAAGCACGATCTCTACGCGAAGATCAGCCCCTTCCTGGCACCGCACGCGGTGATCGCGTCGAACACCTCCGGCCTGTCGATGAACGCGCTGGAGCAGGGCCTCCCAGAGGCGTTGCGCCCGCGCTTCTGCGGTGTGCACTTCTTCAATCCGCCGCGCTACATGCATCTGGTGGAGCTCATCGCCACGCAGCGCACCGATACGGCGCTGCTCGACGCGCTGGAAACCTGGCTCACGTCCCGCCTCGGCAAGGGTGTGATCCGTGCGCTGGACACACCGAACTTCGTGGCTAACCGCATCGGCGTCTTCTCCATCCTGGCGGTGATGCACCATACCCAGGCCTTCGGCCTCGGCTTCGACGAGGTCGATGCGCTGACTGGCCCGAAGATTGGCCGGCCGAAGAGCGCCACCTACCGCACCGCCGACGTGGTCGGTCTGGACACGCTGGCCCACGTCATCAAGACGATGCAGGACACGCTGCCCGACGATCCGTGGCATGCGCACTTCACGACGCCGGCCTGGCTGATGCGGCTGATCGAGCAGGGCGCGCTTGGGCAGAAGACCCGCTGCGGCATCTTCCGCAAGCAAGGCAGGGAGATCCAGGTGCTCGACCTGGCTGAGCAGGGCTATCGGCCTTCTTCCGCTGAAATCGCCGACGAGGTCGCCGCGATCCTCAAGATCCGGAATACGGCCGAGAAGTTCGCCGCGCTGCGGGCGTCACCGCATCCCCATGCGCAATTCCTGTGGGCGATCTTCCGCGACATCTTCCACTACGCCGCCGTGCAGCTCGAAAACGTGGCCGATAACGCCCGCGACCTCGACCTGGCCATGCGCTGGGGCTTCGGCTGGGCGCAAGGCCCGTTCGAAACCTGGCAGGCTGCCGGTTGGTCCGCCATCGCCGACGCGGTGGCCGCCGACATCGCGGCCGGCAAGGCGATGAGCGCTGTGCCGCTGCCGGCCTGGGCGCTGGAAGCCGGCCGTACTGGCGTCCATACGCAGGAAGGTTCCTGGTCGGCCCGCCGCAATGCCTACGTGCCGCGTTCCGATTTGCCGGTTTACCACCGCCAGCTCTTCCCCGAGCGGGTGCTCGGCGAAATTGCGGCGTCACCGGAACAGTCCGGCGAGACCCTGTACGAGAACGACGGCGTGCGCCTTTGGCGTCTGCCCGCGGTCGATGCCGCCATCGGCATCGTGTCGATCAAGTCGAAGATGCACACCATCGGCAACGAGGTGCTGGACGGCGTCATCGCCGCGGTGCGCCAGGCGGAGCGCACGCTCGATGGTCTCGTCCTGTGGCACGAGGCGCCGTTCGCTGTCGGGGCCAATCTGCAACAAGTGGCGGAAGCCATCGGCGCAGGCCGCTTCGACGTGCTTGAGGCGACCGTCGAGAAGTTCCAGCGCGCCTCGCAGGCGCTGAAGTACGCGCAGGTTCCGGTCGTTGCCGCGGTGCAGGGCATGGCGCTCGGCGGCGGTTGCGAGTTCGTCATGCATGCGGGCAAGCGCGTGCTGGCGCTGGAGAGCTACGTGGGCCTGGTGGAAGCCGGTGTCGGCCTGATCCCGGCGGGTGGCGGCTGCAAGGAGTTCGCGGTGCGTGCGGCTGAACTGGCCGCCCAGTCCGCAACGCCGACGGAGGTGTTCAACTTCCTGCAGCCGGTGTTCCAGACGATTGCGATGGCGAAGGTCGCCAAAAGCGCGCAGGAGGCCATCGACCACGGCTTCGCCCGGCCGTCGGACACCATCCTCTTCAATGCCCACGAACTGCTGTGGGTTGCCATCCGCGAAGCACGCGCCATGGCCGATGCCGGTCATGCGCCGCCGCAGTTGGCCCGAGGCATTCCGGTCGCCGGCAAGAACGGCATCGCCACCTTCGAGATGATGCTGGTGAACATGAAGGAGGGCGGGATGATCTCCGCCCACGATTACAAGGTGGCCAAGGCAGCAGCGACCGCCCTTTGCGGTGGCGAGGTGGAAACCGGCAGCCTGGTGGACGAGGAATGGCTGCTCACCGTCGAGCGCCGCCTGTTCGTCGAACTGCTGAAAGATCCCTTCACGCAAGCCCGCATCCAGCACATGCTGGAAACCGGCAAGCCGCTGCGCAACTGATCGGGCCAAGGAGACAAAGACATGAGCAAACAGATTCAAGACGCCTACATCGTCGCCGCGACCCGTCTGCCGGTGGCCAAGCGCAACGGCGCGTTCCGCAATGTCCGTCCGGACGACATGCTGGCGGCGGTCCTTAAGTCCGTCGTGGCTCAGGTGCCGGGTATCGATCCGACCCTGATCGGCGACGTCATCGTCGGCTGCGCGATGCCGGAGGCGGAGCAGGGCATGAACGTCGCCCGCATCGGCCTGCTGCTGGCCGGGTTGCCGACCAGCGTGCCGGGGCTGACGATCAACCGCTTCTGCTCGTCCGGCGTGCAGGCAGTGGCCGACGCCGCCAACCAGATCCGCCTTGGCCTGGCCGACGTGATGATCGCCGCTGGCACCGAGTCGATGAGCGTGATGCCGCAGATGATGGGCAACAAGATGTCGATGAACCCGGCGATCTTCGCCCACGAGGAGAACCTGGGCATCGCCTACGGCATGGGCCTCACGGCGGAAAAGGTCGCCCAGCAATGGAAGATCGGCCGCGAGGCCCAGGACCAGTTCGCGCTGGCTTCCAACCAGAAGGCCTGCGCGGCGATCCTGGCCGGCCATTTCAACGCCGAGACGACGCCTTACGGCTTCACCGAGCACGTCCCCGACCTGGCGAGCGGCCAGGTCCGCGCCCGTCAGCGCACTGTCGAGGTGGACGAAGGCCCGCGCCAGGACGCGTCGCTGGAGAGGCTTGCCAAACTCAAGCCGGTGTTCAACGTGCGTGGCTCGGTTACCGCTGGCAATTCGTCGCAGATGTCGGACGGCGCCGGCGCGCTGATGCTGGTGTCGGAAAAGATCCTGCGGGAACACAATCTAACGCCGCTGGCCCGCTTTGCCGGTTACGCGGTGGCCGGCGTGGCGCCGGACATCATGGGCATCGGCCCGGTAGCGGCAATTCCGAAGGCGCTGGCTCAGGCCGGCATTCGCCAGGATGAGTTGGACTGGATCGAGCTCAATGAGGCTTTTGCTGCCCAGTCGCTGGCGGTGATGCAGGAACTCGGTCTCGATCCGGAAAAGGTCAATCCGCTCGGTGGCGCCATCGCCCTCGGCCATCCCCTCGGCGCGACTGGTGCGATCCGCACGGCCACCGTGGTGCACGGCTTGCAGCGCACCGGCGGCCGCTATGGCATGGTGACGATGTGCATCGGCACAGGCATGGGCGCCGCCGGCATCTTCGAGCGCGTGTGACGAGGCAGGCCCCGCCAGGCTTGGCGGGGCATTCCATCGTTTGGCCCACATTCACGATCCATTACCAGAAGAACAGACCATGAAGCCCGCCTGGCTCGCCAAACTTCCACCCGCGTGGCGTGCCCGCATGGTGCGCCTGGGCTTCAACCTGCATCCGGCCTTCCGTGGCACGGGCGGGCGGGTCGTGCATGTGGCCCGCGACCTGCGCCACATCCGCATCGCGCTGCCCCTGTCGTGGAAGACCCGCAACATCGTCGGTTCGCTGTACGGCGGCTCGCTGTTCGCGATCACCGACGGGGCGCACCCGATGATGCTGATGGCGGCATTGGGCGAGGGTTACATCGTGTGGGACAAGGCGGCGAACATCCGCTACCGCAAACCGGGCTACACGACGCTGTACGCCGACTTCGTGCTGAGTCCGGAAGAGCTGGCCGACATCCGTGCCACGCTGGCGCAGCAGCCGGAGCTGGAACGCACTTTCCAGGTCGAACTGAAGGACGCGCAGGGCGTTGTGCATACGGTGGTGGAGCGCACGGTTTATATCGCCGAGAAGAATTTCTACCGGAAGAAATCCGCTGGAGGAGAGCAATGAGTCAATTTCATCGTCTTTACGGGGCCACCTTGGTGCTGGCCCTGCTGGCTTCGACTGGGCTGCACGCCGCCGAGGTGGCCGGCGTGAAGGTCGACGAGCGGGGCCGCGTCGGCAGCAGCGAGCTGGTACTGAATGGTGCCGGCCTGCGCAGCAAGCTGTTCATCAAGCTCTACGTCGGTGCGCTGTATGTGCCGCAGAAGAGCGGCACGGCCACTGCACTGATCGACGCCACCGCGCCGCGCCGGATGAGCCTGCGCCTGCTCCGCGACATCAGCGCCGACACGCTGCACTCGGCGCTGGAGGAAGGGCTGGCCCACAACAACACGCCCGTAGAGCTGGAAGCTGTGAGGCCCCAGTCCGAACAGTTCGGCAGCCTGATGCGCGGCCTCGGCAAGGTGCACGAGGGCGACAGCGTGGCCCTCGATTTCAGCGGCGATGGCGTGGCCTTGAGTGTCAACGGTGAAGCCCGCGGCAAGGTCGCCGGCGGCGCCTTCGCCAAAGCCTTGCTGAAGGTCTGGCTCGGCGACAAGCCGGCGGATGCCGGGCTCAAGAGAGCGCTGCTCGGCAACTGACCGGCCAGCCGAGGAGACAGACATGGACAGAATCTGGCTGCAAAGCTATCCGGCGGGCATCCCGGCGGATATCGACATCGAACACATCCCGTCGCTGGTCGCGCTGCTCGAGAAGGCCTGCAAGACCTACGCGGACAAGGTCGCCTACATCAGCATGGGCAAGGAGATGACGTACCGCCAGCTCGACGAGGCGTCCCTTGCTTTTGCCGGCTGGCTGCAGTCGCGGGGGCTGCATAAGGGTGACCGCGTCGCGCTGATGATGCCTAACCTGCTGCAATACCCGGTGGCCCTGTTCGGCACCTTGCGGGCCGGCTGCGTGGTGGTCAATTGCAACCCGCTGTACACCCCGCGGGAACTGGAGCATCAGCTCAAGGACGCCGGTGCGGCCGCTATCGTCATCGTCGAGAATTTCGCCCACACGCTGGAGCAGGTGCTGCCCAGGACGACCGCGCTGCGCCACGTCATCGTCACGCCGATGGGCGAGATGCTGGGCGCGCTGAAGGGGGCACTGGTCAACCTCGTCGTGCGCCGTATCAAGAAGATGGTGCCTGCCTGGTATATCCCCACGGCGATCGGCTTCAGCGACGCCCTCGCCGTGGGGCAGCGCCAGCGCTTCAAGCCGGTGCCGCTCGGCCAGCAGGATCTGGCCTTCCTGCAATATACCGGCGGCACGACCGGCGTCTCCAAGGGGGCGATGCTGACTCACGCCAACATCGCGTCAAACGTCATCCAGGCCTACAACTGGATCCGCCCAGCGGTGCGCGAGGGGCAGGAGATCATTGTCACCGCCTTGCCGCTGTACCACGTCTTCGCGCTGACGGCGAACTGTCTGACCTTCCTGATGATCGGCGCAACGAACCTGCTGATCGCCAATCCCCGCGACATCCCGGGTTTCGTGAAGGAGTGGTCGAAGTATCCGGTGAGTGTGTTTACCGGCGTCAATACGCTGTTCAATGCTCTTCTCAACAACCCGGACTTCTCCAAGCTGGATTTCTCGACCATGCGTGTCACGCTCGGCGGCGGCATGGCAGTGCAGGCCCCGGTGGCCGAGCGCTGGCGCCAGGTCTCCGGCACGCCGCTGCTGCAGGCCTATGGGCTGACCGAGACCTCGCCGGCGGCGACCATCAATCCCCTCGACATGGATACGTTCAACGGCGCAATCGGCCTGCCGATCTCGTCCACCGAGATTTCGATCCGTGACGACGCTGGGACCGAAGTACCGATCACCCAGGTCGGCGAGATCTGCATCCGCGGCCCGCAAGTGATGAAGGGCTACTGGCAGCGCCCTGAGGAAACCGCCAACGCCTTTCATCCGGACGGCTTCCTGCGAACCGGCGACATGGGCTATGTGGACAAGCAGGGTTTCGTCTTCCTGGTGGACCGCAAGAAGGACATGATTCTGGTGTCCGGCTTCAACGTGTACCCCAACGAGGTCGAGGAGGCGGTGGCAATGCATCCGGGCGTCGGCGACGTGGCGGCAATCGGCGTTGCCGACGAGCATTCCGGCGAGGCGGTGAAGATATTCGTTGTACGCAAAGATCCGGCACTAACCGAAAAAGCGCTGATCGAGCACTGCCGTACCGTGCTGACCGGCTACAAAGTACCCAAACACGTAGAGTTTCGCGACGACCTGCCGCGCACCAACGTCGGCAAGATCCTGCGTCGCGCATTGAAGGAGGCTGCCTGAATGTCGATTCCCGCTTCGTTGAACAAGAACCTCGCGCTGCCGGTGATCTGCGCGCCGATGTTCATCGTTTCCAACCCTAACCTGGTCATCGCCCAGTGCCGCAGCGGCGTCATCGGTTCCTTTCCGGCGCTGAACGCGCGTCCGCAAGAGCTGCTCGACGACTGGCTGACGCGCATCAACGCCACGCTGGCGGAGAGCCCGGCGGCTGCGCCCTTCGCGGTGAACCAGATCATCCATCCGTCGAACACGCGGTTGGAGCACGACATGGCGCTGTGCGTGAAGCACGAGGTGCCGCTGGTCATCACCAGCCTGTCAGCGCCGACCCGCATCGTGCCGCAGGTGCATGCGTACGGCGGCCTGGTCTTTCATGACGTGATCAGCGTGCGCCATGCGGAGAAGGCGCTGGAGGCCGGCGTCGACGGCTTGATTTTGGTCTGCGCCGGCGCGGGCGGTCACGCCGGCACCCTGAGCCCCTTCGCGCTGGTCGGTGAGATCCGCAAGTTCTACGACGGTCCGATTGCGCTGTCCGGCGCCATCACCAACGGCTCCAGCATCCTCGCCGCGCAGGCGCTGGGTGCTGATTTCGCCTACATCGGCTCGCGCTTCATCGCGACGGAGGAGGCCAACGCCGCCGACGCCTACAAGCAGGCGTTGCTCGAGTCCACGGCCCAGGATGTGGTCTACACGCCTTACTTCACCGGCGTGCATGGCAACTATCTCAAGAAGAGCATCCTCGCCGCCGGGCTCAACCCGGAAGATCTGCCAGTTCGTGACAAGAGCGCCATGAGCTTCGGTAAAGAGAACGACGCCAAGGCCTGGCGCGACATTTGGGGCGCAGGGCAGGGCGTCGGCACCATCGACGACGTGCTGCCGGCCGCCGACGTCATTGCCCGGATGAAGCGCGAATACCTGGCTGCAAAGGCTGACCTGCTGGCCAAGTCCTTCTGACCCATCGCCCGATTTGCTGAGCCGGCCCCGGACTGGGTCGGCGTGGCGGTCGGGATTCAGCAAGCTCCTACGCACTACATGTCTTATTCCCGGCCGCCGCATGGCGGCGCAGGGCTGAACCGATTACGCCTTCAAATTAAAACGAACGACTGACCAAGGAGAACGAAATGAGTGATTACCGCGCCCCGATCAAGGACATGCGCTTCGTCATGGACGAACTGGCCGCTTTCAACGAGATCGCCCAGCTGCCGGGCTGCGAGGAAGCGACGCCCGATCTGGCCGACGCCATTCTCGACGAAGCCGCCAGGTTTGCCGGTGAGGTGCTGGCACCGCTCAACCACGTCGGCGACCGGCAGGGTTGCACCCTCGGCGCCAACGGAGTGACGACCCCGGCAGGCTGGAAAGCGGCCTATCAGCAGTACCGCGACGCCGGCTGGAACGGCATCACGCTGCCTGCCGAGTTCGGCGGCCAGGGCCTGCCTGACCTGCTCGGCATCGCCGTCAAGGAGATGATCTGCTCGGCGAACATGGCCTTCTCCCTCGGTCCGCTGCTCACCACCGGCGCGGTCGAAGCCCTGCTGACCTGCGCCAGCGACGCACTGAAGACGACCTATCTGGAGAAGATGGTGTCCGGCGAATGGACCGGCACGATGAATCTCACCGAGCCCCAGGCCGGTTCCGATCTGGCCCTGATCCGCTCGCGAGCCGAGCCGCAGGCAGACGGCACGTACCGGGTCTTCGGCCAGAAGATCTTCATCACCTACGGCGACCACGACATGACCGACAACATCGTGCATCTCGTCCTCGCCCGCCTGCCGGATGCGCCGGCTGGCGTGAAAGGCATCTCGATGTTCCTGGTGCCGAAGTTCCTGGTGAATGCCGACGGCTCGCTGGGCGCACGCAACGACGCCCATTGCGTGTCGATCGAGCACAAGCTTGGCATCCACGCCAGCCCGACCTGTGTGATGGCCTTTGGCGACACGGAAGGTGCCGTCGGCTACCTGCTCGGCGAAGCCAATCGGGGCCTCGAGTACATGTTCATCATGATGAACCAGGCTCGCCTCGGCGTTGGCCTGCAGGGCATCGCCCTCGGCGAGCGCGCTTACCAGCAGGCGCTGGCCTATGCCCGCGACCGCAAGCAGGGCCGCGATGCGCTGACCGGTGAGGCGCTGGTGAGCATCGACAAGCACCCGGACGTCCGCCGCATGCTGATGCTGATGAAGTCCCGTGTCGAAGCTTGCCGTGCGCTGGCCTATTACACCTCCGGCCTGCTCGATCTGGCCCACAAGCACCCGGACGCCGAAGTGCGCAAGCAGAAGCTCTATTTGGCCGAGCTGATGATCCCCATCGTCAAGGGCGGCGGCACCGAAATGGGCATCGAGGTGACTTCCCTCGGCGTACAGATCCACGGCGGCATGGGCTTCATCGAGGAAACCGGCGCTGCCCAGCACTGGCGCGACTCCCGCATCACCACGATCTACGAGGGCACCACCGGTATCCAGGCCAACGACCTGCTGTTTCGCAAGCTGATGCGCGACCAGGGGGCGACGGTCAAGGTCGTCTTCGGCGAGATCCAATCTACGGCCAGAGCATTGGGCGCAAGTGGTCAGCCGGAGCTGCAGGCCATCGGCCACAAGCTCGGCAATGCGCTGAAGGCGTGGACGATCGCTACCGAATGGCTGGCCGGCAACGTCAAGCACAGCCTCGGCAGCGTGCTGACCGCCGCCGTGCCCTATCTACACCTGGCCGTTATCGCCAGCGGCGGCTGGATGATGGGCAGGGCCGCGCTTGCCGCTGCCGGCCATCTGGCCCGCGGCGACGGCGACCTGGTCTTCTACCGCAACAAGATCGCCACGGCCCGCTTCTACGCCGACCAGCTGCTGCCCCAGGCAACTGCCTATGCCGAAACTGTGATGAACGGGGACGCGGCGACGGCTGGAATCGGTGACGACCTGTTCGCCTGAGCCTGACGCAGGGAGACGACAGGGTGGTCTTCCTGCATCAGTAGTCCCCCGTTCGGGATCCCTTCGTTGGGGCTGAAGACCGGTTGTTGCGGAGGACAATTCCCGGTCTGGTAAAGGTACGAAAATTTTTTTGAAATCCTGTCATCCAGCTGACTGACGTTCGCGTTAAGGGAGTACAGGTGAGCGATCACCGGATTTAACAGGAGAAGTCGATGGGCAGTTATTGCAACGAGTCCTACGCAGAGTTTCTGGATTCCCTCAAGGCCGCGGGCGTCGTGATCCGCAACGAAAACGAAGTTCGTGAGCGTCTGGCAGAGTCCCAACGCTGGCGTAGCGCCTTCATGACCTTGGCCGCCAACGGTCGCACGCTCGGTATCGAGTTTTCGGTGGATGGCAACAGCAGCGCCTCGACGGCTGTTCAGCGCATCATGGCAGCACATGCCTTCCCGGCCGAAAAGGAAGCAGCCTTCCTCGCCCAGCTCGCCGCTGACCGTTAAGCTGTAACGTACCCTCCTCACCGCCCTTGCAGGGGCGGTGCATCAACGAAGCCTCCTACCCGCGCAGAGCGGGCGGAGGCTTTTGTTTGTCTGGCTTTGTCCAGTCATAAAAAAACGGGGACGATCTTCTCGCCCCCGCTTGCGGGTTTGTAAGACCCAGTCCTGTCGTCAATGTGCCCCGGGTTCCGTCACGAAGGCGATCTTGCCGAGACCCAGGCGGCTGGCGGATGACAGCAGCTGCGCAACATGATCGTACTCGGCGCGCTTGTCCACCTGCAGATGCAGTTCTGGCTGGGGCTGGCGAGTTGCGGCACTTTCCAGACGACTTTGTAGTTCGTCCGCAGCGACACTCTCCCCATTCCACGACACGCCTCCGTCCACCTTGATGGACAGGTTGATCTTGTCCGGCTTCACTTCTTCCTGTTGGCTGCTGGCCTTGGGCAGGTCCAGCTTGACCGCATGGTTGATCACCGGCACGGTGATGATGAAGATGATCAGCAGAACCAGCATCACGTCCACCAGAGGCGTCATGTTGATCTCCGACATCACCTCGCCTTCGTCATCGAACTGGCTGGAGCTGAAGCTCATTTCGCTTCCTTCCGGGTCGGCAGGGGATGGATGTTGGCCGGGTTCTTGCGAACCTTGCCGCCGGTCACCAGGAAGGCGTGCAGGTCATGGGCGAAGTGCTTGAGGCGGGCCAGGATTTCCTTGTTGCCACGCACCAGGGCGTTGTAGCCCAGTACGGCGGGAATCGCGACTGCCAGGCCACCGGCCGTCATCACCAGGGATTCGCCTACCGGGCCGGCGACCTTGTCGAGGGTCGCCTGGCCCGCGGCGCCGATACCCATCAACGCGTGATAAATGCCCCACACGGTGCCGAACAGACCGATGAACGGGGCTGTGGCACCCACCGAGGCCAGGATGGACAGCCCGCCCTGCATTCGACCGGTGGAATCATCGATGGATTGGCGCATGGTGCTGGTCAGCCAGTCGTTCAGGTTGAGCACGCCGTGCAGTTCGTCCTGGTGGGTGACGTGGTGGGCGACGGCCTCGGTGCTGCGGCTGGCCAGGTCATGAAAGGGGTTCTCTGCGGAGTTGGGGGCCAGGGCCGCCATGCCGGCATCCATGCTGGTGGCGTGCCAGAACTGCTTGGCGGAGGCGCTCATGCGGCGCAGGCGTACCAGGCTCCAGGCCTTGACGAGGATCACTGACCATGAGGCCAGCGACATCAGTAGCAGGATGATGGCGACGCCGTGGGAGACACTGTCGCCCTGGGCCCAGATATGGCCGAAACTGAAAGTGGATTCGTTCATGGGGATTCCTTCCTAGGACGCGGGGTTGAGTGTGAAATCGATGGGCACCTTGACGGTGCCGGCAACCGTCTGGTCGCCCTGGCGGGCCGGCACGAAGCGCCAGCTGTGCAGAACGGTGTCGCGGGCGCTTTCATCCAGGCGCGTGAAGCCGCTGCTCTTGAAGACGCTGACGTCGGTCGGGCGTCCGTCGGCGCCGACCTGAACCTTCAGCAGCACACGCCCTTCCTCACCCATGCGACGGGACAGGCGCGGATATTCGGGTGCGGGATTGGACAGATAAGCCGCATCGAAGCGCGGCGGCACGATCGTGACGGGTGCCTCTTTGGCGGCTGCCTGCACGGGCGGCGCAGGAGGGGCCGGTTGGGCGGCGGGGGCCGTGGCTTCGACGGCGTTAGTGGCGGTTGCAGCGGAGATCAGCGTTGGCTTGCTTGGCGCCATGGTTGGCGGGGCAGGGCGCTGCTTGGCAACAGGCTGCGGCTTGCTGACCGCAGGCTGCGTCGGACGCGGCTGGGGCGGAGTCTGTTTCGGTGTATCGGGCGTAACGAGGCTGACCGTCATGTACGGCTGTGGCGGCGTCACCGGTGGCGCCGCGCTCTCGAACTGATAGAAGAACAGGCCCAGCAAGGCAAGATGCAGAGCGACTGCGACACCGGTGCCGACCATGCTGCGGCGTACTGGCAGGGGATTGTCCTGGCGTGACAACAACAGGACGGGAGCAGGCAGGGCTTGTGTCGGTTGTGCCGCCAGGGGCATGGCTGCGTTCATGTCGGTCTCCAGTCGGGCTTGCTTCCTGGCTGGCTTGCGACATGCCTTGGGGCACGTGGCTGGCTGGCTGAGATTTGGCGCATCGACGCATCCTCTGGCCTTGATCAAGTCGAGTGACCCGATAAGCGAAAATGCAAATGCGAACGATTTGCATTGTAAGGATGTGGATTTTCATCGTCAACGACTTACCCACACGGCTACTGATGTCTCTGTCGTGACATCGGGAATTTCTCCCATGGTGCTGACCACTGTGCTTGCGTAAGCTGCGGCCCATCATAAAAAGGAGACAGGTTTCATCATGCAGTCCGTTCGCCGTCAGCCAGCCCCCTTCACGTCAGCCGTCCGCCGTCCCCGCCTTCACCCAATAGCCCTTGCGGTCTTGGCCACATTCACTGCTGGCGCCTATGCCAACGATGATGCCGATGCCGTGACGCCGACCGTCGTTGTGGTTGGCCAGACGCCGCTGCCCGGGCTGGAGCTTCCGCTGGAAAAGATCGCGGCTCCCGTGCAAAGCGCTACCGATCAGGACATCGAACGACATCGCGCGCTCGACGTCTCGCAGTTCATGAACCGCCAACTCAATGGCGTCCACGTGAATGAAGTGCAGGGCAATCCTTTCCAGGTGGACGTCAATTACCGTGGCTACACCGCATCGCCGCTACTCGGTACGCCCCAGGGCCTGTCGGTCTACCTGGACGGAGTGCGGATCAACCAACCCTTTGGCGATGTGGTCAGCTGGGACCTGATCCCGAAGGCGGCAATTGCCTCGCTGAACATGATGCCGGGCTCCAATCCCCTGTTTGGCCTCAACACTCTCGGCGGTGCGCTGGCCATCCAGACCAAGGAGGGACGCTCCCACCCCGGCACATCCGTGCAGCTGACGGGTGGGTCCTATGGCCGTCGCTCGATCGAGTTCGAGCACGGCGGATCCAATGAAAAGGGCCTTGAATGGTTCGTCACGGCCAACCAGTTCCATGACAACGGCTGGCGCACCAACTCTCCGTCCGACGTCCGCCAGGCCTTCGGCAAGTTCGGCTGGCAGAGCGCCACCAGCGACCTTGATCTGACCGTCGCCTATGCTGACAACCGTCTCACCGGCAACGGCCTGCAGGAAACCCGTTTCCTCGAACAGGACTACAACAGCGTTTACACCCAGCCGGACATCACCAAGAACCGCTCCCTGTTCCTCAACCTGACGGGCAAGCACAGCCTGAACGACACGACCTTGCTGTCCGGCAATGTCTATTACCGCAAGATCAACACCTCCACCTACAACGGGGATATCAACGAAGGCGCGCTCGATCAGTCGGTCTATCAGCCCAGCGCCTCCGAACGCGCCGCGCTGGCGGCGGCCGGCTACTCCGGCTTTCCCTCCAGTGGCGCGAACGCAGCCAATACGCCTTTCCCTTACTGGCGCTGCATCGCCAATGCCCTGGGCAATGAAGAGCCCAACGAGAAATGCACCGGGCTGATCAACCGGACCCGCAGCGACCAGGAGAATCTGGGCTTTTCCGGTCAGGCGTCCTTTTCGTCCGATCTCCTCGGGCGCCGCAACCTGTTCATCGCAGGCGCCGGTTACGACCAGAGCAACGTGAGTTTTCAGCAAGGCGCCCAGTTCGGCTATGTGAACGCAGACCGCAGCATTACGCCGGTCAATGCCTTTGCCGATGGCACCCAGAACTCCGAGGATGCCTTTGACTCCCGCGTCAGCCTGAACGGCCACACCCGCACTTGGAGCCTGTTCGCCACCGATACCCTGTCCATCACCGACCACTGGCATGCCACGCTTTCTGGCCGCTACAACCGGACTGCGGTGAAGAACCGGGACAACCTCAACCCGGGGGGCGGCTTGGATTCCTTGGATGGCAACCATGTCTTCGACCGCTTCAACCCGGCGGTGGGGCTGAGCTTCACGCCGTCCCGTGCGTGGAACGCCTATGCCGGCTACAGCGAGGGTAGCCGCACGCCCACTGCAATCGAGCTAGGCTGTGCCAATCCGGACAACCCCTGCAAGCTGCCGAATGCGATGGCCGGCGACCCGCCGCTCAAGCAAGTCGTGACCAAGACCTGGGATGTGGGCATGCGCGGCCAGATCGGCTCTACGAGCCGCTGGAATGTGGGCCTGTTCCGCTCCGACAACCACGACGACATCCTGTTCGTCGCCGATCAGCAAGCGGGCTACGGCTACTTCAAGAACTTCGGCCAGACCCGCCGGCAGGGCGTGGAGGCCGGTGGCAGCACCCGTATCGGGCCGCTCAGCTTGGCACTCAACTACACTTATCTGGATGCCACCTATCGCACCGCCGAGACTGTGGGTGCCGCTGGCAACAGCACCAACAGCGCTGGCCCGGGCCTCGAAGGCACGGTGGACATCAAGCCGGGTGACCGCATCCCGCTGATCCCAAAGCACATGGTGAAGGCTTCGGCCGATTACCAGTTCGGCGATGCCCTGTCATTGGGCCTGGATCTGATTGGTGTTTCGGGCTCCTACGCACGGGGCAACGAAAACAATCAACACCAGCCGGATGGGACCTATTACCTGGGTAGCGGCAAGTCTGGTGGTTACACCGTGACCAACCTTACCGCCAACTACAAGCTGAGTCGCAAGGTCCAGTTGTTCGGGCAGATCAACAACCTGTTCGATCGGGAATACACGACGGCGGCGCAGCTTGGCTCCACGGCCTTCTCGAGCACCGGCGGCATTCTTGCACGCCCCTTCCCGGCGGTGGGCGGCGAGTACCCGCTGGTTAACTCCACCTTCCTGGCGCCGGGAACCCCCCGCACCCTGTGGGTTGGCATTCGCTACAGCCTGTAATCGTTCTTTCCAACTTGCGGCAGACGTGGTCGTTTGACGGCCCGTCTGCCGCTTTGCCATGGTGGGCGGTGTGGCGCAAGCCTCGGATAGCGGAGGGTGTCGCAGCCAGACTGCTCTTCCATTTTGATGCCAAAAGCTGGCAGGATTCGCCCGACTCATGCAGTTATCGGCAGCGCGGTCGGCTGCCCGTGCAAACGAGGACTGCGTCTCGAACTCGGCTGACTTCTCATCGAATGATCCAAGCTGCACTTGCCCACATTGCCCGACCCTGCGGGCAAGACACACCATGAGCGCGCGCCTGCGCGTCGTACTCGCCGACGACCATTCGGTCGTCCGCACCGGCTACCGCCGTCTGCTGGAGTTGGAGCCTGACATGGAGGTCGTGGCCGATTTCGGCGACGCGGACTCCGCGTGCCAGTGGTTCGCCGCCCATTCGGCCGATGTGCTGGTGCTCGATCTGTCGATGCCCGGCCGCGGCGGCCTTGAGGCGCTGGTGCGGGTGAAGACCCGCCAACCATCGCTCAGAGTGCTGATCTTTTCCATGCACGACAGCGCATCCATGGTCGGGCAGGCCCTGCGTGCCGGTGCTGACGGCTATCTCACCAAGAGCAGCGAGCCGGACACGCTGATCGAGGCGGTGCGGAAAGTCTCCCGTGGTGAGCAGGCCTTGTCGCCGGAGATTGCCGCGGCACTGGCAGACGACGAGAGCCAGGCCTCTCATCTGGCCTTATCGCCGCGGGAATTCGAGATTTTCAGGTTGCTGGCCGCTGGCCGCTCCGTGGACGAGATCGCGGCCAAGCTCTTCCTGAGCGTCAAGACGGTTGCCAACTACCAGACGATGATCCGCCAGAAGACTGGCCTGAGCACTGCCCTCGACATGTATCGGCACGCGGAAGCCCATCGCTTGCTCGACAAAGGCGAATAAAGGAAGTGGCGCCCCCGAAGGCGCCGCTGTTTCAGTGGTGAACGTCTTCCAAGCCAGCGACCGAGTCGAATTCGCGCTGATTGGCCTCATGGCGGAGCTTCACAAGGTACATGGTGCCCGCTACGAACAGGCCGAAGGCCACTACCACCGTATTGATCGAGAAGCCGGAGCGGATCAGGAAGGCGTAAAGCCCGGTCATCACGAGGATGGACAGGTTCTCGTTGAAGTTCTGCACCGCGATAGAGTGGCCGGCCCCCATCAGGATGTGGCCACGGTGTTGCAGCAGGGCGTTCATCGGCACTACGAAGAAGCCGGACAGGGCGCCGATCAGGACCATCAGCGCCATGGCCAGGTTCATGTCGGTGACGAAGATCATCACATTCACGATGATCCCCATCACGATGCCCAACGGAATCACCTTTACCGAGGCCTTCATTGTGATCATCTTGGCTGCCATCACGGCCCCGATTGCCACGCCGACGGCCACCACGCCCTGCAGCATCGAGGCGCGGGACAGATCGAGATGCAGGGCCTGCTCGGCCCACTTGATCACGATGAACTGCAGCGTCGCGCCAGCGCCCCAGAACAGGGTTGTCGTGGCGAGGGAGATCTGCCCCAGCTTGTCGCGCCACAGCAGCTTCAGGCAGTGGTTGAAGTCATGCAGCAGGTAGATGGGATTCTTGCGCAGCGCCTTGTGGTCCACGCCAGTGTCCGGCACCTTGAGGTTGAACAGCGCGGCGATGAGGTAGAGCAGGCCGACGATGCACAAGGCCATCTCAGGTACGGTATCGATGCCGGTATCGATGTAGGGCAGGTCGAAGCCCAGAAGCGCCTGGGAAATGGTGGGTTTGATCAGCATTCCACCGACCAGTGTTCCGAGGATGATCGCACCGACGGTGAGGCCCTCGATCCAGCCATTGGCCACGACCAGCAGCCGGTGGGGCAGGTACTCGGTGAGTATCCCATACTTGGCCGGCGAATAGGCTGCCGCGCCGAGGCCGACCAGCGCGTAGGCGGCAAGCGGGTGTATGCCGAAGAACATCGAGGCACAGCCAAGTATCTTGATGGTGTTGCTGATCAGCATCACCCTCCACTTGGGCATCGAGTCTGCGAAGGCGCCTACGAAGGCGGCCAGCAGCACGTAGGACAGCGTAAAGAACAGCTTGAGGAGCGGCTCGTATTCCTGCGGGGCACTCATTTCCCGGAGTATGTAGATCGAGGCGATCAACAAGGCATTGTCGGCCAGCGCAGAGAAGAACTGCGCCGCCATGATCATGTAGAAACCGAAAGGCATCGCTGGGATACGAAAGCGCTGTGTATTTGCTTGAGGACCGCGCTTTATACCACGAAGGCTGTGACGTCTTCTGGCGACTGAGTCAATGTTGTGATCCAATAGGGTATACATAAACCGGATTTATGAGCCATGGCTGATCGTCGACTTCAGGTTTTCCACGCGGTTGCCCGCCACGGATCCTTCACCCGCGCTGCCGAAGCGCTGTTCATGACACAACCGGCTGTCACCTTCCAGATCAAACAGCTGGAAGAGCAGTTCAACACACGCCTGTTCGACCGTGGGCATGGTCGGGTGGTCCTGACCGCAGCGGGCGAGTTGGTGATGGCCTACGCCGAGCGTATCCTCGGCCTCTCCGAAGAACTGGAATCGCGTGTCTCAGAACTGACCGACGAACTTTCTGGCGTGCTCCACCTGGGGACCAGCACCACTATTGCCGGCTATTGGTTGCCTTATCTCCTAGAAGGCTTCAAGCGGCGCTACCCACGTGTGATCCCGCGGGTGTCGGTGGGTAATTCCCAGCTCATCGAGTCCCGCGTGATGGATCGCAACCTGGATGTGGGCCTCATCGAGATCGTAACCGAGCAGCAGAGCCTCGATCGGCGTGGCGCAGGGCAGGACGAACTGCAGCTGATCGTCGCGCCCGACCACATGCTGGCGCGGGAGCTCAGTGTCCGGGCCGAGCAGATTGCGCCCCATCCGCTGATCCACCGCGAGCCGGGCAACGCCATAAGGGATCTGGTGGACCAGTTCTTCGCTTCTGCCGGGATCCCCTATGAGGATCTCAATGTCACCGCCGAACTCGGCAGTCTCTCGTCGGTCAAGCACCTGGTCGCCCAGGGTTTCGGCGTTGCCATCGCGTCGAAGGCGGCGATCCAGAGTGCGGTGAAGGCCGGGCGACTGGTCGGCATTCCGCTTGAGCCGCGCCTGCATACGCCGCTGGAAGTGATCCTGCTGAAGGACAAATTCCGTTCCCGCCTCGTCAATACTTTTGCCGATTTCGTCACCGAGGAGATCGGCCGCCTCGCAGCAGCCAGAAACTGACAGAAAATCATGCCCCGTCCCATACGCGCCTCGATCAATCTCGAGGCCTTGCGCCATAACTACCAGCTCGCAAAGATCCGCTCCGGTAACGCCAAGGCGTTCGCCGTCATCAAGGCCAACGCCTACGGGCATGGGCTGGCTAACGCGATTACTGCCTTCGGCGACATCGCGGATGGCTTCGCCTTGTTGGATATCGAAGAGGCGCGCAAGCTGAGGGAGGCGGGACTCCAGCAGCCGATCGCATTGTTGGAGGGGTTTTTCGAGCCAGCCGATCTGGCCGACGTGATGGCGCTGGGGCTGACGCCCGCGATCCACGGCGAGGCCCAGCTCAAGATGCTGGAGCGGGCCAGTCTGGATGCGCCGATCGACGTGCTGCTGAAGGTCAATTCCGGCATGAACCGCCTCGGCTTCACCGCCGACAACTTCACCGCGGCGCTGGCCCGGCTGCGGGCCTTGCCGGGCATTCGCTCCATCACGCCGATGACCCACTTTGCACGCGCCGATGACGAGATGGGCATCGCCGGCCAGCTCGGCGTGTTCCGGTCCCTCACCGCAGGCCTCGACCTGCCGGTCAGCCTGGCCAATTCGGCCGCGCTGCTGAGGTTTCCCGAGGCTATTGGGCAGATCACCCGCCCGGGCATCATCCTGTATGGCAGCTCGCCAATGCCGGACCTGCAGAGCGCCGAGGCCATCGGCCTGCGTCCGGCGATGACGCTGAGCAGCGAGATCATCGGTACGCAGAGTATCCAGTCAGGGGACAAGGTTGGCTACGGCGGCACCTTCACGGCCAATGGGCCAATGCGCATCGGCACCGTCGCCTGCGGGTACGCGGACGGTTATCCGCGCCATGCGCCGACCGGAACGCCAATCCTGGTCGGCGGGAGGCGGACCCGCGTGCTCGGCCGTGTGTCGATGGACATGCTCGCCTGTGACCTGACCCATCTTGAAGAGGCTGGCGTCGGCACGCCGGTCACCCTGTGGGGTGAAGGCCTGGCGGCTGACGAGGTGGCCACGGCCGCCGGCACCATCAGCTACGAGTTGTTCTGCGCATTGGCGCCGCGTGTGCCGGTGCAGGTAAAGGGCCTGGACCGCTGATGGCCAAGGTCAAGACGGTGCATGTGTGCACCGAGTGCGGTGGCAAGTCGCCGCGCTGGCAGGGGCAGTGCCCGCACTGCAACGCGTGGAACACGCTGGTCGAATCGGTCGTCGAGCCGGAGGCGCCGGTCGCCAAGCGCTTTGCTGCGCTGGCTGGTGATTCGGGCCGGCTGCAGACCCTGGCCGACATCCAGCCGAAAGAGTCGGCGCGCGTCCCGACTGGCATCGAGGAGTTCGACCGCGTGCTGGGCGGCGGCCTGGTGCCCGGCGGCGTGGTGCTGATCGGTGGTGACCCCGGCATCGGCAAGTCCACCTTGTTGCTGCAGGCTTTGGCCTTGTTGTCGGGCCAGCAGCGTGCCCTGTATGTGAGCGGTGAAGAGTCTGCCGAACAAGTAGCGCTGCGGGCCTCACGCTTGCAACTCGACGCCCGTAGTCTGCAGCTGCTGCCGGAAATCAATCTCGAGCGCATCCTGGGCAGCCTGCGGGACGTCAAACCTGATGTTGCGGTGATCGACTCGATCCAGACCATCTATTCGGAAACCCTGAGTTCGGCGCCAGGCTCCGTCGCCCAGGTACGCGAATGCGCCGCCCAGCTGACCCGCTTCGCGAAGCAAGGCGGCAGCACCCTGATCATGGTCGGCCACGTGACCAAGGACGGTGCGCTGGCCGGGCCGCGGGTGCTCGAGCACATCGTTGATACCGTGCTGTATTTCGAAGGCGACACCCATTCCAGCTTCCGGCTGGTGCGGGCCTTCAAGAACCGCTTTGGCGCAGTCAATGAGCTCGGCGTCTTTGCAATGACCGAGAAAGGACTCCGGGGCGTTTCCAATCCTTCCGCAATCTTCCTGTCCCAGCATGGGCAGCAGGTGCCGGGCTCTTGCGTGCTGGTCACCCAAGAAGGTACGCGCCCGCTGCTGGTGGAGATCCAGGCGCTGGTGGATAGCGCCCATAGCCCCAGCCCGCGGCGCCTGTCGGTCGGCCTGGAGCAGAATCGGTTGGCGATGCTGCTGGCCGTGCTCCATCGTCACGCCGGTGTAGTGTGCTTCGACCAGGACGTGTTCGTGAACGCGGTCGGTGGCGTCAAGATCACCGAGCCGGCGGCCGACCTCGCGGTGCTGCTGGCGATCGTCTCCTCGCTGACCAACCGGCCGCTGCCGGGGCAACTGGTGGTGTTCGGCGAGGTGGGCCTGGCCGGCGAAATCCGCCCGGCGCCCCGGGGCCAGGAGCGCCTGAAGGAGTCCGCCAAACTTGGCTTTACGATGGCCCTGGTGCCGAAGGCCAATGCGCCGAAGCAGGACATTCCGGGCATGCAGGTGATTGCCGTGGACCGCATCGATGAGGCCCTCGAACGCCTGAAGGAGCTCGCGGACGCCTGACAGGGCGGTCGCAGGACTCAAAATCTGCTGAAAAGCGCGTAAAACCTTGAGATTCGTGCCACAGGCGGAAAAGAGCAGGGTAAGCTACCGCCCGCGGGTGTGTAGAGCGCTGCAGGCGCAAAGCGTCACCTGTTGCAGCTCCTGTATCCACCCATTTCTTTCACTACAAAAGACGAGCTATGAACAAGACTGAACTGATCGATGCACTGGCTGGCAAGAGTGGTCTCACCAAGGCTGACGCTGGCCGCGCGGTGGACAGCCTCACCGAAATCATCACCGAAACCCTGGCCAAGGGTGAGAGCGTGACCCTCGTCGGTTTCGGCACCTTCGCCGTTGGCGAGCGCGCCGCCCGTGTCGGTCGCAACCCCCAGACCGGTGCCGAGATCCAGATCGCTGCTTCCAAGCAGCCGAAGTTCTCCGCCGGCTCCAAGCTGAAGGACGCGGTCAACAAGTAAGCCGTCCAGCGCGTGCCCAGGCACGCAAGGTAGTACCCAAGTGGCGACTCCGTTGGAGCCGCCACTTTGCGTTTACGACGTGCAAAAAAAGCACCACCCTGATGGGTGGTGCAGCATGATATGTATCGCTATCAGCGGGTCACGATGGGCGGGTTCCCGCTCCGATTACGCATGGCTACCTGGGCGTTACCGGAGAGCAGGTCCACCTCATCGGCGACGATGCGTGCCGCTTCGTCGAGCAGCACATCCTTCACGTCCTTTCGCGCCTTCTCTGCTGCCAGATCAGCCGCCAGGCTGCGTTCGCCGGATTGCAGGCCGTCGTCCCGTAGCGCGGCCAGCTTGCCCTTCAGATCACCTTTCTCACGCTGCTTGAGACGGTTCTCCCGGACCTCCTTTTCCTTGCGACGATCCGCCTCGTTGAGGGAGATGGACTTGCTTTCCCGCTGCCGGCGGACGTCGGCGATATCGTCCAGCAGGCTCTGGAACTCCTTGTCTGAGGCGATACGCGACTGGTAACGGTTCTGCAGGGCAGGGATGACGTCCTTCAAATTGCCGGCAGGTTTGAAGCTGGCGGCATCAATCTGCACCCACGGCAAGGCGTTGTCGTAGCTCGACTCACCATAGTTGTCTGTATCGGAAGCAGACGGGAAACGGATGTCCGGCGTCACGCCCTTGAGCTGGGTCGTTCCACCATTGACGCGGAAAAACTGGGCCACGGTCATCTTCAGTTCGCCGAATTTCGGTTTGCTGTTCTTGGCGATCTCATCGAGGTTGATCAGTGTCTGCACCGTGCCCTTGCCGAAGCTAGGCTCGCCGATAATCGGCGCACGGCCATAATCCTGCAGGGCAGCAGCGAAGATCTCGGAAGCCGATGCCGAAGAACGGTTGATCAACACGGCCATCGGGCCATCCCAGGCTGTGCCGGCATTCTCGTCGCTTTCGACGCCGATTTTGCCGTCCGTGCGGCGCTGCTGCACGACCGGACCCTTGTCGATGAACAGCCCGGTAAGCTCCACCGCCTCGCGCAGGGAGCCGCCGCCGTTGTTGCGCAGGTCGATCAACAGTCCATCCACCTTGTCCTTCTTGAGTTCGTCGATCAGGCGGGCGACATCGCGGCTGGCGCTGCGGTAGTCCTTGTCGCCCTTGCGACGGCCCTCAAAGTCTTCGTAGAAGGTGGGTAGGGTGATGACGCCGATGCGGCGTGCGCTGGCCCCATCGCCTGACTTGATCACGGATTTCTTGGCCGCCTGCTCCTCCAGCTTGATCTTGTCGCGAACCAGCGAAACCAGCTTGTGCTTGCCGTCCGGCCCCGCCTCGGCAGGCAGGATGTCCAGCGTGACCTTGGTGTCCTTTGCGCCGCGGATCAGCTTGACCACCTCATCCACCCGCGACCCGACCACGTCCGCCGTCGGCCCTTCCGCTTGTGCGACACCGACGATGCGGTCACCGACGGCGAGCTTGCCGGAGCGGGCGGCGGGACCGCCGGGAACCAGCTCGCGGATCGTGATGTAGTCATCCCGCTCCTGCAGCACTGCGCCGATGCCCACCAGCGACAGCCGCATGGAAATGTCGAAATCGTCCGAGGCGCTACGTCCCAGATAGTTGGTATGGGGCTCAATGGACATCGCGAAGGCGTTCATGAAGATCTGGAACACGTCGTCGCTCTTATTCTTGGACGCGCGGGCCAGATAGTTGTCGTAACGCTTGATGAGGGTTTCGCGGATGGACTTGTCGTCCTTGCCGGCCAGCTTGAGGCGCAGCCAGTCGTTCTTGACCCGCTTGCGCCACAGATCCTGCACTTCGGCTTCGTCCTTCGGCCACGGCGCCTTGTCGCGCATGTACAGGTAGCTTTCGCTGACACTGAAATCGAAATTCTGGTTGAGCAGTTCCCGCGCCTTCTTCAGGCGCTCGGCGGAGCGCTGCTCGTAGCGCTGAAAGATCGCGAAGGGGATGGACAGGTTGCCGCGTTGGATCGCATCGTCGAGCAAGGTCCGCGCATCAGCGAAGGAGTCGATGTCAGCCTGGGTGAAATACAGGCGTTCGGGGTCCAGCGCCTTCAAGTAGCGGTTGAAGATTTTTTCGGACAGCGCGTCATCGAGGGGTTGCGCCTTGTAGTGATAACGCCCGAGCAGCTGGGCGCTCAGGTAGGCGGTCTGCGCTTGCTCGGTGGTTGGGGCGAGACGCTGTGCAGCCGGAGCCTCCAGGGCTGTCGCCGGCGCCGAAAGCACGACTGGCGTGGCAAAGACAAGGGCCAGCAGGGACCGGATCAAGCTGTTCTTCACTGTATTACTCCAGGGATGCGGGTGTTGCGGAAGGGCACAAAGCTACATGCTTCCGGAAGCTCCGTCGACAGCAGAAATTGCGAGATGTTCGTAAAGTTAGGCCAATTTTGGCGAAAATCCATGTCGCGTGAACTTCTACGACGCCACGCAATCACTTCGGATGGGCATATCGCCGCCCGTTGAAAATGGAGCCACTCACTTCCATGGAGGACAGTCCGATGAATCAGGAAAGCATCTGGAGCAAGCGTTACCAGGACGCCGGTGACGACTATCTGTTCGGCACCGAACCCAACCGCTTTCTGGCCAAGCGGGCTGCCCGCCTGCAGGACGGCAGCCAGGCGCTGTCGGTGGCGGACGGAGAGGGTCGGAACTCGGTGTGGCTAGCGGAGCAGGGGCTGGACGTTACGGCCATCGAGATCTCCGCGGTGGCGGTAGAAAAAGCCCGCCGCCTGGCCGCAGGCAAGAAGGTGGATGTGCGCTTCCTGCAGGCCGATATGCTGGCGCCGGGCTGGCCGCCAACCGAGCTTCAGGCGCACTTCGACTGGGTGGTCGGCATCTTCATCCAGTTCGTCGGGCCGGAATGGCGCGAGCGGCAATTCGATGTGATGAAGCAGATGACCCGGCCGGGAGGGCGGATCCTGCTCCAGGGCTACACACCGAAACAACTCGAATACGGTACGGGCGGCCCCTCCGCAGTCGAAAACCTCTACACCGGGGACGTCTTGCGGGAAGCCTTCAGCGGCTGGGAAATCGAAGAACTCGTGGAATACGAGGAGGACATCAGCGAGGGCAGTGGGCATCGTGGACGTTCAGCCTTGATAGGCCTGATTGCCCGCAAGCCGTCCGAAAAAGCCTAATAACAACCCGGAACGGGTATTTCACGCCGCAAGTGTGAAATACCCCAAGCAAAACGCGCTCAGTATTTCACTCGGTTCAAGGACGACCGACGTGTAGCCTGCTCGGGTCTTGCTGGCCGCTGACTGTTCCCAGGGCAGCCTGGCTGGATGCGACGCTAGCAGGGGTATGCCATGGATGCGAGCGAACACGGCGCGAAGAACGAGCCAGATTTCCGGCGCCTTTTCAATGCTGCGCCGGGCCTCTATCTGGTTCTCGACCAGGACTTGAGGATAGTCGCAGTCAACGAAGCCTATGCCCGGGCGACGAAGACACACAGGGACGACATCCTCGGCCGGCATATCTTCGATGTCTTTCCTGACAATCCCGACGACCCGGGTGCCGAAGGTGTGCGCAATCTCCGGGCATCCCTTCAGCGGGTATTGCAGACCGGCCAGCCAGATCCCATGCCGGTGCAGAAATACGACATCCGCCGTCCAGCCGAGGAGGGAGGGGGGTTTGAGTCCCGGTATTGGAGCCCGCTCAATACGCCGGTCATGGACGAGGCGGGAGCGCTCGCCTACATCATTCACCGGGTCGAGGACGTCACCGAGTTCGTCCGTCTCAAGCAGCAGGGCATCGAGGAGAGCCGCCTCAACGACAGCCTGCGGCAGCAGGCCTTGCGCATGGAGACGGAGGTCTTCGCCCGATCCCGTGAGGTGGCCGAGTCCAGCGCGAAGCTCAAGACGGCCAATGAGGAACTCGACCGCCTGTACCAAAGGACGCTGGAACTCGACGAACTGAAGACACAGTTCTTCTCCAACGTCAGTCACGAACTGCGCACGCCGCTGACACTCATCCTCGGTCCCTTGGAGGCCCTGCTTGGCGCCTCCAGTCTGGATGCCGATGCTCGGCACCGGATCAACGTGGTCCTGCGCAACGCCCGTTTGTTGCATCGGCAGGTGGACAACCTGCTCGACATTGCCCGGCTCGACGCTGGGCGGATGGTGCTTCGCTATGCACGACTCGACCTGGCACGCCTGCTTCGCGTGGCTGCTTCCAATTTCGATACGGTGGCCGCCGACCGCCACATCGAGTATCGAGTCGAGGCGCCCCCAGCACTCCAGGTCGAGGCCGATGTAGAAAAGTGCGAGCGGGTGGTGTTGAACCTGTTGTCCAACGCATTCAAATTCACCCCTGACAGGGGAATCATCCGGGTCAGCCTGGTCCTACACGAGGATCATGCCCTGGTTCAGGTTGCCGACAGCGGCCCGGGCGTGCCCGAGTCCATGCGTTCAAACGTTTTCGAGCGTTTCCGCCAGGTCGAGGGCAGGGAGGGAAGGCCCCATGGAGGCTCCGGCCTCGGTCTGGCGATCTCGAAGGAGTTTGTGCTGCTGCACCAGGGGAGCATCGAGCTCGCTTCGGCCCCCCAAGGGGGCGCCCTGTTTTCCGTCCGGCTTCCCGTGCAAGCGCCGTCCGGGGTGGTCGTGACGCCACAAGTGCCCGATCATCCATCAGGCTTGGCAAGCGCCTACGTGGAGGGCGCCACTCAGGCGTCGCCATTCCCGGGTTCGAGCGATGTTGCCGCCGGCACACCGCTGATCCTCGTCGTCGAAGACAATCCGGACATGCAGGACTTCATCGCTGGTGCACTCAAGGCCCGCTATCGCGTCGCCAGCGCGTTCGACGGCCAGGCCGGCCTGGAGATGGCCCTGGACCTGCTCCCGACGCTGATCCTGTCCGACGTGATGATGCCCCGCATGGACGGCGATCAGTTGGTGGAGGCCCTGCGGCGTTATCCGCAACTCGACGACACGCCGATCGTCATGTTGACCGCGAAGGCCGACGACGCGTTGCGCAGCAAGCTGCTGCAGCACGGGGTGCAGGACTACATTCACAAGCCCTTTTCAACCAGCGATTTGCAGGCTCGCGTGTCCGGATTGCTGCGGGAGCGGCAGCGTGTTGGTTTGCGACTTCAAATTCTTGAAGAGCGATTCCGTGCGACCTTCGAGCAGGCAGCGGTCGGTATCGCTCATGTGGCGCCCGACGGCCAGTGGTTGCGGGTCAACCAGAAGCTCTGCGACATCGTTGCCTACCCGCGGGACGAACTGTTGCAGTTGAACTTTCAACGCATAACCCACCCCGACGACCTGGCCGAGGACGAAGCCCTGGTACGGCGCGTGCTGGCCGGAGAGATCGACAGCTATGGCCTGGACAAGCGCTATATCCGCAGGGATGGCCGTGAAGTCTGGGTCCATCTGACGGTCGCGCTCGTGCGGGATGCCGCGCATGTGCCCGACTACTTCATTTCGGTCGTGGAAGACATTGCCGCCCGCAAGGCTGCCGAAGCGGCCCTGGTCGAACGGGAAGCCCGGCTGCGCCAGGCGGCAAGCGTATTTGAATGCGCCCGGGAAGGCGTGATGATCACCGACACTGACGGCATGCTGCTCGCGGTGAATCACGCCTTCGTGGACATCACCGGCTACGGCGAGGCGGAAGTGCTTGGCCGCAATCCCAGCCTGCTCCGTTCCGGTCGCCACGGTCCGGAGTTCTTTCAGTCAATGTGGACCAGTCTCGACCAAACGGGGCAGTGGCAGGGCGAACTCTGGAACCGGCGCAAGAACGGCGAGCTTTACCCCTGCTGGATGACCATGTCGCGGGTTACCGACGAGCACCTGCGCACCATCAACTACGTGGCCCTGCTGACCGACATCAGCCAGGTCCGCCGCAGCGAGGAGCAGCTTGCACACCTCGCCCATTACGATCCGCTGACCGAGCTGCCCAATCGCTTGCTGCTGCAATCCCGCCTGGAACATGCCCTGGACCACGCCCGACGCGGCAGCAAGCAGGTCGCGCTGCTGTCTATCAATCTCGACCATTTTCAGACCATCAATGACAGCCTCGGCCACGGAATGGGCGATCTGTTGCTGCTGGAAACATCGCGGCGCCTGCAGTCGCGGGTGCGCAGCGAGGACACTCTCGGTCGCCTCGGTGGTGACGAGTTTCTGCTGATCCTCGAATCGGTAACCAGCCCCGACACTGCCGCGGAAGCGGCTCAGTTCATCCTTTCTGCGCTTGAATCCCCCTTCCGCTTCGGGGAGGAGACGGAGCTGTACATTGCGGCCAGCATCGGGATCAGCCTGTTCCCGGATAACGGTCAGACGGCCAACGAGCTGCTCAAAAACGCCGATGTCGCCTTGCATCAAGCGAAGGCGCAGGGCAGAAACCGCTTTTGCTTCTACACCACCTCGATGAACGCCGATGCAATTGCCAGGCTGGAGTTGAACGCCGCCTTGCGCCGGGCGATAGGACGCAGGGAGTTCGCACTCTACTACCAACCCAAGGTGAACCTGCTGAGCGGCCAAATCACCGGTGCCGAGGCATTGATTCGCTGGCCCCGGGGCGACCGGGTGGACACGCCGGGCAGCTTCATCCCGCTGGCTGAAGCAAATGGCCTCATCGTCCCCATCGGAACCTGGGTGATCGATGAGGCCTGCCGCCAGTTGCACATCTGGCAAACACGCTTTGGCGCGTGGGGACGGGTGGCCATCAATGTCTCGGCACTGCAGTTCCGCTCAGGAAAACTGCTGGAGATCGTTGGCGCTGCGCTGACTCGCCATGCCCTTCCTGCCGGCAGTATCGAACTCGAGCTGACGGAAAGCATGCTGATGGACGATCCGCTGCAGACCATCGAGGTCCTGCATGCCCTCAAGAGGCTGGGCGTCGATCTGTCGCTGGACGATTTCGGCACTGGCTACTCGAGTTTTGGCTACCTGAGCCGTTTCCCCATCGATGCCTTGAAGATCGACCGGTCATTCGTCCAGGGCATCAATGGAGACCCTGAATCGGGACTGATCGCCGTCTCCATCGTGGAGTTGGCCCACCGCATGAAACTGAAGGTCGTGGCCGAAGGAATAGAAACCGTCGCGCAGCGGGACTATCTGAAGACCTGCGACTGCGACGAAATGCAGGGCTACCTGTTCTCCAGGCCCTTGCCCGCGGCGGATTTCGAAGAACTCTTGCAGAGCCAGCCCCCGGCTGCAACGCGTACGCGTCTCCAGTGAGGCCGTCTATTGCGCGTCAGCTCGCGCAATAATGTTGCCCCCAACTCCATCGCAGCAGGGATACCGACCACCATGAGCACGAACCTCACGCGCCGCCGCTTTCTCCAGCTGAGCGCCGCCGGCGCAACCTGCATTCCACTGGTCAGCCTGACTGGTGAAGCCAGGGCGGCCACCAATCAGGCCCTCAGGGCTCAGTACAAATATCAGGACAGTCCCGTTGATGGTAAGAGCTGTACCTCGTGTTTGGAATTCATCGAAGGTAGCTCGGCCACCGCGCCAGGGCGCTGCAAGCTTATCCCTGGCGATGACGAGATCTCGCCGAATGGCTACTGCACCCTGTGGAACACGATGTAGGCGCTGCCGATGGCGGGTAGGAGAGTTGGTAGGACAGTCCTCCGCTGGGGGGCGGCGGTTGGTCGTTCGATGAGCAACATTCCGAACATGGTGTGGTCCCCGCGTCAGCGGCAGAGCGCGGCAATGAAGTCATCCGCCTGCGGCCAATCGCCGAAGCCGGACGCGGGATTCAGGTGCCCGACGGCGCCGATATTGACGAAGCGGCTGCCCCAGTCTCTGGCGAGGGCTTCGACCCGGTCGATGCTGCCGAGCGGATCGTTGGTGCTCGCGGCAACGATGCTGGGGAAGGGGAGCGGCACACGCGGGACCGGGAACCAGCCGTTGTCGCGTAGTGCTTCCTGGCTCGGATAGCCGTCAGGCAACGGCGTATCGAAATCCGGTGGCGTGGCCAGCAGCGCGCCCTGGATGGGGCGGCGAGGGGATTTCGCCCAGTGGGCGACGATCAGCACGCCGCCGCTGTGGGCCACCAGGATCACCGGGCCGTCGACACCGGCCAGGGTTTCTTCCAGGGCTTCCACCCGGGCCGCGAGGCTCAGCTTATCTTTTTCCAGTGGCGGCACCGTGCGGACCTTGGGCAGGCGGGCGGCCAGCAGGGTCTGCCAGTGTTCGGCCACGTGGTCGCGAAGGCCGGGGACGATGACAACAGTGGGGTTTTGGTCGTTCATGACTGCGTGAGGGGCTGTTTTAATCGGTCAAAAGGTTCGGGGCTCAGGCAGCGCCGTTAGGGCGTTTGCCGAGGCGGCCGAGGTCGGCTGTGTAATTGCGTCGTCCAACGATGAAGGCAAGGGCGGCGAGCAGCGGGACGAAAGGGATTACCTGCAGCGCGAACTGCAGGCTGACGCGGTCGGCGAGAAAACCGGTGACGAAGGGGCCGGGCGCCAGGCCGAGCAGGTTGTTGGCTAACGTCAGCGTCGCGAAGGCAGTGGCGTGAATGGCGGTTGGCGTCAGGTTGGCCACCATCGCACCGGCGGGACCGGACGTGCCGGCAGCGACGAACATGCCCAGGCCGATGGCGATCAGTTGGGCGTTACCCGTCGGCAACTGAAAGGCCGTACCCAATAGCACGCAGGTGCCCATGCTGTAGATGATCGCCATCCACCACTTGCGGGGGGCAATCCGGCGGCTGACGGCGTCCGTCATCATCCCGCAGGCCACCATGCCGACGGCGCCGATCAGCACGAAGAGCGCGGAGGTAAGGCCGGCCCGGTCGGGCGCCATGCCGTAATAACGGTTGAGGTAACTCGGCATCCACGCCATGACCGACGACATGACGATCAGCTGCAGCCCGCTGCCCACGTAGGCGCAGATCACCGAGCGGGACGAGAACAGGCCGGCCAGCAGCGGCCGCAGGCCCCGGGGCGCGCCACCCGCTTCGCCGCTGGTGGGACGGACACTGCCGACCCGCTTGTCGGTGACGCTCAGGAAGTACAGCACCACCAGCGCCGCGCCGAACAGGGCCATCGCGCCGAAGGCCCAGCGCCAGCCAAGACGCGAAGCGATGAAGCCGCCGGTGGCCATGCCGAGTACTGACCCGAAGGCCCCGCCGGCCATGAAGGCGCCGGTCAGCGTGGAGCGCAGATGCGGCGGGAAGATGCTCAGGATCAGCGCGATGCCCACGCTGCCATATGCTGCTTCTCCGACGCCGACGCAGAAGCGGGCGATGAACATCTCGCCATAGTTCTCGGCGAGGGCGCAGGCCAGCGTGGCGACGCTCCACAGCGCGGCCATCAAGGTCACGCTGCGCACGCGACCCCAGCGGTCGGCAACCACTGAGAGGGGAAAGGTGAGCAGGCCGACCAGCAGCGCGACGATGCTGCTGAGGGAGCCCAGCTGGGTGTCGGACAGGCCCCATTCCGCCTTGAGGAGGGGGAAGACGGCATTGAGGACCTGCCGCGACATGTAATCGGAAAGCAGGAGGCCAAAGGTCAGCGCGAACACGACCCAGGCGTATCGCCGCGAGACGCCCGGTTCGACGGCATCGTCGAAGCTGGCGCTGTCGATGGTATGGATGGCCAAGATTGTCTCCTCTCGCAATCGTCGCCACTACGCCGGGCGTGTGGCGATCGTTCTGGTATTGGCTTGCCGGCGGGGACGCTGGAGCGCCCCCGCGACGGTCGTACGCGCTGGTCAGGCGTGCTGGGTGAAGCCGACCTGGCCGGGCTTGCGGTTCGGCGCGAAGCCATTGGCGGCAAGGGTCGCGTCCGCGCCTTCGTAGAAGGTACCGATGCGGTAGATCTCGCGGGCCTCCTTCGCGTTGGCCACGTCGCGCCCAAACTCGTTGGAGAGGCGGACCAGTTGCTCGATCTGCTCGACGGTCCCCATCTTGCGGTCGCGGCGCTGGGTCCAGATGTTGTCCTCGATGCCGCAGCGCACGTGCAGGCCCATGGCGATGGCCATCATGTTGAGCGGCAGCACGTTGAGCATGGAGCTCTCGAGGGTCAGCACCGAGCCGTCCGGGCAGGCGCGAACGAAGTTGGCCAGGTTGTAGATGTTCGGTTGGTCGAAGCCGCCACCGATGGCCACCCAGGTCAGGATCAGCGGTACGTTGCAGACGCCACGCCGCATCATGCGCTCGACGGTCTCCAACTGGGAGATGTTGGCCAACTGGAAGTGGGTCTGGATGCCCTTGGAGGACAGGCGGCGGATGTGCTCCTCGACCCACTGGGGGCCGGCGGGAATCGTCATCTCGCGGTACGCGTGGTACATCGCCGGATCCGCCAGCGTGGTTCCGCGGATATCGGCCTCGCACATCTGCTCGACCACGTTCATCTGGTTGGTGTTGATTGCGATGGTCACCTGGTCCGGCGTTGGAGTCAGCTCGGCGAGCATGTGGCGGGTGTCGTCGGACAGCCACTTGGCGGCTTCGCCTTCGCCTTCCGGCGCGAAGGAGATGGAGCCGCCGACCTGGATGATCATGTCAGGCACGCGGGCGCGGATGCCGGCGATCAGCTCGTTGAACTTGGACAGGCGCTTGGAGCCCTTGCCGTCCAGTTCGCGCACGTGCAGGTGCAGCACGGTGGCGCCGGCGTTATAGCAGTCCACGGCTTTCTGGATCTGCTGGTCCATCGTCACCGGGATGTCTTCCGGGAAGTCTTGGGGCATCCACTCGGGCCCGTAGGGGGCGCAGGTGATGACGAGTTTCTGCATGTTCTCGGGGAACAGGGCGCCGTCGAGGAAGTTCATTTGATGTCTCCAGTAAGCGTTATTGGATGAAGGTCGGGGAGGGAGGGAGAGCGGGGCGCCAGCCTTCAGAAGGGCCGGTCGCCGATGATGGCGGCGCGTTCCATCTTGCGATGGCAGGGCGCGTAATCCATGACCGCGTAGTGCTGGGTCGAACGGTTGTCCCAGATCGCCACGCTGTTGGGCTTCCAGCGCCAGCGCACCTGGTATTCCGGGATGTAGGCCTGGCTGATCAGGTACTGCAGCAGGTCGCCGCCGGCCTGGTTGTAGTCCTGACCGTAGCGCACGCGGCTCTTGTTGTGGAAATTGACGAAGTGGGTGGTGAAGGCATTGACGAACAACACCTTCTCGCCGGTTTCCGGGTGCGTGCGCACCACCGGGTGCTCGGCATCGGGGTAGGCAGCTTTCATGGCCAGGCGCTTTTCCAGCGGCATCGCCGCCGCGAAGGACGCGTTGAAGCTGTGGCTGGCGCGCAGCTCGGCGATCTGCGCCTTGATGTCGTCCGGCAGCTTCTCGTAGGCGAGGACCATGTTGGCCCACATGGTGTCGCCACCGAAGGGCGGGCACTCGACGCAGCGCAGCACGCAGCCCATGGCCGGTGTCTCGCGCCAGGTGCCGTCGCAGTGCCAGGCGTTTTCGTAGCGGTCCATCGGGTGATCCGGGGTCTTGTAGATCTGCACCAGGCCCGGCGCGTCCGGATGGCTCGGCGCCATCGGATGATCCTCCAGCTGGCCGAAGCGCGACGCGAAGGCGACGTGCTCCTGGCGCGTGATGTCCTGGTCGCGCAGGAACAGGACCTTGTACTCGAGCAGCAGGGCGTGGATTTCGTCCGCCAGCGCCTTGTCCCGCGCGGCGTCGCCCAGGTTCACGTTGAGCAGTTCGGCGCCGATGCTGGCGGTGAGCGGTTCGAACTTCACCGAGGTATTCAGGACACCGGCCCGCACGATGGCGGGGGCGCCGGTGTTGTCCTGTACGGCCTGGTTCATGGTGCTGTCTCCTTTTCTTATGGGTTGTCGCTGTGAATGCGTTGGTGGCGTCAGACGACGAAGATCGACGAGCCGGTGGTCTTGCGCGCTTCCAGATCTCGGTGGGCCTGGACGGCATCCTCGAGGGCGTAGCGCTGGTTGATCTCGATGCGGATGCGGCCGGCGGCTACGTGGCCGAAGATCTCGCCGGCCAGTTCGGCCTTCTCCTGCGGATCGGCGATGTAATCGGCGAGGGCCGGACGGGTGAGGTACAGCGAGCCCTTCATGGCCAGCAGTTGCGGGTCGAAGGGCGGAATCGTGCCGGAGGCGGTGCCGACGCAGACCATCAGGCCGCGCCGCTTGAGGGAGTCCAGCGAGGCCATGAAAGTGTTCTTGCCCACGCTGTCGAACACCACGTTGACGCCGACGCCGTTGGTCAGCTCGCGCACCCGTTTTGCCACGTCCTCGTGGCTGTAGTTGATGACGTCGGTGCAGCCATGGGCGCGGGCGACCTCGGCCTTCTCTTCGGTGGATACGGTGCCGATGACGCGCAGGCCGAGCAGGCGGGCCCACTGGGAGACGATCAGGCCCACGCCGCCGGCAGCCGCGTGGAGCAGGATGCTGTCGCCTTCCTTGAAGGCGTGGATACGCCGCATCAGGTAGGCCGAAGTCAGGCCGCGCATGGTCATCGCGGCGGCGGTCTGGCAGGAAATCCCGTCCGGCAGCTTGATCAACGGCGCGGCGGCGATCAGGCGGCGGGTGCTGTAGGCGCCGAGGGTGTTCAGGAAGCCGGTGTAGGTGACGCGGTCACCGACGGCCACATTGCTTACGCCGTCGCCGATGGCCTCCACCACACCGGCCGCCTCGACGCCCATGCCGGCCGGCAGCGGAATCGGATAGGTGCCGTTGCGGAAGTAGGTGTCGGCAAAGTTCAGGCCGACGGCCTCGTGGCGCAGGCGGACTTCGCCCGGTCCGGGCTCGCCGACGTGGACTTCTTCCCAGCGCAGCACTTCCGGGCCGCCGGTTTCGTGGAAGCGGATTGCATGTTCCAAGGTGTTCTCCTTTGTCTGTCTTGTTCAGTGTTCCGGGGTTTCTTCGGCCGGGGAATGCGCCAGATTCACGATGCGCGAGAAAAGCCGCTTGTATTCCGCATCGGTGTCGCCGCCGAAGCGTGGATCGTTGTTGCCTGAGAAGGCCGCGTTGATCTCGACCCAGTCCTCGTCCTTCAGGAAGCGTTGCGCGGCGGGCAGGATCACGCCTTCCTCCCGCCCCATGTGCTCCCACATGAAGCGGGCGTAGTTGGCGACGGCCTGTTCGACCTCATCGAGGGAGGATGCGCCGTGGGCGTATTCCTCCACCAGATGGGCCAGCGCGTTGAATAGCTGGTGGTCGCGCAGGTGCTGCCGTTCGAGTTCGTCCAGTTCGGCGTTGGCCGAGACGGTGCGTTCCCGCAGCTTGCGGAACAGGTAGTCCTGTTCCTTCGGATGGTGCAGGCCCTGCGGAAAGTCGCGGATGTAGCGGACGATGGCCTGCATGACGCCAAGGTCGGGCTGCGTCCCATCCACACGTGCGCGCTTCAGCAGATGCAGCCAGGCGTGCAGCACGGCGGCCATCGAGCGATGCTCGTCGCGGATGATGCCGATGGCCTGGACGGCGCGGGAAGGCTCGGCGCTGGCCGACACAAGCACGGGGATCTCCGAGTGGGTGACGACCTTCAAGGTCTGGGAGCCGAGCATCATGCCGAGCTGGCTGCGCCGGCCGTGGGAAGCCATGAAGACCAGGTCGCAATGAGTGCTGCGCGCCGCGGCGAGGATTGCCCGGTAGGGCGTATCGTCAATGGTGCTGAGGGACGCGCAGGGCACGCCGCAGGCGCGGGCTGCCGATTCGGCCTTGGTCAGCAGTTCGCGGGCCCGGCCTTCGTAGGCGTAGCTGTAGTCGGCCGGCGACGTGAGGCGCACCACGTCGGCGTCGCCGCTGATGGCGGCACTGTAGTCGGCCTGCGCATGAAAAAAGGTGATCCGGGCCCCCAATGTGCGTGCGAACTCCACCGCCCGGCTGACGGTTTCGATGGAGAGATCCGTGTCATCGATGGGAACGAGCAGGTGACGGTACATGGCAACGACTCCTAGGTCAGGGTGCCGGAGGACTCCAACATGGGTTGGGAGTTATTCGGCGATTTCATGGGACTCATCCTAGGCGCTTGCCTGTGTCGTCACCCCCCTCGCAAAGGAGGGGGGAGGGGGGTGGCAGCGGACTTTGCGGATATATTTGACGCCACGTATTCGATGCCACATTCCGGGGCATGTCCCTCCTCCCGCGGAGGGGGCCCCACAAGAAGATGCCGCTTCAGCGGCACAAGACCCTTGCTGCCACGGCGGACGCACATCGTCCGCCATTGACTGGGCTTGCTCCATGACCGCTGCCATTGCCGAATCCGGCACCGCCTATTCCGAACTCGTGCTGCGCACGACACCGCCGCGCACACCGCGCAACCTGCTGGTCCGCTCGCGCCTGAGCCTGGACGACGAGCGTTTCCGCGAGCGCCCGGTGATTGTCGTGCAGGCTCCGCCGGGCTTCGGCAAGACATCCCTGCTGGCCCAATGGCGGCATGAGTGCCTGGCTCGCGGCGCGGCGGTGGCATGGATTTCGGTGGATGGGCGGGACGATCCGCTGCGCTTCCTGCACAGCCTGGTGCTCGCCGTTCGGGTGGGATGTGCGCGGCCACAGTTCGGCCGCGTGCTGATGGAAGGAGGACAGGCCTCCCTCGGCGAACTCGACGGCATCACCGCCTGGCTGGCCGAAGTCGCCCAGTCGTCCCTCGATCTGGTGCTGATCATCGACGAGGCGGAGCGCCTGTCGGCGGCGCGGCGCAACGGCTTGAGCTACCTGCTGCACAACGCGCCAGCCAATCTGCGGGTGGTGATTGCGGCGCGGGGCGGCTTCGACACCGAGGTGGAGGATCTGAGCAGCTACGGGCATTGCGAACTGGTTGGCGTCGAGATGCTGCGCTTCCGCCTGGAGGAAACCCTGTCGCTGGTCGGCAACCGCTTCGGTGCCAAGGTGGATGCCGACACCTGCGCGCGCCTGCACGAGGTGACCGAAGGCTGGCCCCTCGGGCTGCAGCTGGCTCTGGCGGCGATGGAGCGGAGTACGGACCCACGCTCGGCGATCGAGGCGTTGGCTTCCGGCAGCGGCGACCAGCGTCACCGCCTGGTGGATGCGCTGATGGCCCACCTGGCCGTCGACGACCTGGATTTCCTGACCCGCATCGCGGTAGCCGACCTGTTGCATCCCGACCTGTGCCGGGCCTTGGTTGGGGATGACGCGGAGGAGCGCCTGCAGCGCCTCAGCCGGGACACGCCGATTTTCGTGGTGGGCGACAACAGCGCCTGGTCGCGTCTGCATACGCTGGCGCGCGACGGCTTGCGGGCAAGGCTCGGTGAATTGCCGGCCGACCAGCAGGCTGCTCTCCACGAACGGGCCATGGGCTGGCTGGCCGACCACGGGATGATCGAAGAGGCCGCCCGTCACGCGCTGTCAGCCGGGCAGCGGGAGAAAGCCTACGACCTGGCCGAGCAATGCCTCTACGACGCGGTCGTGCAGGGGCACCTCGGGACGGTGCTCGAGTGGCTGGAACTGGTGCCGGACGCGGAGCGTGACAAGCGGCCGCGCCTGCGCCTCGCCGCGGCCTGGGTGCTGGCGGTCAGCGAACGCCACGCGGAGGCGGAGGTGCTGGTCGAGCGCATCCTGTCCCAGCCCGATGTGGATGCGGCCCTGCGCTACGAATGCGCGCTGATCCTGAGCGGTGCCGCCTATTACGCCGATGACCCGGACCAGTGCGCGGCCTTGTTCTCCCCCTGGCGGGACACGCCGCCGGTTCGTGAGCCGCGTCTGTTGCAGATGCATGCCAACCGCCAGTCGGTGCTGGCCATCGTGCAGGGCGACCCGGTCGCCGCGCGCCGCTACCAGCAGGCAGCCCCGCGGGGCGATCACGGCAAGGCGCATGGCTACGCGGTGCGCTGGGGCGAATTTGCCACCGGCCTGAGTTATTTCTGGGAAGGGCAGATGCTGCTCGCCGAAGAAGCCTTGCGACCGACGCTGGCGCGCCTGGATGCCGATCTCGGCCGCCGCCATCCACTGGCCTGCATGGTCGCTTCGCTGCTGGCGTCGGCAGTCTATGAACGTGATCGCCTCGACGAAGCGTCGGCTTTGCTCGCCAACCGGCTCGACGTGCTCGAACGGGGTGGCACGCCGGAGACGGCATTGTTCGGCTATCGCACCGCGGCCCGGCTGGCTGCCGCACAAGGCGTCGAACATCGTGCGCTGGATCTCCTCGAGGCCTTGTACTCGGTGGGCATGGCCCGTCATCTGCCGCGCCTGTGCGTGGCGGCGCTGGCGGAGCAGACCCGCATGCACGCCGGTCGCTTCCGCTCGGAAACCTGCCGTGCGCTGGTCGAGCGGGTCGATCACATCCTGGAAGGGGAGGGGCTGCCCACCGGCGAGCTGTGGTGGCGCGCGGTCCGCCTGCCGCAGCTCCTGACCCACGCCCATGCGGCGATTGCCGAGCAGAACTGGCCGGCAGCCCTGGACGCGCTGACCCGCGCGATGCCGTTGGCCGAGGCCCTCAAGCAGGGCCGGGTACGGATCGAGATCATGGCCTTGCGGGCCTTCGCCCTCGACCGCAACGGCGGCGAAGGTCGCCCGGTGCTGCATGAAGCCCTCAGCCTGGCGCAGACCTACGGCCTGATGCGGACCTTTGCCGATGCCCACCCGGCCATGGCGGACTGGGCCCGGCGTGTTGCCGAGGAGGACGATGACGGCGTAGCCGTCGACCGCCCCGTCCCGATTGCCCGCACTGTGAGGCCGGCACCCGATCTCAAGGCAGGCGGCCCGCGGGCGGTACCGAGCATGGTGCTGACGCCGAAGGAGAGGGAAATCCTCGAACTGCTGGCGCGCAATCTCTCCAACAAGGAGATCGCCCAATCCCTGGCGGTCGGCGAAGCCACCGTCAAGTGGCACCTCAAGAACCTCTTCGGCAAGCTCGGTGCCGGCACCCGCCGCCACGTCGTGCGCCGAGCCCAGGTGCTGGGCCTCCTCGAAGGCGTGGAGTAAGCCTCTCCCGCAAGACCCTCTCGCCCCCTCCGTGCCCCCCCGACCCCCAACTTTGTGGGGGGGGTGCGCTTTCTCCAGCTCTGGAAAATGAGCCTCGCTGCAGCGGATCGACCCGCTGCGAGATAAGAGGCGCTGCTGGATCAGCAGCATCCACAGGAGGAGGGGCGAGACATGCAATACACAACAGCCAAGAGAGAGAAAACCCGGCGCGCCTGCCCGGCGGCCGTTGGGGCCGCGCTGGCGCTGCTGGCCGGCGGTGCCGAGGCGGTGGAAATCGACACCGGCAACCCGGACGTGCAGCTGCGCTGGGACAACACCGTCCGCTACAACCTGGCCCAGCGCGTCGCCGGCCGGGACAGCAAGATCGGCAACTATTACGCCGCCGACGAAGGCACTTACAGCTTCGACAAAGGTGACCTGGTCACCAAGCGGCTCGACCTGCTGTCCGAACTGGACATGGTCTGGAAGCGCGACACCGGCTTCCGCATCAGCGCCGCAGCCTGGTACGACCCGGCTTACGGGACGATGGACCATTCCAATCCCGGCAACCCAGCGCTCGCTGCCACGCCCAGCTACATCAACAACCGCTACAGCAGCTATGTGAAGCGCTACTACCGGGGCCCGTCCGGCGAGCTGCTGGATGCCTTCGTGTTCGGCGCCTTCGATGCCGGCAATGTGCCGGTCAAGCTGAAGGCCGGCCGCCATACGGTGTTCTGGGGCGAGTCGATGTTCCTCAACGGCGCGCTGCACAGCGTGTCCTACGCCCAGATGCCGCTGGACCTGCAGAAGGGTTTTGCGACGCCCGGCGTTGAGGCCAAGGAGCTGTTCCGCCCGCTCAACCAGATTTCCGGCCAAGCGCAGCTGACCGACACCCTCTCGGTGGCGGGGCAGTATTTCCTGCAATGGGAGGCCTACCGCTATCCGGAAGGCGGCACCTACCTCGGCCCGGTGGACTTCGCCTTCAACGGCCCGGACCGGGTCGTCGCCGGGCAGATCCCGAACAGCGCAGCCTTCGGCCCCTACGCCGGTGCGCTACTGGGCTACACCCGCGGCCATGAAGTCGTGCCCCGCAACAATGGGGAATTCGGCCTGTCGGCCCGCTGGTCACCGGAGATCCTGGACGGCACGCTGGGTTTCTACTACCGCCGCTACGCCGACAAGCTGCCCCAGGCCCTGGTCACCCAGCGCAACCTGGTTGCCGGCAAGCCGTTGCTCAATGGCAGCACCTACAACCTGGTGTACGCCGGCGGCATAGACCTGTTTGGCGTGAGCTTCGCCAAGAACATCGGCGGCCTGAGTCTCGGCAGCGAAGTCTCCTATCGCCGCAACACCCCGCTGGTCGCCCAGTTGCTCGGCGTGTCGCCCACCGGCTTGCCCGATCGCGGCGAGACCAGCGGCCCTCGCGGCGACACCTGGCATGGCCTGGTGAACCTGATGGGCGTACTGCCCAAGACCGGCCTTTTCGACACGGCCAACTGGGCAACCGAGCTGACCTGGAGCCGCTGGCGCAAGGTGCGCAGCGGGGAAAGCCTGTTCAACGCGGAAGGCTTCGCGCCGTGCGTCGGCAAGGACAAGTGGGACGGCTGCGTCACCAAGGACTACGTCGGCGCCGCTGTGTCCTTTACCCCGACCTGGTACCAGGTGCTGCCGGGCATCGACCTGTCCGCGCCGGTTTCCTATTCGGTGGGCCTGCACGGCAACGCCGCGACGATGTTCGGCGGCAACGAGGGCAACGGCAACTACAGCATCGGCCTGGGGGCCGACATCCAGCAGAAGTACCGCGTAGACCTGAAATACATCGCTTATTTCGGGCAGTACAAGGACAACGGCGCCGCAGTCACGGCCATCAACGGCTTTACCACGCTGTTGCAGGACCGCAACTTCGTCAGCCTGACGTTCAAGACCACATTCTAAAAGGAGACACACCATGAAAATCCACACCACCCTGACCGTGGCCGTGCTTGGTGCCCTGGTGGCCGGCATCACACATGCCGGCGTGAGCGCAGAAGAAGCCAAAAAGCTCGGCACCACGCTGACCGCCGTGGGCGCCGAAAAGGCTGGCAGCGGCGCGATCCCGGACTACACCGGCGGTCTGGCCGGCGCCCAGGCGGGCTACAAGGCCGGCAGCGGCCTGCGCCCCGATCCCTTCGCCAATGAAAAGCCCCTCTACTCGGTGGACGCCTCCAGCATGGCCAAGTACGCGGCCAACCTGACCGAAGGCACCAAGGCGCTGATGAAGAAGTACCCGAGCTATCGCATCGATGTGTACAAGTCCCACCGCACTGCCGCCTTCCCGAAGTTCGTCACCGACAACACCGCTGCCTGTGCGCTGAGCGCCAAGACAAGCGCCGGTGGCCGCTCGATGGAAGGCTGCCACGCCGGCTTCCCGTTCCCGATTCCGAAGAACGGCTTCGAGGCGATGTGGAACCACCTGGTGCGCTTCAACGGCATCGCCTATGAGGTCAAGTACCGCAATGTGAGCGTTGATGCGGCCGGCCGCCCGGCGCTGTCCACCGAAGGTTCGATCCTGCAGGAGTACCCGTACTGGGACGAGAGCAAGGCGAACTCCGACGTCTATTACAAGCAGCGCATCTCCTACACCGGCCCGGCCCGGCGCGCCGGGGAGGGCATGCTGATCATCGACCCCCTCGACTACACCGACAAGGGGCGCCGCGCCTGGCTGTACTTGCCCGGCCAGCGCCGCGTGAAAGTGGCGCCGGACCTCGCCCACGACACGCCGAACCCCGGCACGTCGGGCGCCACGACCTTCGACGACACCTTCGTCTTCAACGGCTCGATGGAGCGTTACGACTTCAAGCTTGTCGGCAAAAAGGAGATGCTGGTCCCGTACAACGCCTACAAGATGGCCTACCACTCCACCCAGGCGGACCTGCTCAAGCCGAACCACCTGAACCCGGATCTGGTGCGCTGGGAAATGCACCGCGTGTGGGTCGTCGAGGCCAGCCTGCGGGATGGCAAGCGCCACGTGTATAGCAAGCGGACCTTCTACCTCGACGAGGACAGCTGGGTTGCCGTCGCCTCCGACGAGTACGACGCCCGCGGCCAGCTGTATCGCGCCGGCTTCGCCTACATCGCCCCGAGCTACGAAGTGCCGGCCCCGTTCGCCGACCTCAATGGCAACTACGACCTGATCGCCGGGAGCTACTCCCTGACCGGCTATTCGGCCGAGAACGGCGGTGTGCGCTACCTCAAGCCGCAGAGCGAGCGCGAGTGGTCGCCCGACGTGCTGGCCGGCGCCGGCGTGCGCTAAACCCTGCAAGGGACGGGATACGCCGCCCGGCGTCCCCGTCCCGCCTCAACGCCCGGATCAAGTTTCGTTAGGACGCGCCATGTTCAAGTCCGCTCTTCGCCCCGTGATCACCGCCCTGGCCCTGGTATTGCCGCTGGCGGCGATCGCCGGCGGCTATTCCGATGTTGCCGCTGTACCGGCCAAGGCCTCGCCGCTGGCGGCCAAATCCCTGTTGAACGGTCTCGCCCGGGCCGGTGAGCGGATCGTCGCCGTCGGCCAGCGCGGCCACATCGTCCTCTCCGACGACGGCGGCAAGAGCTGGCGCCAGGCCAGTGTGCCGGTCAGTTCGGACCTCGTCGCAGTCAGCTTCCCGAGTGCAAAGCAGGGCTGGGCAGTCGGCCACGACGGTGTGGTGCTCCACAGCGCAGACGCTGGCGCGACCTGGACCTTGCAGCTGGATGGCCGCCGCGCCGGCCAGCTGATGGTCGCCCATTACAGCCGCCTGGCCGACAACGGCGCCCTCGGCAGCGGAGAGCAGGCCGACCGCCTGCTGGACGACGTCAAGCGTATTGGTGGGCAGGGGGCCGAGAACCCCTTCCTCGATGTGTGGTTCAGCGATGAGCGCAACGGCTTCATCGTCGGCCCCTTCAACCTGATCTTCCGCACCGCCGATGGCGGCAAGAGCTGGGAGCCCTGGTTCGACCGTACCGACAACCCGAACCGCCTGCATCTTTATGCGCTGCGCGGCATCGGCAGCGACGTGTACGCGGTGGGCGAGCAGGGCCTGGTGCTCAAGCTCGATGCCCAGGGCAACCGTTTTCGGGCGGTCGAGACGCCGTACAAGGGAACGTATTTCGGTGTCACCGGCAACGACGACAAGGTGCTGGTCTTCGGGCTGCGCGGCAACGCCTACCGCAGCGCGGACGGCGGCTGGAGCTGGGCCAGGGTGGACAGTGGCGTGCAGGACGGCCTCACCGGTGCCACCGCCTTTGGGCCGCGGGGGCTGTTGATGGTCAGCCAGTCCGGCCAGGTGCTGGTCAGCAAGGACGCCGGTGAGCATTTCTCGCCCCTCAAGCTCATGCAGGCCGCGCCGGCTTCCGCCGTTCTGGCGGTAGGCAGCGACACGGTCGTGATCGCGGGTGCCCGCGGCGTTCGCGCCGAAGCCCTGCGTTAAAAGAAGGAGAACCCCGCCATGGCCGCTTCAAGCCATACCCTGGATCAGGCCCCGGTCGTGCAGTCCCTCGGGGACTTCGACCCGCGCTCGGGCAATGCCCTCGAACGCCTGATCTTCAACAACCGTCTGGCCGTCGTGGTGCTGTGCGGCCTGGCAACGCTGGCGCTGGCCGTCATCGCGTTTTCGAAACTGAGCTTCAACGCCAGCTTCGAGAAGATGATTCCGCAGAGCCATCCCTACATCCAGAACTATCTCGAGAACCGCAAGGAGCTGCGTGGCCTCGGCAATGCGCTGCGGGTGGTCGTCGAAAACCCCAATGGCGACATCTTTGACGCCAGGTATCAGGAGGCGCTCAAGCAGATCAACGACGAGCTGTTCCTGACGCCCGGCGTCGACCGCGCCTGGGTCAAATCCTTGTGGGCGCCGTCGGTGCGCTGGAACGAGGTGACCGAGGAGGGCTTCCAGGGTGGGCCGGTGATGCCCGAATCCTACGATGGCTCGCCGAAGGCCACCGAGCAGCTGCGTCTGAACATCGCCCGCGCCGGTATCGTCGGCCGCTTCGTCGGTGCCGACTACAAGTCGAGCATGATCTTCGTGCCCTTGCTGGACAAGGATCCGGCAACCGGCCAGGCAATCGACTACCGGGCTCTGTCGCGCACGCTGGAAGACGGCATCCGCACCAAGTTTGAGAATGCGCCGGGCGCACCGGTGCGCATCCACATCATCGGCTTCGCCAAGCTGGTCGGCGATCTCATCGACGGCCTGGCCCAGGTGATGACCTATTTCGCCATCGCCGCGCTGATCGCCATCGCCGTGATCTACGCCTATACCCGTTGCACCCGCAGCACGGCGCTGGTGGTGGCCTGCTCGATGGCGGCGGTCGTGTGGCAGCTGGGCCTGGTGTCGGCCTTCGGCTTCGAGCTCGACCCGTTCTCGGTGCTGGTGCCCTTCCTGATCTTCGCGATCGGGGTTTCCCATGGCGCCCAGAAGATGAACGGCATCATGCAGGACATCGGCCGCGGAACGCACAAGCTGGTGGCGGCGCGCTTCACCTTTCGGCGCCTGTTCCTGGCCGGCATCACCGCGCTGCTGGCCGACGCGGTGGGCTTTGCGGTACTGGTGGTGATTGACATTCCGATGATCAAGGATCTGGCCATCACCGCCAGCATCGGCGTGGCAGTGCTGATCTTCACCAACCTGATCCTGCTGCCGGTGCTGCTGTCTTACACCGGCGTCAGCACCCGCGCCGCCGAACGCAGCCTGAGCAGCGTCGATGCCGCGGCGGAGCAGGGCGGTGTTTGGGGCTGGCTGGGGCACTTCACCGAAAGGCGCTGGGCCTTGCCGACCATCCTCGTCTCGGCCGTGCTGACCGCGGTGGGCTTCGCGGTGAGCCATAACCTGAAGATTGGCGACCTGGAGGCCGGTGCCCCGGAGCTGCGCGCGGATTCCCGTTACAACCGGGACAACGCCTACGTCACGTCCCATTACGCGCTGTCCAGCGACCAGTTCGCGGTGATCGTGAAGACCGCCGCCGAAGGCTGCCTCAAGTACCAGACCCAGGTCGAGGCGGACCGCCTGGCCTGGGAGCTGCGGCAGTTGCCGGGGGTGCAGACCACGGTCTTCCTTGGCGACGCGATCCGCCAGATCACCGCCGGCTCCTACGAAGGCAACCCCAAGTGGCTGACCCTGGCCCGCAACCAGGACGTGCTCAATTACGGCGCCCAGCAGGCCTCGACCAACAACCCGGACCTGTTCAACAACGATTGCTCGGTGATGCCGGTGATCGCCTATCTCACCGACCATCGCGCCGACACCCTCGACCGGATCGCCGCCGCGGCCGACCGCTTCGCCGCCGAGCACGGCACGCCTGAACGCCAGTTCCTGCTGGCCGCCGGCAGTGCCGGCATCGAGGCGGCCACCAACAGCGTGGTGCGCGACGCCAACCGCACGATGCTGCTCTACGTGTATGGCGCGGTCAGCGTGCTGTGCCTGATCACCTTCCGCAGTTGGCGTGCGACGGTGGTGGCGATCCTGCCGCTGGCGGTGACCTCCATCCTCTGCGAGGCACTGATGGTGATGCTGGGCATCGGGGTGAAGGTCGCCACGCTGCCGGTCATCGCCCTCGGTGTGGGTATCGGCGTCGATTACGCCCTTTATCTGCTGAGCATCCAGCTTGCCCAGCAGCGGGCCGGCGCTTCCCTGGCGGTGGCCTACCGGCGCGCGCTGCAATTCACCGGCAAGGTTGTCGCGCTGGTCGGCGTCACGCTGGCTGCCGGGGTGGTGACCTGGGCCTGGTCGCCGATCAAGTTCCAGGGCGACATGGGCATCCTGCTGACCTTCATGTTCGTCTGGAACATGGTCGGGGCGCTGGTCCTGATACCCGCGCTGTCCCACTTCCTGCTGCGCAAGCCGGCCTGAGTCGGTCCAAACAAACGTACTCGGAGATTACCGACATGCAAGCACTTTCTTCCCTGCGGATGACGACCTGGCCCGTCTGGGGACCGGGCCTGCTCACCGCCGCCACCATCGCCATGGCGGCCACCTTCGTGGCCGAGCACCAGGGCGGCCCGCAGCTGCTGTACGCGCTGTTCTTCGGCATGGCCTTCAATTTCGCGGCGGAAGGCGCCAAGGTCAAGGCCGGCATCGACTTCGCGTCGCGCAGCGTGCTGCGCTTCGGCGTGGCCCTGTTGGGCGCACGGATCACCCTCGAGCAGATCACCGCGCTGGGGATCGCGCCGGTGATCCTGGTGGTATCGGGCGTGGTCGGCACCATCCTGTTCGGCGCCATGCTCAGCCGCCTGCTCAAGCGTCCGGTCGTCGAAGGGCTGCTGACCGGCGGTGCGGTGGCGATCTGCGGTGCGTCCGCCGCCCTGGCCATCGCCGCGGTGCTGCCGCGCACCGAGGAGAACCAGCGCTTCACGCTCTTTACCGTCGTCGGCGTAACCACCTTGTCCACGGTGGCGATGATCGTCTATCCAACCGTGGTCAAGATCTGCGGCCTGGATGCGCACGGTGCGGCGGTCTTCCTTGGTGGCACCATCCACGATGTGGCCCAGGTGGTGGCCGCGGGCTATCTGATCTCGCCGCAGGTCGGCGACAGCGCGACCTTCGTCAAGCTGCTGCGGGTCGCCACGCTGATGCCCGTCGTGGCCTGCTTCGGGGTGATGTTCCGTGCCCAGGGTGGCGATGCCGGCGCCCGGCCGCCGGTGCTGCCTGGCTTCCTGGTCGGCTTCATGGCGCTTATGGCACTGAACAGCCTCGGCTGGCTGCCTGCCTCCGTGGCCCACGGCCTCGGTGACCTGTCCCGCTGGTGCCTGGTGGTGGCGATCGCCGCGCTCGGCGTCAAGACGTCCTTTCAACAGCTCGCGCGCCTGGGCTGGCGGCCGGTGTTCATGCTGGTGGCCGAAACCCTGTTCCTGGCTGCGTTGATCCTCGCCGGCGTCACTGTACTGCGCTGAGCCGGCGCCCCAATCGAAAAAACCACAATACTCGAGGAGACCCGACATGTTTGGCCTGATGCAGGACCGCCCATTGCTGATTTCGTCGCTGATCGAACATGCGGCGGCCTTTCACCCCCACGCCGAGATCGTGTCCCGCACGGTCGAGGGGCCGATCCACCGCTGCACCTACGCGGATATCCGCCGTCGTGCGATGCAGGTGGCCAATGCCATGAAAACCTTGGGCGTACAGCCTGGCGACCGGGTCGGCACGCTGGCCTGGAACGGCTACCGGCACATGGAGCTGTACTTCGGTGTGTCCGGCATGGGCGCCGTGCTGCACACCATCAACCCGCGCCTGTTCCCGGAACAGATCGAGTACATCGCCAACCATGCCGAGGATCAGTACCTCTTCTTCGATGTGAGCTTCACCGCGCTGATCGAAAAGCTCGCACCGCGCATGAAGAGCGTGAAGGCCTTCGTCGCGATGACCGAACGGGCCAACATGCCGACCGCCGACATCCCCGGCCTGATCTGCTACGAAGACCTGATCGGCCGTGAGCCGGCGGACTACCGCTGGCCGGAGTTCGACGAGCGGGCGGCGTCTTCCCTGTGCTACACGTCCGGAACGACGGGCAACCCAAAGGGCGTGCTGTACAGCCACCGCTCGTCGGTGCTGCACGCCTTCCTGGCCTGTAGTGTGGATGGCCTTGGCCTAGGGGCCGCGGAGAGTGCGCTGGTCGTGGTGCCGATGTTCCATGTGAACGCCTGGGGCATGCCCTACGCCGGCGCCATGTGCGGCGCCAAGCTGGTGCTGCCCGGCCCGGCGATGGACGGCAAAAGCCTCTACGAACTGATCCGCGACGAAGGCGTGACCCTCGCGCTGGGCGTGCCGACGGTCTGGCAGATGCTACTCCAGCACGCCGAGCGCAACGCCACCGATCCGAAGCGCGAGCTGGTGCTGCGGCGGGTCGTCATCGGCGGGTCCTCAGCGCCACGCTCCATGTGCGAAGCCTTCGAGACGTTAATGGGCGCCTTCGTGGTGCACGCCTGGGGGATGACCGAGATGTCGCCGATCGGGACCATCTGCAATCTGCTGCCGAAGCACAAGCGGGCCAGCCTCGAACAGCGTTTGGACCTGCAGGTGAAGCAGGGACGGGGCGTGTATGGCGTGGAGCTGAAGCTCACCGACGAGGACGGCAACCGTCTGCCCCATGACGGCCGCGCGGCCGGTCATCTCAAGGTGCGTGGTCCGTGGATCGCCAATGCCTATTTTCGGGACGAGGGCGGCTCGATCCTGGATGAGGAAGGCTTCTTCGACACCGGCGATATCGCCACCATCGATCTGGATGGTTACATGCAGATCACCGACCGGGCCAAGGACGTGATCAAGTCGGGCGGCGAGTGGATCTCATCCATCGACCTGGAGAATGCGGCGGTCGGCATGCCCGGCGTGGCCGAAGCGGCGGTGATCGGCATCCCTCATCCCAAGTGGCAGGAGCGGCCGCTGGTGATCGTCGTACGCAAGCCGGATTGCCCGTTGATCAACAAGGACGACGTGCTGCAGTACCTGGAAAGCCAGGTCGCCAAGTGGTGGCTGCCGGACGACGTGGTTTTCATCGAGGAGATGCCCCACACCGCCACCGGCAAGCTGCAGAAGATGGCCTTGCGCCAGATGTTCCGTGACTACCGCTTTCCCGCCTGAGCGCCCCGAGGAGATTCAAGTTGAACAAGTTGATGGATTGGGACGAGGTCGGCCCTTTATTCCGGGACGGTATGAGCATCATGGTCGGCGGTTTCTTTGCCGTCGGCACCCCCGGCGGCATCGTTTCCCTGCTGGCGAGGCAGGGTACCTGTGAGCTGACCCTGATCGGCAACGACACCGCCTCGCCGACCACCGGCGTGGGGCCGCTGATCTCCAGCGGGCAGGTCAGCAAGGTGATCGTCTCCCATATCGGAACCAACCCTGTCACCGGCCGCAAGATGATGGACGGCGAGATGGAGGTGGAGCTGGTGCCCCAGGGCACGCTGGCCGAGCGCATCCGCTGTGGTGGCTCCGGCCTCGGCGGCGTGCTGACGCCGACCGGTGTCGGCACCGTCGTGGAGGAGGGCAAGACCAAGCTGGCGGTCGGTGGCCGGGAGTATCTCCTTGAACTGCCGCTGCGCGCCGACGTGGCCATTCTCAAGGCCCGCAAGGCCGACCGCGCCGGCAACCTCGTCTACGAACGCGCCGCGCGCAATTTCAATCCGGTGATGGCCTTAGCCGCCGACCTGGTGATCGCCGAAGTGGATGAGCTGGTGGAAACCGGCAGCATCGACCCGGATGACGTCATGACGCCGGCTGCGCTGGTGGACCGCATCGTCGTGAGCAGGAAGGAGGCCTGACGTGGACGCAAAAGAACGTATTGCCCGCCGCGTGGCGCAGGAGCTGAAGGAAGGCTACGTGGTGAATCTGGGCATCGGCCTGCCGACCCTGGTGCCGCGCTTCCTGCCGAAGGATGTGCACATCACGCTGCAGTCGGAAAACGGCTTCCTCGGCATGGGCGCCCTGGACGGCGAGCCGCGGCCGGGCGAGGTGAATGCCGGCGGCCAGCCCTGCGGCTTGGTGCCGGGCGCGGCGGTGTTCGACAGCGTGACCTCCTTTGCGCTGATCCGCGGCGGCCATGTGGACGTGACGGTGCTCGGCGGCCTGCAGGTGGACGAGGACGGCAATCTCGCCAACTGGATGGTGCCGGGCAAGATGATCCCCGGCATGGGCGGCGCGATGGACCTGCTGGCCGGCGCCAAGAAGGTCATCGTGGCGATGGAGCACTGCACCAAGACTGGCGAACCGCGCCTGCTGGAGCGCTGCGACCTGCCGCTCACCGCCAAGGGGCGCGTGTCCCTGGTGGTGACCGAGCTGGCGGTCTTTGGCATTTCCCATGGGGAATTCGTGCTGCGGGAACTGGCGCCTGACGTCGATCTGGAGGCGGTCCAGCAGAAGACCGGCGCTCGCTTCCTGGTCTCCGACACCCTTTGTGAAATGGCGGCGGCGCTGTGAGTCGGCGCGCAACCCCAACTATTTTCAGGAACAAAACATGAATCAATACACTGCCCCGATCCGCGACATGCAGTTCGTGATGCAGGAGCTGGCTGGCCTCGACCAGGTGCTGGCCCTACCGGGTTACGAGGAGGCTGACCGGGATCTGGTGGACGCGATCCTCGAGGAAGCCGGCAAGTTCGCCGGCGAAGTGCTGGCACCCCTCAACCGGGTTGGCGATACGGAGGGCTGCCATTGGGAGTCCGGCCACGTGACGACCGCGCCTGGCTTCAAGGAGGCTTATCGGCAGTTCGTCGAATCGGGCTGGAACGGCGTTGCCTGCGAGCTGGAATTCGGCGGTCAGGGCCTGCCGCGCCTGTTGTCGAGCGCGGTGCGCGAGATGTGGAAGGCTTCGAACATGGCCTTCTCCCTGTGCCCGATGCTGACCCAGGGCGCGATTGAAGCGCTTGCATTGAACGGCAGCGCCGAGCTGAAGGCCCGTTTCCTGGAAAAGATGGTGTCCGGTGAATGGACCGGCACGATGAACCTGACCGAGCCGAACGCCGGGTCCGACCTCGCTGCGGTCCGCACCCGCGCCGAGCCTCAGGCTGACGGCAGCTACCGGATCTTCGGCCAGAAGATCTTCATCACCTACGGCGAGCACGACATGACCGACAACATCGTGCACCTGGTGCTGGCCCGCCTGCCGGACGCCCCGGCGGGGGTGAAGGGCATCTCGCTGTTCGTGGTGCCGAAGTTTCTGGTGAATGCGGACGGCAGCCTGGGTGAGCGCAACGACGCCTGGTGCGCGTCGATCGAACACAAGATGGGCATCCACGGCAGCCCGACGGCGGTAATGATCTTCGGCGAGAACGGCGGTGCGACCGGCTACCTGGTGGGTGAGGCCAACCGCGGCCTCGAATACATGTTCGTGATGATGAACGAAGCCCGCTTCGGCGTCGGGCTGGAAGGGCTGGCCATCGGCGAGCGGGCTTACCAGCAGGCACTCGCCTACGCCCGCGAGCGGGTGCAGGGCAAGGACATGACGTCCCGTTCGCCGGAGTCGGTGGCGATCATCCGGCATCCGGACGTGCGCCGCATGCTGATGCTCATGAAGTCCAAGATCGAGGCGATGCGGGCGCTGGCCTATGTGGTGGCCGCTTCGCTGGATCACGCCCACCAGGCGTCCGCTGCAGACGAGCGGAGCAAGCACCAGGCTTTTGCAGATCTATTGATTCCAGTGGTCAAGGGCTGGCTCACGGAAACGGCCAACGAGCTGGCCTCGATCGGCGTGCAGGTGCATGGGGGCATGGGCTTCATCGAGGAGACCGGCGCGGCCCAGCATTTTCGCGACGCCCGCATCATCAACATCTACGAGGGCACCACCGGCATCCAGGCGCTTGACCTGATCGGCCGCAAAACAGCGCGGGACGGCGGCGCAGCAGCCAAGGGATTGGTCGCGGAGATACTCGCCCTCGACAGCCAGTTGGCCGAGCAAGCCGATGCCGACTTCACTGTGATCCGCCAGGCGCTGGTGGAAGGCGCAGCGGAGATGGACGACTGCGTGGATTACATCGTCGAGAATTTCGCGGCGAACGCTGCGGAGGTGGCGGCGGGCTCGGTGCCGTATCTGATGCTGGTCGGCATCGTGGCCGGTGGCTGGCAGATGGCCCGCGCGGCTTTGGCGGCGCGTCGGCGGCTGGATGAAGGCAGTGGCGATGCAAGCTTCTACCGCGCGAAGATCGCGGCCGCCCGTTTCTACTCTGAGCACGTCATGACCCAGGTGGCCGGACTGTCGCGTACCGTGCGCGAAGGCGGAAAGTCGGTGCTGATGCTGGGCGACGAGCAGTTCTGATCGCCGATCGCGTTATTGCGTTTCTGCCGGCCCCGGCTTGTCGAGGGCAGGGCGGGGCGCCGAGGTCAGTTGCGTCACGAGTTCCTGCGTGCGCATCTCGGCGTCCTTTGCCCGCGTGGTTTCTCGCGCAACTTGCTGTTCAAGCATCTCGATGCGGGCCGCCTGCGCACTGCTCATGGCGGCCTGCTCCTGCAGGCTGCGGCCCACGGTGGCGATGTCTGCCTTGAGCGCCGCAATCTCGCCGTCTCGTGCATTGACGATTGTAGTCAGCTCCCTGGCGTGGGAGGTCTGTGCGGCTGCTCGCTCCTCGGCTTCGTCCGTTTTCTTCCGCTGAGCGACGAGCCCGCCTTCCAGGGCCGCCGCGCGTTGCCTCCATTCTTGTACTGCAGCGGCATGATCCTGACGCAACTGGTCCGTCTGGCGCATCAGGTGTTCCCGTTCGCCGGCGGCGCGTTCCCGCTCGATGCGCAACTCGTCGATCAGACGGCTGCGTTCTGCGGCGGCCTGCACATTCAGCTCCATCACATGAACACGATGTTCATCGCGCAGGTTTTCCAGTTGCCGCTGATTTTCCGCGATCGTCGCGACGTGTTGCTCGCGCTGTGCCAGCAGGTCCGCAATCATCGCTTCCCGGGCCAACTCGGCTTCCTTCAGGCTGTCGAGCTCGGTTTGCAGGCGTGCGGTCTCCGCGCGTTCGTTGCGTAGGCTGTTCTGTGCGTCAGCGCTTTCCCTGCGCGCCTGGTCCGTAGCCTGCCGGAGTTCCTCTGCCTGTTTGTCGAACTCGGCCTTCAGCGCCCGCTCGGCTTCGGCTGCGCCTTCCGCCGACAGGGCGAGGAGAGCGTCGAACAAGCTCTTCGCCTTGAGCTGCAGGCTTTCCGGCCAGCTTCCGAAGAACGGATGTCGGCTCAAGGCCGAGGCTTGTGCCTGATGCTCCCGCCATTCGCGGATATAGGCCGAGACGATGCGCGTTGCCCCTTTGCCAAGTCGCTCATGGACCTTCAGATAGGTCGGATTTTCTCCGGTCGCAGCGAGGTCATTGCAGATCGCTTCAACCATTTCGTAGCTCACGGCGCTGGCCATCTTTTCATTTCCTTTTGCTTTTGCGTAACGCTGTCGGGCAGTCAGCACTGGATGGAGATCGTTTCATATATTGCGCAATTGCGCAAATTAAAACCCTGCAGCACGCGGATAATGTCGAGTTCTGCAATTATCGATATTATTTGAGATTCAAGACCCAACTTCGCCCGCAAGGGCAAAGCATCAGAATGAGTGACAAAACCATGCCCATTGCCAGTCTGGCAGTCCTGCTGAAGAGCCAGGAAGTCAGTTCCGACGCCCAATCTGGCGGACTCGTCAGAGGGAATTCCCTCGGCGCCAACAGTGATCATGAAGCCGTCATGATCTGGCTGAACACCCATGCCAAGAACCCTCATACACGCAAGGCTTACCTGCAGGAGCTACGGCGCTTTGCTGCGTTCATGGCCCACCTGCGCGGCAAGTCATTGGCGGGCGCAACGGTTGCCGATCTGGAGGCGTTTCGGGGCTGGCTTTCCGCGCCGTATCGCCCTGAGCACGGCTGGCCAATTGGATTCGTCCCGTTCCGGACCGATGACTCCGGGCAGTGGCAAGGCCTGTCGCTGGGTAGCAGGCGTCGCGCGGATACGAGCATTCGAGGCCTGTATGGTTTTTTGCATGCGGCGGGGTATCTGGAAGCCAATCCCTTCCTGCAACTTGGCAAGCTCACCGGTGAGGAAATTTCGCAGGAGGAGTTGGTGCGGCGGGGCCTAACCGTCCGGGAGTACGCGCTCCAGCAGCGCCGTCAGGCGATTCGCGATGACAGTCTGGGGCAGGACAAGGCGTTCTCCTTTGAACTCTGGCGCTGGCTCCGTAGCTTTCTCGATGCGCCGGAAAATACATGGCAGATCAGTGCCAACACCTCTGATGACACGGACGGTCTGGCTGGGCGCGCGAGTTCACCGTGGTCTTTCGAACGCAGGGCGCGGCTGCGCTGCATCCTGCTGTTCAGTTACGCGGCGGCAAGTCGGCGCTCCGAACTCGCCGAGGCCACGATGAACGCCATCGTGCGGAGCGGCACGCGGTGGGTTTGGAAGGTGGTTGGCAAGGGGCGTAGCGCAGCCGACGGTCCTGATCGGGTGACGCTGGACGACGATGCGATGAATGCCTTGCAGGAATACCGCTTGGCACGCGGCTTGAGTTCATGGCCAGAGAGCGGCGAGTTCGAGGTGCCCGTAATTGCGAAATTGAGTCCGAAGCGCCGACGGCGTGCCACATTGAAAACTGGTGACTGCGTCACCGCCGGCTACATCAACCTGGAATTGCGCCGTTTCTTCGAATTTGCCGCGGTCTTTGCAGCCAGCGTCAATCCAGCCTGGGGGCACAGTTTGCAGCAGGCAGCGTCCCACTGGCTGAGGCATACGCGCGGCAGCCATTTCGCGCTGGGTCACGTATCGCTGGCTCGCACGGCGGAGCAACTGCGCCACAAGGACCCAAGAACGACGAGCCGCTACTACGTTCACATGAAGGACGAGGAGCGGGGTGAGGCCGTCGATGCCGTCTCTAAACTTCTGAAACAGTGGCCGAACGGATGATGTTCCATGGGGCGAGGGAGCACACGAGGCGCGCCAGCAGTCCAAAGGCGGTGATTTTGAGCTCTCCGCCCCACAGCCATTATTTCTGAAAATTACTGTTTTCAGAAGTAATGGCTGTGGGGGCTTGCTGCCCTGCTGTTCCAACCCACCTGAACAACGACAAATCCGCAGGTGCCGGGCTCAGCAGCCCGGTATTCCTGCGACAGTGACTAAGCACTCTGCTTTTTGAGTTGCCCGATTTCAGCCAGCGCTTCCGCCAGCAGGGTTTCCGCGCGTTGTGCACGCACGGTTTCCGCCAAGCGGACTTCCTCAACCGCTCGGGCGCGTGCTTCGGCGGCAGCCACCGCCGACTCCTTGCCATGGGCGGCTTCCGTCGCGACCTTAAGCTGAGCTTGCAGGCGCTCGATTCGGCCCTCGGCTGCAGCGAGGGACGTCTCGATCTGACGTGTTTTGGACAAGGCTTCGCGTAACGCAGCCTTGGCCTCCTCGGTCTGTTCCCGCAGTTTGCTTTCGCGCTCTTCACGGTTGGCCAATTGTTGGCGCATGGCCGTGATATCGCCGAGCTTTTCTTGACGAACCTGGTCAATCTGCTTGACTAACAGTTCCCGCTCAAGCGCGCTGCGATCCTGCTCTTCCTTGAGCGATGCGGTGTAACGGTCGCGATCGCCTTGCAGCAATTTGTTCAGGCGTTCAGATTCGGCCGCGAATTTCTGTTCGCGCACTTCCGCCGCTTCCTCGAGCATCTTGATCCGGCCGTCCAACGCATCTTTCTGCCGTTGGGATTCCTGTGCCTGTTGTCGCAATTCCGCGATCGTCGCATCCCGGACGCGGAGCGCGTCGCTCAGTGCTTCGAGTTGGGTGGCGGCTTGGGCTGCAATCACATCCTGCTGCTCGATCCGCTGCTCTGCCGCCTGCAGGCGGACCCGGTAAGCATCCTGCTCCTGTTCCAGCGCCTGGCGCTGGGCGGCGAAAAGCTGTTCCGCGTGATTGAGCGACAAGGACCAGATCTTGCCCATGAAGGCATCGGCCGACGATACGAGCTCGTCCGGCATTCCAGGAACACTGCGCTTACGGAAAAAGGTCGCACCGGTCTCCCGGCGCCATTGATCGATATAACGCTGGACAACCTCGCTGGAACCCTTATTGCCCAGCTCCGCATAGACCAGATTGAAAGACGGATTCTCGCCTTGCGCGAGCAATTGAAAGCAGATTTGCTCGACGGCTTCGAAGTTGACGCTGCTACTGCGTGCCATGGACTGTTCCCCTTCGCACAAATACGACCAAATTTTAGACAGTCAGGAAGATAACATACGTTTAAATCCGTTTACCGTTATATCTATAACGGTAAGACTGTGAAAAATATCCGGTCATTTTTTCCCGTTCCAGGGCAAGCGTTGCTTCTGTGCTTCGTCGTGCCAGCGCTCCTCTTCCTCGTGGATGTAGCGCTGAGTGGTACGGGCATCCGTATGGCGGGCGTCCTTCTGCACAAAGCGCTCGTTGATGCCGCTGTCGAGCTTGGCGGTAATCCCGGTGTGGCGCCCCCAGTGCGCAGATGCCGCGCGCAGCTTTTCCTTTTTGTGCTCTGCCTCGGGTGGCAACAGTTCTGCCGCGGCACTGAAGATCTGCTTAAGGATCTGGTTAAGACGGCGGGCGGTGATCGGGCTGCCGTCCTTTACCGAGACCAGCAGCGGCGTATTGTCATCCCGCCGCGGTACGGCGGTGAGTCCCAGATGCTTACGGTAGCGGATCAGCGCCTGCAGCATGTCGTCCGCTACAGGCACCTTAGCCTTCTTGCCCCCCTTCCCCACAACGTGCCACCACCACAGCCCCCGCTCCTCGCGGAAACTGTTCATGCGGTGGGACTCCAGTTCGCCGGCGCGGGGTGCCAGCATGTAGAGGACGGCGGCGATGAAGCGGGCCCGCTCGTATTCGTCGCGCCCCCGTTCGGCGTCCCGCGGCATGGCCTCGATCGCTGACGTCACTGCATCCCACATCTGCTGGTCGAGAAAGCGCTCAACCTTCACCATCTCCTCGGTCTGCGCGACGGCCCGCAACGGACCGGTGACTTCACCGGACATCTTGCGGCGACGCTGGCGAATCAGCCCCAAAGGATTGCCCTGCAAATAGCCCGCATCGACAAGGTAAGTCATCAGCGAATTGATGGCGGCCATCGCCGTGAGCACCGCGCTCTCGCTGAGCGGGCCGACAAAGGGGCGCCATTTCTCCGATGTCCGGTTGACCTTGGCGCCACACCATAAGGCGGAGGGCTGTGGGTCGGCGAGGAAGTTCAGGTATCCCTCGAAGTCCTGCCGGTTGAGGCTGGACAAAGGCTTGCCACAGTCCACAAGAGACCATAACAACAGTCGTTCGCACTCCCTTTGATAGATCCGGTAGGTGCCAGGCGAACGATCGTATTCGGACAGAAAGCAGCGAATTGCATCCGCATCCGTGGTCGCCTGGATCTGCAGGCGCATCGGGTCGGCACGGTTAGCGCCATCGTGCCCATCGAACTCAGCCGGAACGGTGATCTCGTCCAGCGGACGCAGCGGAACCACGGTGGTGTAGGTGATGGACATGGAAAGGGTGAGGTATCCGGTTGAGTCTGAATCCGCACGATGAGACGGACAGAGCCAACCAACTGTACTTGCGTACAGTTGTTAACTGTATATAATCACAGTCATCGAACGCGGGGCCTCGATCGAGCAACTGGTCAGCTTCATGTGCATCCGCTCATTTGCCCAGCCGGGCTTCAATATCGTGTTGAGGAGTCGATGATGGAAACCTTGATTTGCCGCATTCTGATGGTCACGGGTGTTCTGGTTGGCGTGCTTCTGGCCGGAGGCTACGGCATCCAGGCTGCGGTCCCCGCGCTGCTCGCGCTGATCGGGGTTGGCGTGCTACGCCAGGTTGCTCCGTCCCTCCCCTGGCGCATCGATCACAGTCGCCGCTACCGCTACCGGGTTAATTGATCTCGACGTGCAGCTTGCTGGCCCGGGCCTTCCGTTCGGCCTGGATCAGTTCAACGATATCCGTATTCCTACTCTTGCTGGCCCAACTTTCGGCGTTCTCGTTCTGATCGTTTTTCCAGTCGATGTTCGCACCAGCCTTCAATAGCGCGCGGACGACATCCTGGTGCCCGTTACGGGCCGCAAACATCAGTGGCGTCGTTTGATTCGGTGCCAGCACATTGGGGTTGGCACCCTTTTCGAGGAGCATGCTGACGATAGCCAGACGCCCTTCAAAAGCTGCATACAGCAAGGGATTCCAGCCCGGATGGTCGAAGGCGGCGCCAGCATCGAGCAACTCTTGGGCGATCCCGGTGAAACCCCGCAGACTGGCCAGCATCAACGCACTGTCACCGGCGCTGTTGCGGGCATTCAGCTTGAGGCCACGCTGCTTGAGCAGTTCGGCCACAACCTTGGGCTGCTCTTCGCGCGTCGCGAGAATCAGCAAAGTATTGCCGTTGGGGTCGCTCGAGTTCACGTCCATGCCCTGGCTGAGCAGCTGAGTCACTTCGGCGGCATCGCCGAGTTTGGCGGCATTGAAGAGATCGTCGAGTGAGGCCGCGTTGGCCGGGAGGCATAGCTGAATGCTGATCAGGCCAGCGCCCAGCAGCCGCAAGCTATGAAGCTTAAAGGTGGATTTCATGACGGGCGGGCGTCCTTGAAGAGCCGGAAGAAATTCTGGGTCGTCAGTTTGGCGATCTGTTCCAGGCTCTCGCCCCGGGCTTTGGCGACCGCCTCCGCGACATGACGGACATAGGCCGGCTGGTTGGTCTTGCCGCGGTACGGCATCGGCGCCAAGTAGGGCGAATCGGTTTCCACCAGCAAGCGATCGGCGGGCACGTAACGGGCTACGTCCCGTAGAGCTTCGGCGTTCTTGAAGCTGACGATGCCGGAAAAGGAAATATGGAAACCCAGATCAAGCGCCTGTTCAGCCACTTCGCGGGTTTCCGTGAAACAGTGCATCACGCCACCGGCCGCACCGGCGTCTTCCTCATGCATCAGTCGGATCGTATCGGCTGCCGAATCGCGAGTGTGGATGATCAGCGGTTTGTTGCTGCGGCGGGCCGCGCGGATGTGGGTGCGAAAACGCGCCCGTTGCCATTCAGGCGCATCCTTGTGCCAGTAGTAGTCGAGCCCGGTCTCGCCGATCGCCACCACCTTGGGATGGGTCGCCAGCGCCAGCAGGCGCTCTTCGTCGGGCTCCTCGCAATCGGCGTTGTCAGGATGCACGCCGACGGATGCGAACACATTGGTGTGCCGTTCGGCCAGAGCGAGGATGCCGGGCAAGGTTTCCAGCTTCACGCTGACGCAAAGGGCGTGGGTGACGCCATTGTCGGCCATTCTGGCCAGCACCCCGGCTTCGTCATCGATGAGGTCGGGGAAGTCGATATGGCAGTGGGAATCAACAAGCATTGCGAGACAACCGGAAGTAATAGCTGGCGGATCAGATCGTATGGGTGGGACGCGACGAACCCAGGTGCCCTGCCAGGATCTGCTCGATCCGGTTGCGTAGCACCTGCCCTGCCTCGTCCTCGCTGAACTTGACACCGATGCCCTGGGTCTTGTTCCCCTGGGCACCCGCCGGGGTCTGCCAGACCACTGTGCCCGCCACCGGATGCTTGGTCGGATCGTCCATGATCTGCAGCAACATGAAGATCTCGTCACCCAGCTTGTATTCGCGCGCCGTGGGTACAAAGATCCCGCCGTTCTTTATGAAAGGCATGTAGGCGGCGTACAGCGCCGACTTGGAGCTGATGTTAAGGGACAGGACGCTGGGTCGGGCCTGGGTTGGCCGCTTCACAGGATCATTCATCGGCGCACCGTCGCGGTCGCCTGGATGCACCGGGCGTACCGCAGAAGCATGTCTTCTAGAAATAGTCGTGCGTTGAGGGGATGTTGCGCCACTCGTCGCGACTGAGTGATTTCATTGTAACAGCCGAGGGCCGTATCGACGGACAGCCTGTCCGCAATGGCCTGCAAGGCGCTCAGGCGGGTCGGGAAGAAACGCACCGGTCCGCCCAGGCGTAGGCTTACGAGATCGGCAATCCAGCGCTGCAGCCAGCTGGTGAGCGTGGCCATGTCGAGCCCAGTGGACTGGGCATCCTTGCTTTTCAGCCAGCTGTCCCACTCACCGGCAAGGCGCAGGGGTGCCTTGGCAGGTACGGCGCTCACATCTGCTACGAAGCGTCGCAAGGCTGCCGCTCCGCCGCCCTCCGCCAGTTCAGAGGCCGCCAGTGGCATGCCCCCGGCGAATGCCAGCAGAACATCTGCATCGGCGACCTGCCGTTCGGCCAGCCAGCGGGCGGCCGTATCCGCCGGCGGACGGGCGAACGTCCACGTCTGGCAACGGCTGCGGATGGTTGGCAATAGGCGCTTCGGCGACGAGGAGATCAGCAGAAACTGTACGTTGGTAGTCGGCTCTTCCAGCAGCTTGAGCAGCGCATTGGCGGTGAAGACGTTCATCGCCTCGGCCGGATCAACGATAACCACCCGCTGACTGCCCCGGTGCCCGCCGGTGGTCAGGGCCTGCTGCAGCGCTCGGATCTGCTCGATGACAATTTGGCGGCTGGCCGCCTTGCCGCCTTCAGGCTTTTCGGCAGCGCCTTCGCCACGTTCTTCCTGATCGGCCTCCGGCACTACACGCAGCAGATCGGGGTGATTGCCGGCCAAGCGCCATAGGCAATCATCACAGAGCCCACAGGCATGTCCATCGGAACCGGGATTGGCGCAGAGCACGCGGGCCGCCAGCGCCTCCGCGAAAACGCGCTTGCCGCCGCCGGCCGGGCCGGCAAACAGTAGTGCATGGGGCATGCGCTCTGCCCGGTCCACGGCGCGCCGCCATAAGGGCATCTGCCATTCGAAGATCATTGGAAGCAGTTCCGCAGGACGATATCCGCCACCTCGGCCTGGATGACTTCCGGGGCGCGGCCGGCATCCACCACCTTCACGCGCCGCGGTGCTGCGGCGGCGCGCTTGAGATAAGCGTCCCGCACGCGGGCAAAGAAATCGGCCTGCTCCCGCTCGAAGCGGTCGGGCGCATTGCCGGTACCGGCAAGCCGTTGGGCAGCCACCTTCGGGTCAAGATCGAAGATGAGCGTGAGATCGGGCTGCAGGTGGGGATGCACCCACTGTTCCAGCGCCGTGAAACGGCCTTCATCCAGCCCGCGCCCGCCTACCTGGTAAGCGTAGGTCGCATCGGTGAAGCGGTCTGATACCACCCATTTGCCAGCCGCCAGTGCCGGCTCGATCCGCTGCGCCAGGTGTTCCCGGCGGGACGCGAACATCAGCAATGCCTCCGTTTCCAGATGCATCGGCTCATGCAGCACGATCTCGCGCAGTTTTTCGCCGAGCGGCGTACCGCCCGGCTCGCGAGTCTGCACGACTTCGATGCCACGGGATTCGATCAGGGCAACGGCAGCGGCAATCTGGCTGCTCTTACCGGCACCGTCGATGCCTTCAAAAGTAATGAAACGGGATTTCACGGGTTACGTTTCCGAATGTACTGGGCCACCGCCCGGTTGTGTTCGTCAAGGGTTCTCGAGAAGGCGCTTGATCCGTCGCCACGGGCGACAAAATACAGGTAGTCGGTCTGTGGCGGGTGGAGTGCCGCGCGCAGTGCGGCGACCCCGGGCATCGCGATCGGCGTCGGCGGCAGGCCCGGTCGCGTATAGGTGTTGTAGGGCGTGTCATTCTGCAGGTGCTGCTTGCGCAGGTTGCCGTCGAACTCCGTTCCAAGCCCGTAGATCACCGTGGGGTCAGTCTGCAGCAGCATCCCTGCCCGCAACCGGTTGACGAACACCGACGCGACCAGGGGCCGGTCCTTCGCTTGCCCGGTTTCCTTCTCGACGAGGGAGGCCATAATCAGCGCCTGATACGGGGTTTTGTACGGCAAACCGTCGGCCCGTTGCTCCCACTCCCGCTGCAAGACCTTTTGCTGATGCCGATAGGCCCGACGCAGGATGTCGAGGTCGCTGCTCCGCTTGGCGAACAGATAGGTATCCGGGAAGAACAGGCCTTCGGGGTGGCTCGCCGCCGCGCCGATTCGACGCAGGATTTCGGCGTCGTCAAGGCCGGCGCTGTCGTGGCGCAGATCCGCATGGCGATCCAGGGCCGCCCTGATCTGGCGGAAGCTCCAGCCTTCAATCAGCGGTAGTTCAGCCTGCGTGACGTCACCACGGGTGAGCTTGTCGAGCAGTCCCAGCGGCGTGACACCCGTCTCGACCTCGTAACTGCCGGCCTTGATCCCGTTGGCCTGCCGCGTCATTCTGGAAAGGAGAACAAGGGTGAAAGGTTCGACATCAATCCCCGCGTCGACCAACTGACGGGCGACCTGTTTCATCGGCGAGCCGGGTTCGATGGTGAAGTCGAGGGGGCTTTGGCGCAAAAGCACCGGCGTATGTGCGAACCATGCCAATATCCCGAGGGCACCGGCAGCGCACATCAGGACCAGGGTCATCAAGCGAAAAAACAGGCGCTTCATCAGGGAACTTGGCGCGTCGGGAACGAACGAATGGAGTGAAGAAAGGAGGATGTCCTGGCAGATTACGAGGGCTTGATTATTGCTTCGATAGCGCTGGCAACCCCCGTGCGGCAGCGTCTTATAATAGCGCAAACCGCTTTGAGACTCGTTTTTGCGACAGGACAAGACTGATGAACGCAACTTGGCAAAACTATCTGGGCGCGAAAGGCGCGAGTTTTTCGGACTTCTCCGTCAAGTTCCATGACGACGAACGGCGGGACGTCGCGCTGGCCGCCCAAGGTACCGTGGTGGTACCGCTGCAGCACCTGGGCGCGATTCGCGCCAGTGGCGAAGACGCCAGCGTGCTGCTCCACAACCTCTTCTCGAACGACGTGAAGAAGCTCGGCTCTAACGAGGCCCAATTCACCAGCTTCAACAGCCCGAAGGGCCGCATGCTGGCCAACCTCCTGCTGTGGCGGGAAGGCAACGACTACCTGCTGGCGCTGTCGGCGGACATCCATGCCGCGATACTGAAGAAGCTGTCCATGTACATCCTGCGCTCCAAGGTGCGCCTGATGGACGACAGTGGCGACAGCGTGCTGATCGGGCTGGCCGGGCCGCAGGCTGGCGCTGCCCTCGAAGCCGCCGGCTTGCACATTCCCGGTGCACCGCGCGCCACGGCCTCGGGCGTCGCCACCGTCGTCCGTCTGGATGGCGCCCGCTTCATCGTTTCGGCACCGCTTTCGGAGGCGGCCGGGCTATGGGAAAAATTCGTTGCCGCCGGTGCGGTGCCAGCCGGTTCAGCCGCCTGGCAGTGGATCGATATTGCCGAGGGCCTGCCTACCGTCACGCAGCCGGTCCAGGAGGAATTTGTCGCGCAGATGCTTAACTACGAGCTGATCGGCGGCGTGAGTTTCAACAAAGGCTGCTACCCGGGCCAGGAAATCGTCGCCCGCACCCATTACCTGGGCAAGCTCAAGAAGCGCATGTTCCGGGTGCATGCGGAGACCGAGACGGCGCCGCTTGCAGGTACGGACGTCTATTCGCCCGAGTTCGGTGAGCAGTCGGCTGGCAAAGTTGTCATCGCGGCGCCGGCACCGGAAAGCGGTTACGACGTACTGGTGGTACTGCAGACCTCCAGCGCCGAGTCCACCGAAGTGCACCTGGGCTCGCCTGCCGGGCCGACCGTCCAGTTCCTTCCACTGCCCTACGCGCTGCCCTGAGTCCACTCCTTGCTTCTGTCCCATTACTACATCTACTACCCGGTGCAGATCGGCCTCGAAGCCGATCTCGCCCGGGTTCTGCATCTGGTCCAGTCAGATATCTGCCGGGAAACCGGCATTGCCGGACGCTTCCTGCGCAAGGCCGACGATCCCTGGACTTGGATGGAGATCTACGAGAACGTCCGTGAGGCAGCAGCGTTCGAGCGCAGCCTCGAACAGGCCGTCGAACGCCATGCGCTGGCCCGCTTCATCGCTGACGACGGGCAGCGTCACATCGAGCGTTTCGTTCCATGTGCCTGATACTGCTGGCCTGGCGGGCTCATCCAGACCATCCGCTGGTTGTCGCGGCCAACCGGGATGAATTCTTTACACGCCCGGCGGCGCCGGCAGCCTGGTGGACGGCGTCGCCCTCCATATTTGCAGGACGCGATCTCGAAGCCGGCGGCACCTGGCTCGGCGTTTCCCGTGACGGACGCTTCGCCGGCCTGACCAACTTCCGCGATCCCCAGCGCCAGCGGGACGGTCGGCCGTCCCGCGGCCAACTGGTCACCGACTTTCTCGCCGGCAAGGAGAGCACAGAGGCAGCCCTCGAACGGCTGTGCCACGAGGGGCCGCGGTACAACGCCTTCAACCTGCTGGTTTCCGATGGCGAATCCCTGGGCATCTACGAGAGCGAGAGTGGCGCTGCACATATCCTGCAGCCCGGACTGTACGCACTTTCCAATCATCTTCTCGATACGCCATGGCCCAAGGTCGTGGCTGGCAAGTCCCGTCTCGACAAGGCTCTGGGCTCGCTGCCTGATATCGCGCCACTGGAAGAACTGCTGCGCGATGACCGCCCCGCCGCCGATGCCAGCCTGCCCCGCACAGGCGTAAGCCTGGCCTGGGAGCGCATGCTGTCAAGCGCCTTCATCCGCGCACCAGGCTACGGCACCCGCTGCTCGACGTTGATCCGCCAGGATCGTCACGATGCCGTACAGGTCGTCGAGATCACCTGGAACGACGTAGGCACCGAAACCAGCCGGCTCGCCGAGACCTTCCCGATCGCACGGGCCTAAGCCCCGCGCCTATAATTCGCCCCTTGTTTCCGCTGCAGCACCATTCCGCATGACTGCCTCACCCTCCTTCCGCGATCTCCTGCCCGCTTTCGACGCTCACGCCAAGGCCAAGCCCGGCCAGCGCCTGGACCTGCCGGCCTGTACCGGCTCCTCTGATGCGCTGGCGATCGCCCGTTTGGCGGGCGGCGGACGGATGCTGGTGGTGGTGACGGCCAACCCGCTGGATGCCCAGCGCCTCTCCGACGAGATCGCCTGGCTCGCCCCTGGTCTGCGCACCCACCTGCTACCGGACTGGGAAACCCTGCCCTACGACAGCTTCTCGCCGCACCAGGACCTGATCTCCGAGCGCCTGTCTACGCTCTACGCGATAAGCCGCGGCGAGGCCGACATCGCGCTGGTGCCGGCGTCCACCGCGCTCTACCGCCTGGCGCCGCCGGCCTTCCTCGCCGCCTACACCTTCTTCCTGAAGCAGGGCGAAAAGCTCGACGTGGAGCGCCTGCGCATGCAGATGACGGTGGCCGGCTACGCTCACGTCACCCAGGTCATGTCGCCTGGCGAATACAGCGTGCGCGGCGGTCTCGTTGATCTCTACCCGATGGGGGCCGCCCTGCCCTATCGCATCGACCTGTTCGACGAAGAAGTGGAGAGCATCAAGACCTTCGACCCGGACACCCAGCGCACGGTGTTCCCGGTGAAGGAAGTCCGCCTGCTGCCGGCCCGCGAGTTCCCGATGGACGAGACCGGCCGCACCCGCTTCCGCGGCCGCTTCCGCGAAGCCTTCGAGGGGGACCCGTCCCGCAGCCCGATCTACAAGGATGTCTCCCACGGCATCGCGCCGGCGGGCATCGAGTACTACCTGCCGCTGTTCTTCGACGAAACCGCGACCCTCTTCGACTACCTGCCCAGCAACGCGCCTGTACTGCTCCACCGCAACGTGCCAGGTGCCATCGAGGCTTTCTGGAAGGACGCCCGCAGCCGCCATCAGCTGCTCGGTGGCGACAAGACCCGGCCGATCCTGCCGCCGGAGCAGCTATTCCTGTCGGAAGAAGCCTTCTTCCTCGCACTCAAGGAACGCACCCGCCTGGCACTGCCGGAATCCGGCGGCGACGGGCCGACTCAAGCGTTGCCCGACGTGTCCGTGGAACGCAAGGCCAACGATCCGCTGCATCGCCTCAAGGCATTCACCGACGACTTCCCCGGCCGTGTGCTGATCCTCGCCGAATCGGCCGGTCGCCAGCAGACCATCGCCGAGTTCTTCGCCGAGTACGGCCTGAAGCCGGCGCCAACAGCGGATTTCGAGGCTTTTCTCGGCGGCGATGCGGGGCTTGCCCTCGGGACCGGGCCGCTGGCTGCTGGCTTCATCCTGCCGGAAGCGAAGCTGGCGGTCGTCACCGAATCGGAGCTCTACGCCGCCACCGCCCGCACCCGTACCCGCCGTGACAGCCGCAAAGCGGCTACTGTCGAAGGCTGGCTGCGCGACCTGTCCGAGCTGAAGGAAGGCGACCCGGTCGTCCATTCCAGCCATGGCATCGGCCGTTATATGGGGTTGATTCACATGGACCTCGGTGAAGGCCAGACCGAGTTCCTGCACCTGGAGTACGCCAACGGCGACAAGCTCTATGTGCCGGTGTCTCAGCTCCATGTGATTACCCGCTACGCCGGCGCTGACCCGGAAGCGGTCAGCCTGCACACCCTCGGCTCCGGCCAGTGGGAAAAGGCCAAGAAGAAGGCAGCCCAGCAGGTCCGCGACACCGCTGCCGAGCTGCTCGCGCTGTATGCCCAGCGGGCCGCTCGCAAGGGCCACAAGTTTGACTTCAAGCAGCACGACCTGGAGGCTTTTGCCGAAGGCTTCGGCTTCGAGGAGACGCCGGACCAGTTGGCCGCCATCGAGGCCGTCATCGCCGACATGAAGTCCGGCAAGCCAATGGATCGCCTCGTGTGCGGCGACGTGGGCTTCGGCAAGACTGAAGTCGCGTTACGCGCCGCCTTCATCGCGGTGGCCGACGGCAAGCAGGTGGTTGTGCTGTGCCCAACAACGCTGCTGGCCGAGCAACACTACCAGACCTTCGCCGACCGCTTCGCCGACTGGCCGATCAAGGTGGCCGAGCTGTCCCGCTTCAAGAGCGCCAAGGAACAGGCCGAAGCGCTGCAACTCCTCGGCGAGGGCAAGGTGGACATCCTCATCGGCACCCACCGCCTACTGCAGAAGGACGTCACCTTCAAGCGCCTGGGCCTCGTCATCATCGACGAAGAGCACCGTTTCGGTGTGCGCCAGAAGGAAGCCCTGAAAGCTCTGCGCAGCGAGGTGGACATCCTGACCCTCACCGCCACGCCGATCCCGCGCACGCTGGGCCTCGCGCTGGAGGGTCTGCGGGAGTTCTCGGTGATCGCCACCGCGCCGCAGAAACGCCTCGCCATCAAGACCTTTGTACAGCGCCACAGCAAGGGCATCGTCCGCGAGGCGGTGATCCGCGAGTTCAAGCGCGGCGGGCAGGTGTACTTCCTGCACAATGAGGTCGAGACCATCGAGAACATGCGCGAATCCCTCGAGGAGCTGCTGCCCGAGGCACGCATCGTGATCGGCCACGGCCAGTTGCCGGAGCGCGAGCTGGAGCGTGTGATGCGCGACTTCACGACGCAGAAGGCCAACCTTCTGCTGTGCACGACCATCATCGAGACCGGCATCAACATCCCGACCGCCAACACCATCATCATCAACCGGGCCGACCGCTTCGGCCTTGCTCAGTTGCACCAGCTGCGCGGCCGGGTCGGCCGTTCGCATCACCAGGCCTACGCCTACCTGCTCACCGACGCCCACGCCAAGCCGACCGCTCAGGCCCAGAAGCGGCTGGAGGCGATCACAATGATGGAAGAGCTGGGCTCCGGCTTCTACCTGGCGATGCAGGATCTGGAGATTCGCGGCGCCGGCGAAGTGCTCGGCGAGAACCAGTCCGGCGAGATGCAGCAGGTCGGCGTCAGCCTGTACACCGAGATGCTCAAGCGTGCGGTGCGCGACCTGCAGCAGGGCAAGGAGCCGGACCTCAGCCAGCCGCTGGAAGTGGTGTCGGAAATCAACCTGCACGCCCCGGCGCTGCTGCCCAACGACTACTGTAGCGACGTGCAGGAGCGCCTGACCCTCTACAAGCGCCTTGCCAACTGCGAGACGGAAGACGACCTGCAGGCCCTGCAGGAAGAGCTCATTGACCGCTTCGGCGAGATGCCGCCGCAGGCCCGCGCACTACTCGAAACCCACCGCCTGCGCATGCTGGTCAAACCCTTCGGTGTAGCCAAGCTCGACGCGTCCGAATCCCAGCTGTCGGTGCAATTCGACGCCAACGCACCGATCGACCCGACCAAGGTGATCATGCTGATGCAGAAGGACCGCAGCGTCCGCATGTCCGGCCCGGACAAGCTGCTGCGCAAGCTGTCGATGCCGGACATCAAGGCACGGGTCAAGGCCGCCCGTGATCTGCTGGAGGCCGTGAAGGCCTGATCGGCTACCCGATCAGTCCGGCTCCCGCTGGAGCATGGTGGTGAGTAGATCAAGTAGCATCTCGGGCTCCAGCGGCTTGTCGCAGATGCCCGATACGCCGGCCTCCTCCACGGCGGCCAGGCGACCGGCGTCCGATTCGCTGGTCACCATCAGGATTGGCACTGCCTGCTGCCAGCTACGCGTCCGCACGTATTCGACGAATTCCCGTCCGTCCATCTCCGGCATGTTGTAGTCGGTGACGATCAGGTCGACCATCGTGTCGGCCAGCTGCACCATCGCCTCCCGCCCGTTGTCCGCCTCGATGAAGTGCTGCAGGCCCAGGTTGGACAGGATGCGCCGGATGAATTTACGCGCGTTCGGGCTGTCATCCACCAGCAACACGCGCAACTCTTCAAGGTCAATCTCGTTCTCCAGGTCACGCCGGGTGCCGAGCAGATTGATCGTACGGCTGATCGCCTTGGCCAGTTGGGATGCGTTGAAGGGCTTTGGCAGGATGCCGCACAAGCCTGCCTGGCGCACGGGGTCCAGGGCTTGCGGGCGGGTTTCGCTGGAAATCAGGATGAAGGCCACGTCTTCCAGGCGCGGGTCGGTGCGCATCGCCGCCACCAGCTCGGTGCCGGGCAAGTCTGGCAGATAAAGGGCGCTAAGCACCACGTTCGGACGTTCCGCGCGCATCGCCTCCAGCGCCTCCGAGGCACTGCCAACCGTGCGTACGTGAGTCAGCCCGATTTCCTCGCATTCCCGCTGGATGATCTTGGCCTGCAGCGCCGAAGGCTCAACGAGCAGAAGCCGGGTGTTCTCGAAACGGGATGAGATGTTCGTCATTGTTCTTATGCCTAACCAGTGGATATCCCACTGTTAGCGAACAAAAATGAAAAAAATTGAGTGCGATCCGCCAAAGATGCGGAAAAACGGTGCGGAGATTGGTGGCGGGCAAAAAAAACCGGCCAGGGGGCGGCCGGATAAAAGCTGGGAGTCATCTACAGAACGACACCAGGACGAAATGACCGTCGAGGTGTCGCGCTGCAAAGTTTAGCTCTTTTGCATATTTATGCAAGTAAAATGCGCCATTGAAACCTCTCCCGCTTGGCGCGTCCCCATACCTTCGGCGCTTCCGAACGGCTCTTCGACTTTTCCCGTTTTGCGTCACGCATGGCGGCCGCTAACATTCCGCTGGAATTGGATGCAGCACCTGCCGCGTCACTCAAAGGAAACTCATGCCCGGGACATCCGTATCGCCCCCCTATCAGGCCGCCATTCAAGCCGTCGTAGAGCGCCACCGTGATCAAGCCGGTGCCCTGCTGCCGATCCTCCATGCAATACAGGACGATCTCGGATGGGTACCACCTGAAGCCATCCCCATCATCGCCGCCGCCTTGAACCAGAGCCGCGCCGAGATCCACGGGGTCGTCAGCTTCTATCACCACTTCCGGGCCAGCCCGCCCGGACGCCACGTGGTCCAGGTATGCCGCGCCGAGTCCTGCCAGGCGAAGGGTGGCGTGGCGCTGGAAGAGCACGCCAAGCGCAGCCTCGGCATCGACTGGCACCAGACCACGCCAGACGGCGCGGTGAGCCTTGAGCCAGTCTATTGCCTCGGCAACTGCGCCTGTTCGCCAGCCATCCGCGTCGGCGACGAGATCCTCGGCCGGGTCAGCTGCGCACGCTTCGACCGCGTCATCGAGGGGCTGCGCGAAGAGGTGCCGGCATGAGCATCCGCATCTTCGTTCCCATCGATTCCGGCGCGCTATCGGTCGGCGCTGAGGACGTGGCCCAGGCCATCGTCGCCGAGGCTACAGCCCGCGGCCTCGATATCGAAGTCGTCCGCAACGGCTCCCGTGGCCTGTACTGGCTGGAACCCCTCGTCGAAGTGGACAGCCACGCTGGCCGCCTGGCCTTCGGGCCAGTGACGCCGGAGGACGTGCCGGCCCTATTTGACGCCGGCTTTCACGAAGGCGGCATGCACCGCCTGGGCCACGGCCTGACGGAGCACATTCCCTTCCTCACTGGCCAGGAGCGCCAGACCTTTCGCCGCGTCGGCATCACCGATCCGCTGTCCCTCGCCGACTACGAAGCCCACGGCGGCTTCGAAGGCCTGCTGAAGGCGGTCGGCCTGGACGGCGCCGCGATCGTCAAGGAAGTCACCGACTCCGGTCTGCGCGGGCGCGGCGGTGCGGCCTTCCCGACCGGCATCAAGTGGAACACCGTGCTGCACGCCGCGGGGCCGGACAAATACGTGGTATGCAACGCCGACGAAGGCGACTCCGGCACCTTCTCCGACCGCATGCTGATGGAAGGCGACCCCTACTGCCTGATCGAAGGCATGACCATCGCCGGCCTGGCGGTGGGCGCGCGCCACGGCTACATCTACCTGCGCTCCGAATATCCACACGCCTTCCGTACCCTGCAGCAAGCCATCGCCAAAGCCCGCAACGCCGGCTGGCTGGGCAGCGACGTGGCCGGCTCGGGCCGCAGTTTCGAGCTGGAGGTGCGCCTCGGCGCCGGCGCCTATGTGTGCGGCGAGGAAACCGCGATGCTCGAAAGCCTGGAGGGCAAGCGCGGCATTGTGCGCTTCAAGCCGCCACTGCCGGCCATCCAGGGCCTGTTCGGCAAGCCGACGGTGATCAACAACGTGATGAGCCTCGCCGCGGTGCCGCTGATCCTCGCCCGTGGCGCCGCCTTCTACCGGGATTACGGTATGGGCCGCTCCCACGGCACGCTGCCCTTCCAGCTGGCCGGCAACCTGCGCCACCCGGGCCTCGTCGAAAAGGCCTTCGGAATCACGCTGCGCGAGCTGCTGCTCGACTACGGCGGCGGCTCGGCCAGCGGCCGTCCGATCCGTGCCGTGCAGGTCGGCGGCCCGCTGGGCGCCTACGTGCCGGAATCGCAGTTCGACGTTCCCCTCGACTATGAAGCCTATGCCGCGATGGGGGCGATGATCGGCCACGGCGGGCTGGTCGCCTTCGACGATACGGCCGACATGGCCCGGCTGGCCCGCTACGCGATGGAATTCTGTGCGACCGAGTCCTGCGGCAAATGCACGCCGTGCCGCATCGGCTCGACGCGCGGCGTGGAGGTCATCGACCGCATCATCGCCGACGAGAACAGGGACGCCAACCTGGCCCTCCTCGACAGCCTGTGCGACACCATGCTGAACGGCTCCCTGTGCGCGCTGGGTGGCATGGCCCCCTACCCCGTCAAATCCGCCCTCACCCATTTCCCGCAGGATTTCGGCATCGCGCCGGTCACTGCCGAGTAAGGAACACCCCCATGTCCCTGCCCCGCGAAACCGACTTCGGCACCCCTGCCCGCGAATCCGACACCCCGGTTAGCCTGCTCATCGACGGCCAGCCGGTCTGCGTGCCCGCCGGCACCAGCATCATGCGCGCAGCCGGCCAGTCCGGCTGCTCCATCCCCAAGCTGTGCGCCACCGACAGTCTGGAACCCTTCGGCTCCTGCCGCCTGTGCCTGGTCGAAGTCGAAGGCCGCAAAGGCTTCCCGGCCTCGTGCACGACCCCCGTGGAAGCCGGCATGGTCGTCCGCACCCAGACGCCCAAGCTGGCCGAGCTGCGCCGCAACGTGATGGAGCTCTACATCTCCGACCATCCGCTCGACTGCCTGACCTGTTCCGCCAACGGCAACTGCGAACTGCAGGACATGGCCGGCGTTGTCGGCCTGCGCGAGGTGCGCTACGGCTTCAAGGGCGAGAACCATTTCAGTGAGCCCTGCAAGGACGAATCCAACCCCTACTTCAGCTACGACCCGGCCAAGTGCATCGTCTGCAACCGCTGCGTGCGGGCCTGCGAGGAAACCCAGGGGACCTTCGCGCTGACCATCTCCGGCCGCGGCTTCGACTCCCGCGTGTCGCCGGGCCAGGACCAGGCCTTCATGGACTCGGAATGCGTGTCCTGCGGCGCCTGCGTGAATGCTTGCCCGACCGCCACGCTGATGGAGAAATCGGTGATCGAACTCGGCCAGGCCGAGCGCAGCGTCACCACCACCTGCGCCTACTGCGGCGTCGGCTGCTCCTTCAAGGCCGAGGTCAAGGGCAATCAGGTGGTGCGCATGGTGCCGGCCAAGGACGGCGGCGCCAACCAAGGCCACGCCTGCGTGAAGGGCCGCTTCGCCTGGGGTTACGCGACCCACGCCGACCGCATCACCACGCCGATGATCCGGCCCAGCATCGACGCGCCGTGGCAGAAGGTCAGCTGGGACGAGGCGCTGGCCTACGCCGCCGGCGAATTCAAGCGCATCCAGGCCAAATACGGCCGCGGCGCGGTGGGCGGCATCACGTCCAGCCGCTGTACCAATGAAGAGACCTACTTGGTCCAGAAGCTGGTGCGTACCGCCTTCGGCAACAACAACGTGGACACCTGCGCCCGCGTCTGCCATTCACCGACCGGCTACGGCCTCAAGCAGACCTTGGGCGAATCCGCCGGCACCCAGGACTTCGCGTCAGTGCTGAAGGCCGACGTGGTGATGGTGATCGGCGCCAACCCCACCGACGGCCATCCGGTATTCGGTTCGCTGCTCAAGAAGCGCATCCGCCAGGGTGCCCAGCTGATCGTCGTCGATCCGCGCGCCATCGACCTGGTGCGCACGCCCCACGTGGCCGCCGCCCATCACCTCAAGCTGCGCCCCGGCACCAACGTGGCGATGGTCAACGCGCTGGCCCACACCATCGTCACCGAAGGCCTGGTGGACGACGCCTACGTGGCCGAGCGCTGCGAACAGGAAGCCTTCGAAGCCTGGCGCGAGTTCGTGTCCCAGCCGGAGAACTCCCCGGAAGCGGCGGAGCCCATCACTGGCGTACCGGCAGCGGAGATCCGCGCCGCCGCCCGCCTGTACGCCCAGGCCGGCAACGGGGCGATCTACTACGGCCTCGGCGTCACCGAGCACAGCCAGGGCTCGACGACCGTGATGGGTATCGCCAACCTCGCGATGGCCACCGGCAACGTCGGCCGGCCCGGCGTCGGCGTCAATCCGCTGCGCGGCCAGAACAATGTGCAGGGCAGCTGCGACATGGGCTCCTTCCCGCACGAACTGCCCGGCTACCGCCACGTGTCGGATGCCACTACCCGCGCCCTCTTCGAGGACGCCTGGCAGGTCAGCATCGATCCGGAGCCCGGCCTGCGCATCCCCAACATGTTCAACGCGGCGCTGGATGGCAGCTTCAAGGGGATGTACATCCAGGGCGAGGACATCGTGCAGTCCGACCCCAACACCCAGCACGTGGAAGCCGCCATGGCGCAGATGGAATGCGTGGTGGTGCAGGATCTGTTCCTCAACGAAACCGCCAAGTGGGCCCACGTCTTCCTGCCCGGCTCCAGCTTCCTGGAAAAGGACGGCACCTTCACCAACGCCGAGCGACGCATCTCCCGCGTACGCAAGGTGATGCCGCCGCTGGCCGGCAAGGCGGACTGGGAAGCCACGCTGGCGCTGGCCGCGGCACTGGGCTACCCGATGCAGTACGGCCATCCATCCGAGATCATGGACGAGATCGCCCGCCTGACGCCGAGCTTCCATGGGGTGAGCTACGACCTGCTCGAACGGAAGGGCAGCATCCAGTGGCCATGCAACGAGGCCGCGCCCGACGGCACGCCGACGATGCACGTGGGCGGCTTCGTCCGCGGCAAGGGGCGCTTCATGCTGACCGCTTTCGTGCCGACCACCGAGAAGGTCACCCGGCGCTTCCCGCTGATCCTCACCACCGGCCGCATCCTTAGCCAGTACAACGTCGGCGCCCAGACCCGGCGCACCGCCAACGTGGCCTGGCACGACGAGGACCGGCTGGAGATCCATCCGGTGGACGCGGAAGACCGGGGCATCCGGGACGGCGACTGGGTCGGTATCGCCAGCCGGGCCGGCGAGACGGTGTTGCGCGCCAGGGTCACCGAGCGCATGCAGCCGGGGGTGGTCTATACCACCTTCCACTTCCCAGAGTCCGGCGCCAACGTGATCACCACCGACAACTCGGACTGGGCCACCAACTGCCCGGAATACAAGGTCACTGCGGTGCAGGTCAGCCTGTGCGCGCAGCCTTCCGACTGGCAGCAGCGCTTCGCCCGCCGCCGCGACGAACAGCTCGAACTACTGCGCCGCGCCACCTCCGCGACCGGCTGACGCACGCAAGCCGGCCACAAAAACCACGAGGCCCGCAGACCCCCTCCTTTCGGAAGGGTTCTGCGGGCCTCGCCACGCCACCGGCCAGAACCTGAGATCCGGCCGGGGTTCAGTTCAGGACTGAAGCGGCAGGACGCGGATTACTTGTCCTTGTGGTTGAAGTCCACGCGACGGTTCTCGGCGTAGCACTTCTCTTCGTGGCAGTCGGCGCGGGGCTTCTCGGAACCGAAGCTGACGGCTTCCAGGCGGGAGTCGGAAACACCCATCGTGACCAGCGCCTTGCGCACGGCTTCAGCACGCTTCTGGCCGAGGGCCAGGTTGTACTCGCGGCTGCCGCGTTCGTCGGCGTTGCCTTCGATGCTGATCACATCGCTGGCGTGGGCATTGGTGAAGGCGGCCTGGTTCTTGAGGACGTCGGCGTACTTGGCTTCGACATTGAACTTGTCGAAGGCGAAGTAAACGCTCTGCTTGGCGAGCTCAGCGCGCGCTTCGGCCATCTTACGGGCTTCGAGTTCAGCGGCGGACAGGCCCGGCGCAGCAACCGGAGCGGTCGCAGCCTTGGGTGCTTCAGCCGGTTGCTCGGTGGTGGCGGCGGTCTTCGGCGCATTCGACGAGCAGGCGGCCAGCACGGCGGCGCACAACACGGTCAACAGGGCGGACTTTTTCATGAACTACAGGCTCCTCTGGGGTGGGTGGGTTTCAAGGTCGCTGAATATAGTGAGGCGACGATGCTTGCGCAAGTTGGGGCCCCTACTTATCTGGGCAGACCGCGGAAAAATGCTGCTTTTCCACACGATATGGGCCGTTTGAGGCGGGGGGGTCGCAACATCGCGCCCACGCATGGTCGCTCAAGCCAGCTTTCAAAAAGCTGACAATACCCGCCATCCTTCATCGCACTTCAGATTTCTCATCCTTGAGTTGCGTGCCTTCCAGCCTCAGGATACCCAATGCCTTGAGGATGTATTTCTCGTAGATCGGCTCGGAGGTACCCGCTTTCACCTTGTGCAGAAAGTACTTCTCGAAGGCGACCTTGGCCAGATGGACCCACTTGCCCTTGCGGAACCAGTTGACGTTGCGCGGCGGGAGCTGCGGCAAGGCGACGAAGGCCGCGCCGCTGTCGCCCATGTCCGCGAGGCAGATCGCATTCCAGGTGCCCTTGGCCTTCGCCTCCTTCCCTTCCAGGTCGGCGGCGATGTTGTCGACAATGGCGGTCACCATCGTCTCGATCATGTAGCCGGTCTTCGGCGCACCGGTTGCCACCGGGGTCGCCTCCACCGGCGGAATGGCCACGCACACGCCCGCCGCAAAGATGTTGCGGTACGCCCGGCTACGCTGATGCTCATCGATCAACACAAAGCCGCGGGGATTACACAGCCCTTCCACGCCGGCCACTGCGTCCACACCCTTGAAGGCTGGCAGCATCATCGCGTAGCGGAACGGCAGCTCATGATCCCGTAGCGGATTGCCCAGGCCATCGAGCTCAGTCGTATGCAACAGACCCGGCTCCACCCGGCTCGTCCTCGCATTCGTCACCCACTTGATGTCGTGGTTGCGGAACTCACTTTCCAGCATGGATTTGGAGTCACCCACGCCACCCAGCCCCAGGTGGCCGATGTACGGCTCGCTGGTCACGAAGGTGATCGGCACCTTGTGGCGCAGCTTGCGACGGCGCAGGTCCGCATCGAGGATGAAGGCGAACTCGTAGGCCGGCCCGAAGCAGCTGGCGCCGGGCATCGCGCCGACGATCACCGGACCGGGATTGTGCAGGAAGTTCTGATAAGCCGCATGGGCCCGCTCGGCGTGGTCGGTCGTACAGATCGAATGGGTGTGTCCGTCCACTGGCCCGGCGCCCGGAACCTCCTCAAAGGCCAGCCGGGGGCCGGTGGTCAGCACGAGGTAGTCGTACTCAAGCGTGCTGCCATCGACCAGCTGCAGCGTGTTCTGCGCGGGCAGCACCGCGGCGGCGGCCTTCGCTACAAAAGCGATGCCCTTCTTCTCAAGGTGGGGACGCAGCGGCACAGTGATCGCGTCCCGCGTGCGTGTGCCCACCGCGACCCACGGGTTGGAGGGAACGAACTGGAAGTAGTCGCTCGCGTTGACGAGCGTAACTTCATGCCCTTTGCCCAGCCGGGCCTTCAGCTCATAAGCTGCGGGTACTCCACCGATGCCCGCACCGACGACAACGATCCTGACCATGTGTCTCCTCCTCGTGGGATGGGTTACAATTAAAATATTAGTATTTTCTAATATTAAACCCAAACCAAAAGCGAAAACTACGTTCACGCACTTCAGGCGCGAACGCCAGTCACGCAAGCCTTTGCGAGGAAATCATGAAATCAGCCCACGACCTGGTTGCTGCCGCCAAGCAGCGGATCACGGAAATCGAGATGAGCAAGGCCGACGCGGCCATCCGCGACGCCAACATCCTGCTGGATGTGCGCGAGCCCGACGAATACTCCGCCGGCCACATCCCCGGCGCCATCAACATCCCGCGCGGCATGCTGGAATTTCGCATGAGTTCGGCTCCAGAACTCACCGCCCGCGACCTGCAGATCATGCTGTACTGCAAGACCGGCGGACGTGCCGCACTGGCCGCCGCCACGCTGCTCGACATGGGCTACCTGAAGGTCGAATCGCTCGCAGGCGGCTTCGATTCCTGGGCCGCCGCCGGCCATCCGGTGGCGCGCCCCCAATTGCCTGATTTCGAATAAACGATGAAGTGGCCCGGCTGTACGGGCCACCTCCATCAGGCTGCCGCTGCGCAGCCGCGCCGGGCCAACGACACCTTCGAGCCGCAGGCCCGCCCGATTTCACCGCAGATCCACCAGGCGGTGTCCACCAGCGCATCAAGCTGGATGCCGGTCTCGATACCGAGGCCGTCGAGCATGTACACCACGTCCTCGGTCGCCACGTTGCCGGACGCGCCCACGGCGTACGGACAGCCGCCGAGGCCGGCGATCGAGGTGTCGAAGGTTGCTACGCCCGCCTCCAGCGACGCGTAGATGTTGGCCAGCGCCTGCCCGTAGGTGTCGTGGTAATGGCCGGCCAGCTTGTCCGTCGGCACCCGTCGGGCCACCGCGTCAAGCATGCGGCGCGTCTTGCCGGGCGTGCCGGTGCCGATGGTGTCACCGAGGCTGACTTCATAACAGCCCATCTCGTACAGCTTGGCCGCCACGTCGGCCACCGCCTCCGGTGCCACCTCGCCCTCGTAGGGGCAGCCCAGCACGCAGGACACGTAGCCGCGCACCCGCACATCGGCGGCGCGGGCCGCCTCCAGTACCGGCACGAAGCGCTCCAGCGATTCCGCAACCGAACAGTTGATATTCTTGCGGCTGAAGGATTCGGACGCCGCGGCGAACACCGCGACCTCCTCCACCCCTGCCGCCAGCGCCGCTTCGAAGCCCTTCAGGTTGGGCGTCAGCACCGGGTAGTCGACGCCTGGGAGGCGCACGATACGCGCCATCACCTCCGCGTTGTCGCCCATCTGCGGCACCCACTTGGGCGACACGAAGGCCGTTGCCTCGATGGCCTTGAGGCCGGCGGCTCCAAGGCGGGCGATCAGCTCGACCTTGGTGTCGGTACTGACGAGCTTCTTCTCGTTCTGCAGGCCGTCGCGAGGGCCGACTTCGACGATGCGTACGCGCTGGGGCAGGTTCATGGCTTCCTTTCTTCTTCAGGCTGTCGCGGCCTCATCGAGGCCGAGGGTCTGCTTCATTTTCTCGCGGATCTGGAATTTCTGGATCTTTCCGGTCACCGTCATCGGAAAACTGTCCACGAAGCAGATGTAGCGCGGGATCTTGTAATGGGCGATCTGCCCCTGGCAGAAGGCCCGCACATCCTCTTCCGTCAGGCGTTCCCCTTCCCGCACGATGATCCACGCGCACAGCTCCTCGCCGTACTTCTTGTCTGGCACGCCGACCACCTGCACGTCCAGCACCTTCGGGTGGCGGTACAGGAACTCCTCGATCTCCCGCGGGTAGATGTTCTCGCCGCCGCGGATCACCATGTCCTTGCTGCGGCCGACGATGTTGCAGAAGCCTTCGTCATCCAGCGTCGCGATGTCGCCGGTGTGCATCCAGCCGGCCTTGTCGATGGCTTCGGCGGTCTTCGCGTCGTCGCCCCAGTAGCCGAGCATCACCGAATAGCCGCGGGTGCATAGCTCACCGGGCGTGCCGCGGGGCAAGATGCGGCCGTCGCTGTCGACGATCTTCACCTCGCAATGGGGCTGCACGCGGCCAACCGTAGAAACGCGCCGCTCGATGCTATCGTCGGTGGCGCTCTGGAAGCTCACCGGCGAGGTCTCGGTCATGCCGTAGGCGATGGTCACCTGGCTCATGTGCATCCGCTCGATGACCCGCTTCATCACCTCGATCGGACACGGGCTGCCAGCCATGATGCCGGTGCGCAGACTGGACAGGTCGAAGCGCGCGAACTCAGGGTGATCGAGCTGGGCGATGAACATCGTCGGCACGCCGTAGCTGGCGGTGCACCTCTCTTCCGCAACCGTCTGCAATACCGCCAGCGGCTCGAAGGCCTCGGCCGGATAGACCATCGTCGCGCCGTGGGTCAGGCAGCCCAGGTTGCCCATCACCATGCCGAAGCAGTGGTACAGCGGCACCGGGATGCACACCCGGTCACCCGGCACCAGGCGGATCGCCTCGCCGACGAAATAGCCGTTGTTGAGGATGTTGTGGTGGGACAGCGTGGCGCCCTTGGGATTGCCGGTCGTCCCCGACGTGAACTGGATGTTGATCGGATCGTCGAACTGCAGGCGCTCGCCCAGTTCTTCCAGCTCGGCCAGCTCGTCGCGGCTCGGCGGCGTGCACAGGCTGTCGAAGTTGAGCATGCCCGGCGTGTGCTCGGCACCCAGGCGGACGACGATCTCCAGGCTCGGCAGCTTGTGGGCGCGCAGCAGGCCCGGTTCGCAATGGCCCAGTTCCGGGGCCAGATCGGCCAGCATCTCCAGGTAGTCGCTGCTCTTGAAGGACGGCGACAGAATCAGCGCGCGGCAGCCGACCTTGTTCAGCGCGTACTCCAGCTCGCTGCGCCGGTAGGCCGGGTTGATGTTCACCAGCACCAGGCCCGCTTTGGCGGTGGCGAACTGGGTCAGGGCCCATTCCATATTGTTCTGGGACCAGATGCCGATCCGCTCCCCTGGCTGCAGGCCCAGGCGACGCAGGCCGCAGGCCAGCGCATCGACTTTGAGGCGCAGCTCCGCATAGCTGAGGCGCACATTCTGGTGGCGCACTACCAGCGCCTCCCGCTCCGCATGCTGCGCGCAGGCGGCGTCAAAATGGCGGCCAACTGTCTGGCCGATCAGGGGTTTGTTCGATGCTCCGTGGACGTAGCTCAGCGCGTTCATGGGTCTCCTCACATCTTGGTTGTGGATTGCTGCGTTCCGCTCCCGTCTGTGCGGGCTGGCGGATTGAAACCGTTACGGGCGCACGAACGCGCCCAAGGGGAATGATGCCCAGCAGGCGGGGGCAATCGACGCAGCCCCTCGCCGTATTGCCTTACTCTGTAGCCGCCTCGAACTCCACCAGCTCGGCACCGTCGCCAACCTGGTCGCCAATGGCAAATCGGAAGGCTTTGACGAGGCCGGCGGACGGCGCGGTGATGGTGTGCTCCATCTTCATCGCCTCGAGGATCAGCAGCGGCGCGCCCTTGGCCACCGTGGCGCCGGCCTCGGCCAGCAGCGCGATGACCTTGCCGGGCATTGGCGCCAGCAAGCCGCCTTCGGCACCGCCGCCTTCGCCGCTGTGGTGCAGCGGGTCTACCGCAGCAAACTGCCAGGTGTGGCCGTGCCCGAAAACATGGCGGCGCTCGCCGGCCACCACTACCGTCGCGGTGGTGCGCAGGCCGTCGAACTCGGCCCGCAGCAGGCCGCGCGGGTTGAGGCTGCCGCTCACCGTGCTCGTCACGTCATCCAGCGTCACGTCGAAACGCTCGCCATGGGCCGCGACACGCAGGGTTTTCTGCACCTCACCGAAGCGGAACATCAGGTTGCGGGCCGCCGGCGCGTTCATGCGCCAACCGTCGCGCTGGTGCCACGGCGACGCCGGCTCGGGATGCCGCGTCGCCATGGCCGCGGCACGCTGGCGTTCGCGCAGCAACTCGGCCAACGCCACGGCCAGCCAGGCTTCGCGGGTCGGCTGCTGCTGGGCCGGGAAGAGATAGTCCTTCTCGCGCTCGATCAGGCCGGTGTCCAGGTCCGCGTTGGCGAAGGCCGGGCAGGCTGTCAGGCGGGACAGGAACTCGATGTTGTTGGCGACACCGACGACCCGGTATTCGGCCAGCGCTTGCAGCATGCGCGCCAGCGCCCGGTCACGGTTCACGTCCCAGACGATCAGCTTGGCGATCATCGGGTCGTAGAAGGGCGAAATCTCGTCGCCCTCCTCCACGCCGGTATCCACGCGCACATGCATGCCCTCTTCTGGCGGCGCCAGATGCAGCAGCTTGCCGGTGGAAGGCAGGAAGCCCTTGGACGGATCTTCCGCGTAGATGCGTGCCTCCAGCGCATGGCCGTTGATCGCCAGCTGCTCCTGGGCCAACGGCAAGGGCTCGCCGGACGCCACGCGGAGCTGCCACTCGACAAGATCGAGGCCGGTGATCATCTCGGTCACCGGATGCTCCACCTGCAGGCGGGAGTTCATCTCCATGAAGTAGAAGGTGCCGTCCTGGTTTGCGATGAATTCCACGGTGCCGGCGCCCACGTAACCGACCGCCCGCGCCGCATCGACCGCGGCCTTGCCCATTGCCGCCCGGCGCTCCGGCGGCATACCCGGCGCCGGCGCCTCTTCGAGCACCTTCTGGTGGCGACGCTGCACGGAGCAGTCCCGCTCGAACAGATAGACGTAGTTGCCCAGCGTGTCCCCGAAGACCTGGATCTCGATGTGGCGGGGCCGAGTCAGGTATTTCTCGACCAGCACGTGGTCGCTGCCGAAGCTGGACGCCGCCTCCCGCTTGCAGGACGCCAACGCGTCGAGGAAGTCCTCACTGCGCTCCACCAGCCGCATGCCCTTGCCGCCACCGCCGGCTGCGGCCTTGATCAGCACCGGGTAGCCGATGGCGTCCGCCTGTACGTTGAGGAAACCTGGCTCCTGATTGTCACCGTGGTAGCCGGGGGTCAGCGGCACCTGGGCCTTTTCCATCAGCTTCTTGGCTTCCGACTTGGAGCCCATCGCACGGATCGCCGACACTGGTGGCCCGATGAAGACGATGCCGGCCTGCTCGCAGGCATGGCAGAAGTCCTCGTTCTCCGACAGGAAACCGTAGCCCGGATGGATCGCCTGGGCGCCGGTCTGCTTGGCAGCGTCGATGATCCGCTCGATGACCAGATAGCTCTCCCGCGCCGCCGCCGGCCCGATCAGCACCGCCTCGTCGGCCAGGCGCACATGGCGCGCGCCCGCATCCGCCTCGGAATACACCGCCACCGTCTTGATGCCGAGCCGCCGCGCCGTCTTGATGACGCGGCAGGCGATTTCACCGCGATTCGCGATGAGGATCTTGTTGAACATGTTGTCTCCCGGTTATGGGTTTGGGGGCGAACAAACTGCGTACCGCTCACTTATTGGGGGCCTACCTTGTGGGGGGGGGGGGGGTGGGACCCCCCCCCCACACCCCCCAACGCCCGCCCCCCCACAGAGACCCACCCACACACACCCCCCCCCCCCCCCCC
>NZ_JAYSDK010000007.1:0-163904 GCF_041914405.1 Zoogloea sp.
CCTGGCTCAAACTAAAGTCGGCAGCCTGGCTCAATATTCAATCGGCGCGGACAGGACGGCGGCCGCAAGAACTGCAGCGACAACGATCCCGTCTTCCAGAAAGCAGAGGGCGACCTGAACAACCTTGTGCCAGCCGTCGGCGAGGTCAACGGCGATCGGAACAACTTCGCCTACAGCGCCTGGACGCGCGAGCGCTCAAGCATGTACGGCGAGTGCCAGACCATCGTGGATTTCAAGGGGAAGCGCGTGCAGCCGCGCGAGGAAGTCCGGGGGCGGGCCGCCCGGATCACGCTCTACATGTATGAGACCTACGGCCTACGGATGAGCTCGCTGGACAAGAAGCTGATGTGCGCCTGGGCCAAGGCCTACCCGGTGGATGCCTGGGAGCGGGAGCGAGACGCCCGGATCGTCCGATGGCAAGGGGAAGGGAATCCGCTTGTGACGGACGCGGCGACGCTTAGGAACGCCTGCAGGTAGATCGGAGTACAGCCGCCGATGCCCTTCAATGACAGCTCTCAGCCTCAGGCTAGGACCGAGTACGACCTATTGCTGTCGCTGAGCTTTGAGGAATGCCGTCGTTCAACCCCTAGTTGAATGAAAACGATATTGCGCTTCACAAGTGAAACTATGCTTCAGTACGGCTGACTACGGAGTACTTGGACGACCAGTACCGATAGCTCTTCTCACGCTCTGATTCTTCGTTGTATGGAATGTCTGTGACGGCGAGGGGCACAAGTTCGACCTCGGCTGGCTTGCCTGACGCATGCCACTTTGTCGCCTTGGTCACGAACGGGGCTGCGGCTATACGTTTTGAGAACCAGGCTGCAAGCTCGTCGGGCAGCTTCCCATGCTTTTGAATCATAGTATCAACGACCAACTGCAGCGCCCCTGCCACTGCATCGGTGTGGCAGTCGAGAAGTGACAGCTGTGGGTAGTAATAACGATCTTTGTCGGACTTGCGGAGAGAGAAAGAGAACCATGTGGAGCCCAGTTCAGCTATGCACGGACTCGACTTGAGATCGGTGTGTCTTCTATTGAAGATCGCAAACGCATGCTGCCGTCGCGGTCTTTCAGCCGACGAGTGCTCTCGCAGATCGATGAGGATGGAGGACGACGCCATAGATGCGACGGGAAAAGCAGCCAAGTACCCCTTAGTACCAGGCTCGCCGTCAGCGGCGAAGAATGCAGCAACGCTAGGCGACGACGTGAGGTCAATGAGTTCCGTAGGAAGCCCATAGTGCTGAGCGAAACCTGCCGACTCCATCTCTGACATGTTCAGGAAGTCACGTAGTTGCTCCTCTATGTAGCTGGCAAGCCCTGGTACCAGTTTACGAGCGCGTTGCGACAATGCTTGTTCAGCAGAAATACGCTGCATCGTCGCGGTCGTCGTGAGGTACTGCGAGGACTCCCCTCGAAAGAGGAAAGATGGCGAGCGAACGCGTCCTCGCTGGGTATGTTCTTTGTGGTCTATCGCTTCCAGCAAAACCTCGCCAGAGTACGTCTCGCTGAGGTAATTAATGCCGTCGTGGAGGCTTGCAAAGTGGCGGGAAGGTGATATTGACATGGCGACCCTCCATGAGAAACTTCACGCATGACTTTGTTTTAGAGCGACTAGCCTGCTGCGTTCGATTAAGGATCGGGCAAAACTGCGTGAGCGCACACGCTACTTGCACTAAAGTTTAGAAACCGAACAGGCCTGCGTCCACTGGGTTCGGGCCTTCATCCGCTTCAACGGCATGCGACACTCGGCAACCTAGGCTGCAGCGGGAACACAAGGAGCGCGTCCTGCGAGGATGGGCGGTAGTTGGCGCACATACGCCAAGCGTACCGCTGGAACTGGTCATGTGGCGCCTGTCCGCTCGAAAAACTCCGCCGACGACAGCACCTGGCAGACCCACTCCTGCAGAACGCCGCCCCCGTTGTCTTCCTCATAGCCCCTGATGTAAATCTCGCGGGCCTGGATCGACAAAACCTTTGCGTCGTAGAGCGTAGCTATAGGTGGCCACGGCTTAGTGTCCCCACTCCAAACCTCAAAGGTGGAGCCGTTCGTGTATAGACACCCGAGAATCTGATTCTCAGGCCGATACGCTTCATGGTCTGGGATCTTCCGGCCGCGACGGCGCGTGATTCGGATGTGGACGAACATTCTGGTGTTTTGGCTGTAAATATTTACAGTTTATAGCCAGATGTGGAGCTTTCTACCTCATCATGGGTGTGGGTTCATTGAGCTTGTGACTAGGAGCGGCAGGGGATGCGTTGAGCGTGGCAAGAGCAATGAACCACACAGTGTTGCCCTGGGTCAGCGAGAAGTGCCGGGACAAACAGCATCCGGTACCGGAGCCCGCATGTAACAGTCGAATGAAGCCGGTAAGTCTAGGGACACTGCGCCGAGTTGCACTGAATACAGTAGTTTCAAAGCTCGCTGTGCCGCTGCAAACTCTGCGGCATTCTTCTCCGTAACATTCCCTTCGTACTCAAGGGGAAACGCTTTAAAGAAAAATTCGACCGGCGGTCTGCGCTGCGCCTCCAAAGCCTTTTGCATAGTTGCAAAATAAAGGGCTTTCCAAGCCCCTTTCCCTCTGGCTGCGGGTGTGATTTCAATCCGCTGTGCGACTAGCAGGCACGTTTCGTTGAAGTAAGACTCTAGGCCGAAGCAGTCCGCCTCCGCTAGCGCGTCGAAAATGTCGAAAGTCTGCGCGTCTATTGAATCCATCCAGTATCCAATGGTGCCGACATCCATCCATGCTCGGTTTCGCTTTCTTCTGAAGGAAGCGAACGTGCATTGGCCTAAAACACCCCGACCATCTGTGCTCTCAAGCTCGCCCGTGGTCTCAGATGCAATGAAATCGTCATCTGACCATGTGCTGTACGCAGAGTGAAGACGTACGGCACCATACGGCGTGTGCGTCACAGAGCGCGAATTTCTTGACCAAAATCCCATGTGCGCCTCACTTCGTGAGAGTGCCAAGAGCGACTGTACGGAATGCTCTTTTCCGTACGGATTCCGTACCAAAGAAAAAGGCCACCGGAAAAGTGGCCTAAGTCTTTGATTTTATGGCGCGCCCGAGACGATTCGAACGTCCGACCCCTGCCTTCGGAGGGCAGTACTCTATCCAGCTGAGCTACGGGCGCCTTGCGGAAACAATGCTACGCATTCTCATGCGCGGCGCGCAGCATAGCGTGAAACGACAGCAAAGTCCATGCTTTGCCTGACAGAAGGTGAATAGCCTCGCTATAATCAATTCTTTATTAAATTTGCCAGTACTCGAGGAATTCAGCATGTCGGATCTTGGTCGTTCTGCCCCTGTTCGTTCCTATGCGCGGATTGCGCTTTCCATCGGTGTCGCGGCGCTCGCTACCCAGCTCGTGGGTTGTGGCAAGAAGGCTGCCGTCGATGAAGAACTGGCTGCCAAGCTGGTCCAACCGGTTGCCAAAGTCGAGCTGGCTGCCGCGCCGGCTGCTGCACCGGGTAGCCGCAAGGGTGAGGACATCTTCAAGGCCGTCTGCGCTGCGTGTCACGAGAGCGGCGCTGCCGGTGCGCCGAAGGCTGGTGACAAGGCGGCATGGGGCCCGCGTATCGCCCAGGGCTTCGAAGGTCTGGTGAAGTCCGCGGCTGCGGGCAAGAACGCAATGCCCCCGCGTGGTGGTGCGGCGGATCTGACCGACGACGAGCTGAAGCGTGCGGTGGCGTTCCTGGCCAACAAGGCCGGCGCCGGCTTCAAGGCTCCGGAATAAGTCTTTCTGGCCGGCTTTTGCTCCACGGGGCAAAAGCCGGGGCGGAAATGTAAAAGGCACAGACCGGTGGTCTGCGCCTTTTCTTTATGGGTCCCCCGCGCGTGCCGTCAGGCCTTCATCCTGAACCGGAGTTCAGGGGGGCCGCATTCCTTCCGTATCAGGCACGTTCGACGAGGAGCGCGCACACCAACGGTTTCTATGGGCAGCGACCCATGTCACGAAGACATTGGTTCAAGGAGTTTTAAGCCTTGACCAACACCGCAGGGGATTTATCAAACCTTTCCTGGTGGCCCGGATTTACCTTACTTAGAACAGGTTTTCTTGTTCGGCGAGGGCGGTATCTAGGCGACCTTTTATGTGCTCGATTCTACGCTTGAGCGTCGGGATGTCAAACCCGCCGGCACGCTGCAGCTGCAGAAATTCATGGCTGATATTCAGGGCCGTCATGACAGCGAGGCGTTCGCCGGATGAGTTGGTCTTGGTGGCCAGATCCCGCATCTTGCCGTCCAGATAGGCCACGGCGGCCAGCAGGCCTTCCTTTTCTTCCGGTTTGCAGGCTACGCGGTACTCGCGTCCCAGCAGCTTGATGTCGAGCTGTTCCATGTCAGGCCTCAGGGATGCGGGCGAGAAGATCCTCGAGACGGCGACCGACCTGGCCCAGCTTGGCGTTGAGCTCCTGGTTGGTATTTTCGAGGCTGGCGACCCGTTCCCGCAGGCGTTGGTTTTCTGTCCGAGCAGCCGTGCAATGGCTGATCAGTTGTTCGAGTTTCTGTTCGAGAGAAGCGAGTTCGGCGTCCATGCGGCGAATGTTAGAGAGGGGCGGGGACGGGGTCAAGCAAGCGCCGCCGGTGATGACGTACGCAAGGCATTGGCAGCGGCGCCATCGCCGAAGCAGGCGGCGAGACGGTCCAGATGCAGGTGTTTCTCCATGCTGTCGGCGAGGCGGTCGAGGTCGGCTTCGCGGCGGGCAGCGAGGTCGATGCGCGCTGCGTCGCTGACGCCGGCCCAGGCCAGCAGCGCGGCGAGGGCGTCCGGGTGGTCGAACAGGCCGTGCAGATAGGTGCCGAGGATCTGTCCGTCTTCCGATAGCACACCGTCGGGGCGGCCGTCGGTCAAGTGAGCAGCGGGGCGCTCGAGGGCCGGGCCGCGGGTAACGCCCATGTGGATCTCGTAGCCCTGGACCTTCGGCGCGCCGGGCAGAGCCAGCGTGCCGCTGGCATTGACTAGCTGCTTCTCGGCCTCCAGCGTGGTTTCCACGTCGAGCAGGCCGAGGCCGGGCAGGCTGGCCGGCGCGCCTTCGAGGCCGTGCGGATCATGGAGCTGGCGGCCGAGCATCTGGTAGCCGCCGCAGATCGCCACCAGCTTGCCGCCGTACCGCAGGTGACGGCGGATTGCGGCTTCCCAACCCTGGGCGCGCAGCCAGGCCAGGTCGGCCTGCACCGCCTTGGAGCCGGGCAGTACGATCAGGTCGGCGGGCGGAATGGGCTGGCCGGGGCCGACCCAGCTGAAATCCACCTGCGGATGCAGGCGCAGGGCGTCCAGGTCGGTGTGGTTAGAAATGCGCGGATAGACCGGCGCGACAACGCGCAGGCGGGCTTCGCCCTTCTCGGCACGGGCGTCGGCCAGCGCATCCTCGGCGTCGAGGAAGAGGCCGTGCAGGTAGGGCAGCACGCCCAGCACGGGGCGGCCAGTGCGCGCCTCCAGCCAGTCGAGGCCGGACTGCAGCAGGCCGATGTCGCCGCGGAAGCGGTTGATCACAAAGCCCTTCACGCGGGCCTGCTCGCTGGGTGACAGCAGGTCGAGGGTGCCGACCAGATGCGCGAAGACGCCGCCGCGGTCGATGTCGGCGACGAGGATGACAGGGCAGTCCACCTCTTCGGCGAAGCCCATGTTGGCGATGTCCCGGTCACGCAGGTTGATTTCCGCCGGGCTGCCGGCGCCTTCTACGAGCACCGCCTCGTACTTGTCCGTCAGGCGGCCGTAGCTTTCCAGCACGGCGGCCATCGCCCGTGGCTTGTACTCGTGATAATCGCGGGCTGACAGGTTGGCCACGGCACGGCCATGGATGATGACCTGGGCGCCGATGTCGGTGGAGGGCTTGAGCAGCACCGGGTTCATGTCGGTGTGGGGTTCGAGCCCTGCGGCCACCGCCTGCAAGGCCTGGGCGCGGCCGATTTCGCCGCCATCGACCGTCACCGCCGAGTTGAGGGCCATGTTCTGCGGCTTGAAGGGTGCCACCCGTACGCCGCGCCGCCACAACAGGCGGGCGAGGCCGGCGACCAGGGTGCTTTTGCCCGCGTCGGACGTGGTGCCCTGAACCATCAGGGTGTTGGCGTGGCGCATGACTTACAATCTCGGGTGCAGAAAGCCTTCGATTATCCCATGTCCGCTGTATACCTCCTCGCCCTGCTGCCGATTGTCATTCCAATGGCCCTCGGTCTGCTCCTCGATCACCTGCTCGGGGAGCCGCGCCGCTATCACCCGCTGGTCGGTTTCGGCCGCTATGCGGCGGCCGTCGAGCGCCTGTTCCGCCGCATCGGCATCATCAATCGGGCGGTCGGCCTGCTCGCCTGGAGCGTGGCCGTGCTGCCTTGGGTCGCGCTGGCGGGTTCGCTGCGGGAGGGGCATGTTTGGTTCGGCATGCTGCTCGACGTGGTGCTGCTGTACGCGGCGATCGGCGGGCGCAGCCTGGCTGAGCACGCGCGGGCCGTCGCGGGGCCCCTCGCGGCCGGTGATTTGGCCGGTGCACGTGGCCGCCTGTCGTGGATCGTGTCCCGCGACACGGCCGAACTGGACGAGTCCGGCGTGGCCAAGGCCACCGTCGAATCGGTGCTGGAGAATGGCAACGACGCGATCTTCGGTGCCCTGTTCTGGTTTGCCCTGCTGGGCGGGCCGGGTGCGCTGATGTTCCGCCTCGCCAACACGCTGGATGCCATGTGGGGCTACCGCACGGAGCGTTACCTGCGCTTCGGCTGGGCGGCGGCGCGCATCGACGACGTGCTCAATTTCATCCCGGCCCGCCTCACCGCGCTGAGCTACGCGCTGCTCGGCCATACGGCGACGGCGCTGCGCTGCTGGCGCACCCAGGCGCCGACCTGGGACAGCCCTAACGCTGGACCGGTGATGGCCTCTGGCGCTGGCGCGCTGGATCTGTCCCTCGGCGGTCCGGCGATCTACCACGGCCACCTGGAGACACGGCCGCCCCTGGGCGCCGGTCGCCCGGCGGCGGCGGCAGACATCGACAAGGCGCTGGCCCTGGTGCAAAACAGCGTCTGGCTGTGGTTGCTGGGCGTCGCCATCGTCAGCGTGTGCATCCATGCTTGAGCACGGCGGTCGCCTGCGTAGCGCAGCCCAGCGCTACGGCATTCCGCTGGGCGAATGGGTCGATCTATCCACCGGTATCAATCCCCAAGCTTATCCCGTGCCGGCGCTGGCGCCGGAAGTCTGGCATCGCCTTCCGGAAGACGACGATGGTCTGGAGGCCGCAGCGGCAGCCTATTACGGCAGCCCGGAACTGTTGCCTGTGGCTGGCTCGCAGGCGGCGATCCAGACACTGCCGGCTTGTTTTCCACCCGGCCGGGTGATCACCCTGGCGCCAACCTACGCGGAACATCCCCATGCTTGGCGCGGCCATGCCTTGCAGGCGCTGCCGGCCGAGCGCATCGATGCCGCGGTGCGGCACGCCGACACCTTGCTGCTGGTGCAGCCCAACAACCCGGACGGCCAGCACTTTACACGCCAGCAGTTGCTTGCCTGGCAGGAAGATCTGGCGGGGCGCGGCGGCCGTCTGATCGTGGATGAAGCCTTCCTCGACGCCGATCCGGCCGACAGTCTGGTGCCGTTGGCCGGGCGACCCGGCCTGGTGGTATTGCGTTCCGTGGGCAAGTTCTTCGGTCTGGCCGGGGCGCGGGTCGGCTTCGTGTTTGCCGAGGCCGCGCTGCGCGCGCAGTTGGCTTCGCGGCTCGGGCCGTGGGCGGTGTCCGGCCCGGCGCGGGCGGTGACCGCTGCGGCGTTGGCCGACCGGGCCTGGCAGCACGCGGCGCGGGAGCGTCTGGTGGCCGACAGCCGGCGGCTCGCCGCCCTGCTGGACCGCAGCGGTCTCAGCGGTGGGGCCGGCACGGCACTGTTCCAGTGGCGGCCCACGCTCCGTGCCGTCGACATTCACGCCCGCCTCGCGGAGCAGGGCATCCTGACCCGTCTATTCGAAACACCGTCCAGTCTGCGTTTCGGCCTGCCGGGGAACGAGACCGAGTGGTCGCGCCTGGCTGCGGCGCTCGGCCGACTGTAACGACCTTTATTGAAAGATTTCCGAATGCGTGGGCTTCTTCTCGGCTTGTTGCTCGTTTCCGGTTTCGCCCGGGCCTCCATCGATGTGACCGACGACCAGGGGCAGACCATCCGTCTCGCTCAACCGGCCCGGCGGATCGTCAGTCTGGCGCCCCATGTGACCGAACTCCTGTTCGCCGCCGGTGCCGGCGACCGGGTCGTCGGCGTGGTGCAGTACAGCGACTATCCGCAGGCGGCGGGCAGGATCCCGCGGGTTGGTAGCTATACGGCGCCTGACATGGAAAAGGTCGCGGCCCTCAAGCCCGACCTGGTGGTTGCCTGGAAGAGCGGCAACCGGGATGCCCATCTGGACAAACTCAAGGCCCTCGGTGTGCCGGTCTTCATCAACGAGCCGCGGCGTATCGAAGACGTGGCCCGCAGCCTGTCCCAGCTAGGACGCCTGGCCGGTAGTGAAGCCGTGGCGGATGCCGCCGCGCAGGCTTTCCGCAAGCGCCATTCGGCGCTGGCGGCCAGGTATTCCGGGCGGCCGAAGCTGCGGGTCTTCTACGAGATCTGGAACCGGCCGCTGATGACCATCAACGGCGAGCACCTCATTTCCGACGTGATCCGCTTGTGCGGCGGCGACAACGTATTCGCCAAGCTGCCGGTGCTGGCGCCGACCATCGACGTGGAGGCGGTGCTGGCGGCTGCGCCGGATGTCGTGGTTGCCAGCGGGATGGGCGAGAGCCGGCCGGAGTGGCTGGACGACTGGCGTAAATGGACCAAGCTGCCGGCTGTGGCCCGGGGCAATCTGTTCTTCATCCCGCCGGACCAGATCCAGCGCCACACGCCGCGCATCCTCGACGGGGCCGAGCGCCTGTGTGGCCAGCTCGAAGAAGCCCGCGCCAAGCGATGAAAGGCCGGCTCCTGCTGGGCTTGGTGCTGGCGGCGGCGCTGCGGGTCGCCGATGCCGGCCCGCTGCCCGGCGAGATCGTGACCCGCATCGGCCAGGTGGCCGCCGTTCCCGCCGACCAGCGCAAGGTGCCGGGCTATGCCGGCGCATGGCGCCAGGCGGCGGCCCAGGACAAGGTCGTCGAACGCATCGAGGAGCTGGAGGGCCGGCGCACCAAGGCTTGCCGCGACCTGATCGTATTCGATACGGTGCAGGCCGCGCCGGACCTCATCGAAACCCGTCCGTACCGCGTGCACCACGCCCTTGAGCGCTGGTCGGTGCAGGCCTGCGGCGTGGTACGCCACTACGACGTGTGGTACAGCTTCGAGGCCAGCCGTTCCCAGCTGAAGGTCAGCGAGAGCAGCGCCACCGATTTCCAGGCCGAACTCGACCCGCCGCTGCGCCGTCTGCAGGAACTGGCGGCGGTCCGCAGTGCCGAGGAGGCAGCCGGGCAGGTGCGCTGGCTCAACCTGCCGCTGCCGCCGGACAGCGTGCCGGCCGCCAACAGTGCGGGCGCACGGGGCTGGAATGCGGATTTCGTACCCCTCGGCGACAACCCGCGGGAGTGGACCCAGCTGATCGGCGTGCAAGGCCTGCCGCGGGGGAACAGCAGGGGCCAGGCGCGGGCGCTGCTCGAAGGCATGCAACGGGCACGCGAGTTCCGCTGCGGCTTGCCGGCAGGTCCGGTGGAGGCCCTGCCAGGTGACGAGGCCAGCGGCGAGACCGTGCAGACCTATCTGGTCTGCCCCCGGGTGCCGGACACCAACTACGCTGAGATGGCCGTCGTGAAGGCCATCGAGGGGCCGGACTACCTGTATGTGGTCCAGCGCGCCTGGCGCCTGCCAGCGGACGATGCTGAGCGGCTCAAGGCCGACAGTGAAAAGCCCCGGGCCGCGGCGGAAGCCTTTCTGGCCCAGGTCCGGCTGTGCAACCCGGCCGGTGATCGCCAGCCTTGCCCGGCCCCTTATCCCCGATAACGAGAAATCATGCCCCGTCTGCCCCAACGCATCGTCTGCCTGTCCACCGAAACCGTCGAGGTGCTTTACCTGCTTGGCGAGGAGGCGCGTATCGCCGGCATTTCCGGCTTCACAACCCATCCGCCGCGGGCGCGCAAGGAGAAGCCCAAGGTCAGCGGCTTCAGCAGTGCCAAGATCGAGCGCATCCTGGCCGTCGAGCCGGACTTGGTGCTGGCCTTTTCCGACCTGCAGGGCGACATCGCGCGGGATCTGGTGAAGGCCGGTGTGGCGGTGCATGTCTTCAACCACCGCAGCGTGGACGGCATCCTGGCGATGGTGGAGACCGTCGGTCGGCTGGTGGGGGCCGAGCAGAAGGCGCTGTCACTGGTGGCCGAGCTGGAGGCGACGATCGCCGACGTACGGGCCCGCGGTGAGGCCCGCGCGGCGCGCCTGGGGCGAAGGCCAAAGGTTTATTTCGAAGAATGGAACGAGCCGCTGATCACGGGCATCCGCTGGGTGTCCGAGATGATCGGCATCGCCGGCGGGGAAGACTGCTTCGGCGAGCTGTCGGTGCATCCCAACGCCAAGCAGCGCATCCTCGCCGATGCCGCGCTGGTGATTCCGCGGGCGCCGGAGGTGATCATCGGCTCCTGGTGCGGCAAGCATTTCCAGCCGGGCCACGTCACGTCGCGGCCGGGCTGGGATGCGCTCCCGGCGGTGCGCGATGGGCGGGTCTTCGAGATCAAGTCGGCGATCCTGCTGGCGCCGGGGCCGGCGGCGATTCGCGAAGGCCTGCCGGCGATCGCGGCCTGCCTGGATCAGTTGGCGGAGGGCTGACGCCCTGCCACTGGAAGTCCCGGATTTCCCTGTGGGGGCGAATTCATTCGCCCACCGCCGCCAGGGAGGGGCGCCTCAGCGCCGGACGCCCACCACCTTCTGGTACAGCCCGCCGAAACAGGTTTCCTTGCGCCATTCGAAGTCGGCGCATTCCGGCACCAGGCTGTCGATGGAGTCGGCCAGCAGGGAGTTGGCGAAGGGTTCCAGGTAGCGGAATACCAGTGCCATGATTGGCCCCATCGGGTGCCACCAGCGCGGCTGGTGGTAGTCCACGAAGACGATCTTGCCACCGGGTTCGACCGCCGCCAGCAGGTTGGCGACAATGCACCGGCGCGCATGGGGCGGGACTTCGTGGAGCAGGAAGAAGCAACAGGCCGCGTCAAAGGTGGCGCCCACCGGCTTGGTGAGGTCGGCGACCTGGGCGTGGGCATGGGGCCAGGGGGCGAGCTTGCGCCGGGTGTTGGCGATCTGGATCGGTGCGACGTCGAGTACCGTCAGTTGGCCTGCGTCACCGAGCTGGCGGGCCAGGCGCGGCGAAAAATCGCCATACACCGCCGCTGCCTGCAGTACCCGCTGGCCGGGGCTGAATTCCCGCACAGCGCTGTCCATCAGGCGGCTGGCGTTGCCCCACAAGATCGCCGATACCACGACCGGCCGATCCAGCCAGGGCACGGTGCGGTGATCGAGGTAGGCCCAGGTATAGGTTTCGCGGAGATAGTCGGGCAGCTCGCTGGCCGCCGCTGGGGAAGGATCGCGCATGGCTTGGTGTCGTTGGCTATCGTTGTCCGGCGGGTTGTAATGGGTGATCCGGCGCAAAGCCGCACCACGCTTGCTTTCTGAGGGCATGATACGGCGGGTGAGAGATTTCGTGCCCCTTGCGATGTGATTTTTTCCATGCGGCCAGGCTGATGACCGCATCCTCTATCGACATTGATCTGCCATGCGCTTTCCTCATCCGCTTCTCGAAGGCCGCCTGCTGCGGCGTTACCAGCGTTTCCTGGCCGACGTGGAAACGGCAGCCGGACTCGTGACCGCCCATTGCCCCAATACCGGCTCGATGCTCGGCTGCAAGACGCCGGGCAGCCGGGTGTGGCTGTCGCCGGCGGACAATCCGGCGCGCAAGCTCAAATGGACCTGGGAGCTGGTGGAGGTGGCGCCAGCCTGCGTGGTTGGCGTGCATACCGGGCGCAGCAACGGCCTGGTGCGGGAGGCGATCGAGGCTGGCGTGCTGCCTGAGCTGGCCGGCTATGGAACGATCCGCCCGGAGGTGAAGTATGGTGAGGGCAGCCGCATCGATCTGCTGCTGCAGGAGAGCGGCCGGCCCGACTGCTATGTGGAAGTGAAGAACGTCACCGCTGCGGTGGATGGGCGCGTGGGTTTTTTCCCGGATGCAGTGACCACCCGCGGCACCAAGCATCTGCGCGAGATGAGCGCGATGGTGGCCGCCGGCCACCGGGCGGTGCTGGTCTTCTGCGTGCAGCGGGGCGATGTGGACGAGGTGCGGCCCGCCGACCATATCGACCCGGCCTACGGGCAGGCGCTCCGCGAGGCGCTGGCGCAGGGTGTCGAGGTGTTTGCGCTGGGCGCCGAGGTCACGCCAGAAGGCATTGCGCTGAACCGTCGGCTGGCAGTCGTCGTGCCGGACTGACCCCGATCAAAGGGTGTCGGCCTATTACGGATAACCACAATAGGGCCGTCCACAATGGGGGAGGACACAATTTCGGGGCTTCGGTGAGGGATCTATTGTTCGTCTCATAGTCCTATATAACACCGGAGATAAACCGTCATGAAGAAGCCGTTCTACAAGGTTCTGTACGTGCAGGTGCTGTTCGCCATCGCCTGCGGCGTGCTGCTGGGGTACTTCGAGCCCAAGCTGGGGGTCGATCTGAAGCCCCTCGGCGACGGCTTCATCAAGCTCGTCAAGATGATCATCGCGCCGGTGATCTTCTGTACCGTTGTGCACGGCATCGCCGGCATGCAGGACATGAAGAAAGTTGGTCGCGTCGGCGGCAAGGCGCTGCTGTACTTCGAGATCGTGTCCACCTTTGCGCTGCTGATCGGCCTGGTGGTGGCCAACGTGGCGACACCGGGTGCCGGCTTCAACGCCGATGTGAAGACGCTGGACACCAAGGCCATCGCCGATTTCACCGCCAAGGCCCACGCCCAGAGCTCGGTGGAGTTCATTCTCAACATTATCCCGAGCACCTTCGTCGATGCCTTTGCGAAGGGTGACATCCTGCAGGTGCTGCTGCTGGCCATCCTGTTCGGCTTCTCGCTGGCCGCAATGGGCGAAAAGGGCAAGCCGGTCTTCGACTTCGTCGAGCAGATTTCCCACGTGATGTTCGGCATCGTCAATACCGTGATGAAGCTCGCTCCGCTGGGTGCCTTTGGCGCGATGGCCTTCACGATCGGCAAGTACGGCGTGGCCTCCCTGATCCCGATGGCCAAGCTGATGGGCTCCTTCTACCTCACCTGCATCCTCTTCATCGTCATCGTGCTGGGCTCCATTGCCCGCTACACCGGCTTCAGCATCTTCAAGTTCATCCGTTACATCCGTGAAGAACTGCTGATCGTGCTGGGCACCTCGTCCTCCGAGTCCGCCCTGCCCAAGCTGATGCAGAAGCTCGAGAAGATGGGTTGCGCCCGCTCCGTGGTTGGCCTGGTGGTGCCCACCGGCTACTCCTTCAACCTGGATGGCACCAACATCTACATGACGATGGCGGCCCTGTTCATCGCCCAGGCCACCAACACCGAGCTGACCCTGGCTCAGGAGCTGACCATCCTGGTGGTGGCGATGCTGACCTCCAAGGGCGCCAGCGGCATCACCGGTGCCGGTTTCATCACCCTGGCCTCCACGCTGGCCGTGGTGCCGACCATCCCGGTGGCCGGCATGGCGCTGATTCTCGGCATCGACCGTTTCATGAGCGAAGCCCGTGCGCTGACCAACATCATCGGCAACGCCGTCGCCACCGTGGTGGTGTCCCGCTCCGAGAACGAGCTGGACATGGACAAGATGAACAAGGCTCTGAACGGTGGTCTCGATGACGAGCCGAACGGTGGCAAGCCGCTGGCAGCCGCTTCCGCCTGATCCGGTTTTCTCCAGCAAAAAAGCCAACCCCGCGGGGTTGGCTTTTCTGCGTCTGTGGGGGCGACTCGTGGGGGCTCAGAAGTGGTATTCGACGCGCACCATCGGGGTCTTGGCGAAAGCGCCGTCGCCGGCCGCCTTGGTGTGGTCGTTGCCGAACTTGTTGCGCCAGTACTGGTATTCCAGGCCGGCCTTGAAGGTGTTCTTGGCGGCACCGACGTGCGGGCTGACGTCGTACATCACTTGCATGTCGATGTTGGTTTCCGGCTTGGTGCCGCCGCCGAACTCGTTCTGCCCCTTGCTGGCGATGAAGTTGGCGAAGCCTTCGAAAGACAGCGGGATCGGGCCGAGGTTGAAGGGGATGCCCCAGGCTGCGGTCAGCATCGGGTGGACGTCGTAGCTGTAGCGCTCGGTCTGGGTGCCGGAGAACTTGCTGTAGGGGGCGTTGCTTTCCCACAGGTAGAGCAGGCTCACGTTGAGGAAGCCGGGGACGTCCATCATCAACGTCGGACCGGCAACCACCATGCGCTTGCGGGAGTTGTAGCCGGCGTCGTTCTTGGTGTTCACGTCGAAGCCGCCAGTCAGGCCGAGTCCACGCACCGGGCCGAACTTGAAGTCCTGGCCGGTGATCTTGCCGAGATCGAGCGTGTGCCGGTAGACGATGTAGATCTCCTGGGAGCCGGACTTCGAGCCCGGCGCGGCCGGGTCCTTGCTGTCTGCCATCAGCAGGTCGGCATTGAAGAAGTTGGTGCCGTACTTGTAGCCACTGGCATGGGTCAGATTGACGATGCTCTTGTTGATGCTGTTGCTTTCGAACGGCTCGGCGAACTTGGTGCCGTAGCGATAGCCGATGGAGGTGTCGCTCCACTCGGCGGCGGCGGCCGTGCCGGCACAGGCAGCAAGGACGGAGGCGGCGAGGATCGTCTTCTGAGAGAACTTCATGGTGGCTCCTGATTGGGTCGATTCGGGGATCTGCGGGTGGTCCGCGTGGCTAGGCACGGTGACGCCTTGGAGCCGAATCTAGCAGGAGCCCGCTATGGGCATGGCGATATCCATCATCACCAAAAGGATATAGTTGATTGTGTATATCCATTTGAAAATAAAGAATCTTTGTTGTTTTGTATATGTTTTTGGAATGCACGTAGAGGGTGCGTGGGCAGACGATTTGCACCATGCGGGGGCGTATTCTGGCGGCTTTTCCGGTGAGATTCCGGCGTGAATCCGGGGGTATTCCGTTGTGAGGATTTAAAGCCAATAAAATCAATTGTTTAAAAATTGGCATGGAGATTGCGGAAAGAGGTCGAGACGCACCATTCGACGTCCTCGTCCAATCATTTCCGGAGTTTTCGCCCATGCCGCACCGTTTCCGCGCATCCCGTCGCCTGCTTCTGTCCGCCGGGTTGGCCGCCCTCGCCACGCCCCTGTCCGCCCCCGCTTTCGCCGAGGAGCCGGTGAAGATCAAGTTCACCCTCGACTGGCGCTTCGAGGGGCCGGCCGCGCCCTTCCTGCTCGCCAAGAGCAAGGGCTACTTCGCCGCCGAAGGGCTGGACGTGACCATCGACGCCGGCAACGGTTCGGCTGGCGCGGTGACCCGCGTGGCGACCGGTGCCTATGAAATGGGCTTTGCCGACTTCAACGCGCTGGTGGAATACGACGCCAAGACGCCGGGCTCCAAGATCCAGGCGGTGTACATGGTGTACAACGCCACGCCGGCGGCGGTGTTCGCGCTGAAGAAGAGCGGCATCGCCAAGCCCGCCGACCTGACCGGCAAGACCCTCGCCGCGCCGATCTTCGACGCCGGCCGCAAGGCCTGGCCGGCCTTCGCCAAGTCCAACAAGCTGGGCGTGGACGCCGTGAAGTGGCAGTCGGTGGATCCGGCGATCCGCGAGACCCTGCTGGCCCGTGGCGACGTGGACGGCATCACCGGCTTCTACTTCACCAGCCTGCTCAACCTTGAAGCCCGCGGCGTGAAGCCGGCCGACATCGTCGCGCTGCGCTACCCCGATCACGGCGTCGAGCTGTATGGCAATGCGATCATCGCCAGCCCCAAGCTGATTGCCGAGAAGCCGAAGGCCATCGAGGGCTTTCTGCGCGCCTTCAACAAGGCCTTGAAGGAAACCATTGCCCGGCCGGAGGCGGCGGTGCCGGCGGTGAAGGAGCGCGACCCGCTAATCGATGCGGGCCTGGAAACGCGCCGCCTCAAGCTGGCCATCGAGTCGAGCATCGTGACGCCGGAAGTGAAGCAGATCGGCCTCGGCGCGGTGACGCCGGACCGCCTCAAGCGCTCGATGGCGGAGACCGCCGAGGCCTATGCGCTGCCCAAGGTGCCGTCGGCCACCGAGCTGTTCAACGCCGCCTTCCTGCCCGCCAAGGCCGAGCGCAGCCTGTAAGGCTGCTGTTTCTGGTTTCCTCAGTGGGGGCGAATTCATTCGCCCTCAACTGCTCGTTCAAAGACCGTGGGCGAATGAATTCGCCCCCACAATTTCTCTCCGAAAACAGCCCATGTCCTTCGTCAAATTCGAGAACGTCGATCTCGCCTACGCGCCGGGAGGCGCGCTGGCCATCGAGGACGTCAGCCTGGACGTCCGCGAGGGCGAGTTCGTCGCCGTGGTCGGCCCGTCCGGCTGCGGCAAATCCACCCTCATGAAGCTCATCTCCGGCCTGCGCATGCCGTCCGGCGGCTATGTCTATGTGGACGGCCGCCAGGTCGGTGGGCCGCTGAAGATCGTCGGCATGGCCTTCCAGAACGCCAATCTGCTGCCCTGGCGCACGACCCTCGACAATGTGATGTTGCCGCTGGAGATCGTCGAGCCCTACCGGTCCACGCTGAAGAAGGAGCGCACGCGCTACGAGGCTGAGGCGCGCCAGCTGCTCGCCAAGGTCGGCCTGGCCGGCTTCGAGGACAAGTTCCCGTGGGAGCTGTCCGGCGGCATGCAGCAGCGGGCGTCAATCTGCCGGGCACTGATCCACCAGCCGCGCCTGCTGATGCTCGACGAGCCCTTCGGCGCGCTGGACGCCTTCACCCGCGAGGAGCTGTGGTGCATGTTGCGCGACCTGTGGCAGCTGCAGCCCTTCACGGTGATCCTCGTCACCCACGACCTGCGCGAGGCGGTCTTCCTCGCCGACACCGTTTACGTGATGAGCAAGCGGCCGGGCCGCGTGCTGGTGCGCCGGGAGATCGACCTGCCGCGTCCGCGCGACCTGGACGTGACCTATACCGACGCCTTCGCCGGCTACGTCCATGAACTGCGCGAGCACATCGGTCGCGTGCGCGCATCCTGAAAGGCCTGCCATGAAACCCAATCTCGTCAAGGCTGCCCCGTGGCTGGTGGTGGCCGGCATGTTCCTGCTGTGGGAGCTGATCTGCGTCGGCTTCGACGTGCCCGAATTCCTGCTGCCGGCGCCCAGCGCGGTGTGGCATGTGGGCGTCGAGCAGTTCGCGCCGATCATGATGCACGCCACCCAGACCTTCCTTACCACCTTGGCCGGCTTTGCCATCGCGGTGCTGGTGGGCCTGCTGATCGGCATGGCGGTGGGCTCGTCGCCGCTGCTCTACCGGGCCATGTATCCGCTGCTGGTCGGCTTCAACTCGATCCCCAAGGTCGCTTTCGTGCCGGTGCTGGTGGTGTGGTTCGGCATCGGGACGGTGCCGGCCATCCTTACCGCCTTCCTGATCTCCTTCTTCCCGGTGGTGGTCAACGTGGCCACCGGCCTCGCCACGCTGGAGCCCGAACTGGAGGACGTGCTGCGTTCGCTGGGTGCCTCGCGCCTCGACATCCTTGGCAAGGTAGGCCTGCCGCGGGCGATGCCGTACTTTTTCGCGTCCCTGAAAGTGGCGATCACACTGGCCTTCGTCGGCTCGGTGATCGCCGAGACGGTGGCCTCGAACCTGGGCATCGGCTACCTGATGATGTCGGCCAGCTCGTCGATGAACATGCCGCTGGTGTTTGCCGGGCTGATCGTCATCGGCGTGATGGGCGTCGTGATGTACGAGCTGTTCGCCTTCGTCGAGAAGCGCATGACCAGCTGGGCCCACCGCAACCCGAACGGCGCGGCGTGACGCTGGCGCCGCTCAGGCCTCGGCCCGGGCGAGCGCCACCATCAGTGACTGCCCGATGTCCCGGTGGTTGCGGATCTCCTCGGTGATCTGGGTAACCACGGCGACGCGCTCGCGGGCGCTGTCCTGGATCGCCCGCATCGCCGCTTCGGCTTCGGCGGTGGCGCTGCATCCTGCGCTGACCGCCGAGCTGGCGCTGAGCACCGACGCCGAGGCCTGTGACGAGGTGTGCTGCAACTCCGTGGCGATGGCGCCGATGCGGTCGCTCGCGGCCTTGGCCTGCTCGGCCAGCTTGCGCACCTCGTCGGCCACCACGGCGAAGCCGCGGCCCGCATCGCCGGCCCGTGCAGCTTCGATGGCCGCGTTGAGGGCGAGCAGGTTGGTCTGGTCCGAGATCTGGGTGATCAGCGCGACGATGGCCGGAATCTGACCGGACTGGACGGCGAGGGTGTCCAGGTCGGCCTGAACCTTGGTCAGGCATTCGCCGGCGCGCTCGATCTCCGTCTTGGCGCTGCCCATGTGGTTCCGCCCTGCTGCCACCCGGGCGCCGCTGGCTTCGGCGAGGCGGTTGGCGTTGGCCATGTCAGCCAGCGCCTGTTCCACCGACACGCCGAGCTCGGTGGCCAGGCGGGTGGCATCGGTGATGGAGGCCGCGAGGGCGGTACAGTGGGGGTCGTTTCCCGTCGCGGTCGCCTCGGCTGCCAGGGCCTGGCGTGCGTTCTCAAGGTCGATGCGCAAGGCCTGGTTGGCCGTTTGCATGCTTGCCAGCTCGTCGTGCAGACGCGGTAGCAGTTGCCTGTGGATGTGCCGTTGCTCCGAGCGGTGGCCCAGGCCAGCGACCAGCGCACACAAGGCGGCGGTGGCGGTGCAGACGGTCTGCGCAAGACTGTTCGGCAACACGGCCGCCGTGCCAGCGAGGAAGGTGGCGGACAGGCAGATGAGGGCGTTCTTGTCGAAGGTCTGGGTGTTCGGCATGGCGTGCATCTCGTTGGGCGGGGGCGTTGGTGTCCGGGCAAAAAAAGACCCGCTTCCGCGGGTCGAATCCCGATTCAGCTTTTCTGGACGATCAACGCGTAAGCGGATGTCAGAAACGGGAGGGAGAGGTCGCTGAACCGGGGACAGAGGCAAACATCAGGCAACGTGCGGCAACGATGCTCGCCTGCCGCCAGCGGGTCGTCTGGACTTCCCGCCCACAAGGGGCTTGTACTGGCGACGTTTGAGCATCTGGTTACTTCCACGCTATCCGCTGCTTCATGAGCAGGAAGGGTGCCAGAACAGGTTGGCGATACCGGCAAAACGTGTGCAGACCAGGCGGGACGCGGCCTGCGCGGAATGGGGGCGGAGACGGGCCAAGCTGGCCGGGGTTTGGGTTTTGATCAAATGATCTAATCGATAAATAAATTATTGGTATCGATGGATCAGTTGATGCATCGGCAAGCGCGTCCCCGGTGACGCGTCTGCCGATGGTGTGATGAACACGGATGTTCAGGCCGGCGTGGCGAGTTTTTCCAGGAGCTGTGGCTTGACCTGGGCCAGCCAGGTATCGAGGCGTTCGTTGGTGAACATGCCCTGGGTGCGCTCGTCGATGACCAGGCCGACGAAGCGCCCGTCCTGCACCGCCGCGGAATGCGCGAAGGTGTAGCCTTCGGTGCTCCAGTCGCCGATGATCTCCGCGCCGAAGCCCTTGAAGACTTCGTAAAGGCGCAGCAGCGAGCTGGCGAAGCGGTCGGAGTAGCGCTCCTGGGCGCCCAGGCCGAAGAAAGCGATGCGCTTGCCGCTGAAGTCCGGCATGCCGCTCTTGGCCAGGAACTCTTCCCAGTTCGGCTCCAGGCAGCCGGCGCTCTTGCCGGGAATCTCGCCGACGCCATAGCTCGGCGTGCCGAGGATCAGGGCGTCGTACTGGAGCATTTCCGCCATCTCGATGCGGTTTACGTTGACGGGCTTGCTGGCGATCTCATCGCCGAGCTTCTTGTGGATTTTCTTGGCGATCAGCCGGGTGGTGCCGGTTTCGGTGCCGAAAAAGATGCCGATGGTTTTCATGATGGATTGTCGTGAACGCGACTCGTATTTGAGGGATCACGGCTTTCAAGCAGAATTCATACCCTCACGCCCCAGCGGCTTGCCGATTCCTGTTGACCTTCGCGTCGGCTCCGCTATAATCCGCCTCCTTCTGCGCCCCCGTTCCAGTGCTGCATTCACGGAGCTGGGTCAGGCAAAGATGCCTTGGTGGTGAAATTGGTAGACACGCTATCTTGAGGGGGTAGTGTCGAAAGACGTGCGAGTTCGAGTCTCGCCCAAGGCACCAATAGCTGTTCCGCAGTGTTCCGAATCAGGCCGGCAAGCCCAGAGAAATCAAGGGTTCCGGCCTTTTTTGCGTCCGTAGTGTTCCGGATTATTCCATTGTAAGCCGGCCTCTGATGGGGGTATGGTTGGGGGTATTCGCCTGTCCTCAAGGATGGATACCCCCGATGCCGCTGACCGATACCCAGATCAAGGCACTCAAGCCCGATCTCAAGCCCCGCAAGATCTCCGACGAGAAGGGCCTGTACCTCCTGTTGCAGCCAACCGGCGCAAAGCTCTGGAGGCTCAAGTACCGAGTGGGCGGAAAGGAAAAGCTCCTGGCCCTGGGGAGCTATCCGGATGTTGGTTTGAAGGATGCGCGTAACCGGCGCGACGAGGCCCGCAAGCTGCTCGCCGATGGGATCGACCCAGGAGAGCAGCGGAAGGCCCAGAAGGCCGCCACCGAAGCCCGTGCCCTGAATTCGTTCGAGGTGATTTGCCGTGAGTGGCTGGAGAAATGGCGGACAACGGTCGAGCCAGCCCAATACACGAAATCCCTGGCACGCCTGGAGAAGAACGTCTTCCCCTGGCTAGGAGGCCGGCCGATGGCCGAAATCACTCCGCCGGAGGTGTTGGCGGTGTTGCGTAGGGTGGATGAACGGGGCGCCCGCTATACCGCCCACAAGATCAAGAGCGAGATCAGCCAGGCCTTCCGTTACGCCGTGGCCACCGGGCGAGCTGAACGCGATCCCTGCCCGGATCTGCGCGGCGCGATTCCGCCGGCCAGGGGCGAGAACTTCGCGGCCATCACAACCCCGAAAGAAGCTGGCGAACTGCTCCGCGCCATTGATGGCTTCCAGGGCACGTTCGTCGTCAAGTCGGCTTTGCTCCTGGCGCCGCTGCTGTTTGTGCGGCCTGGGGAGCTGCGTAAAGCCGAATGGGCCGAATTCGATCTCGACAAAGGGGAGTGGAGTATTCCGGCAGGGCGGATGAAGGGGCGCCAGCCTCACCTTGTTCCCTTGCCGTCGCAGGCCGTGCTGATCCTCCGTGATCTGCAGCCGCTCACTGGACGCGGCGTCCATGTCTTTGCAGGCCGCGACCCGAAGAAGCCGATGAGCGACGCCGCGGTAAATGCCGCACTGCGCCGCATGGGTTACGACACCAAGACCGAGATCACCGGGCACGGATTCAGGGCAATGGCCCGGACGATCCTGCACGAGGAACTGCATTTCAAGCCGGAGGTGATTGAGCACCAGTTGGCGCACCGTGTGCCTGATGCGCTGGGCTCTGCTTACAACAGGACAAAGTTCATCAAGGAACGCCGGGAGATGATGCAACGGTGGGCCGATTACCTGGACAAGCTGAAGGCGGGCGCCGACGTGGTATCGATACCGACACGGGCAGCCTGACCTACCGAGTTTGCCGCGCCTACTCCGACGGGGGGAAAACCGGGAGCCCTTGCCCGGCTGGCGCGGCATCAAAACAAGGGATAGCGCACAAGGGGCGTGTATGGACATAGATTCTTTGCCGAGGTATCCCGGCGGGCCGCTCAAGGAATATCCCGAGGGTTACCTCATGAGCGAATACCAATCTCTTTTAGACTGGGCAAGTGAGACATTTTCCCCTCTTGCAGTGGACGAAGCCCTCATTGCCGCCCGTCCAGACGAGTCAATTTTTTCACTTGAAATGCCGAGCGAATTTGGCCAAAAGTGGGCTGAAGAACTCTCGCGCTGCCGCTCTGGGCTGCTGGAACAGGACGAAGCTACGTTGCTTGACCTTTTGTTAGTGGCTGCCCGCCTTGTTGAGTACCATCGTCGGCATAACCCAGGTAGTGGGTATCTAATAAGCCGTGAATGGTCGGATGACCCCGTCGAATATCGAATTTGTGAACCCGAAGCCTACCATCTAGAGACCTGGACAGCGCCTTTCGAGTTGCTGGTCAGTACTTCATTCGAAGACTTTCCGGACCATGGAAACATCTTGAAAGTTCAAGCCTTGGTGTGGTTCTTCGAAGCTGCGGCGTTGCACCGGAACGGCGATCCAAAAGCCTTTGATTTGCTTTTCGAGGTGGCGGAATCCTTACGGATGGAGAGCAACGCAAGTGCATGTCGGGATGCGGAAATAGAAGAAAGGGGGCTAGCCGCCCGTGCTCTCGCCAAAAAGGGTGCCGCAGCCCGACATGCCCCAAGCAATCAGAAAGCCGAAGAGATTCGGAGTTGGTGGCTGACCAATAGGGACCGCTTTAAGAGCCTTGACCAGGCGGCAGAACATGCCTCAAAAAAATTCAGCTGTGCATTTAGGACGGCAAGAGAGCACATAGGTAGGGAAAATAAGGAACTACGCTCTGCCGGCAAAGCGTAATGTCTGTTGGCAGGCTGTAAGGCCTGCCGGCCTACCTTTCACCATGCTGGCTGGTGGGGTTCTCGCTGTGTTGGCTCCGCTTCAAAGTTGTGACCATGTGTTCCGGGCAGCTCTGCTCGGCACGATCCAGAAAAGGATTGGAAAGCATGGTTACTCAACAACCCGTATCTCCCGCCCCAATTGTCATTCTTCGCCGCCGCGAAGTGGAAGACCGTACCGGCCTTCGCTGCTCCACCATCTACGAAGGCATCAAAGCACGTACCTTTCCTGCACCAGTTCGGCTTGGGCCAAGGTCAGTTGGTTGGCTTGAGTCAGAAATAAACAATTGGTTGGCTGCGCGCATTGCCGCGCGTGACAGCTCGGTCGAAGCCAAGAGCGGTCGAGTTCAAGAGGGGGGGCGGCGATGACTCGGCGATCTCCCATTAACTCTATGCAGACGTCTGCACGGAGTAGCGATGCCGGTCTCATTCAGCGCTGGAACGAAGCGCTCCGTTTCCGCATTGGTGTCGATGGCGTTACCGGTCTGGATCAACTTCCGGACGTGGCCTCTTTTCCCGATAAATTTCCGATTGATGAGTTCGGAATCGGCCGTCTCCTGGGCGAAGTCCTCGGCGTAGCAGCCCTGAAGTTGTTCCGTACGTGTGGTACCGCATCCCCTGAAAAGTGGAGCTTTGACCATATTGGACAATGGCTACAAGCGCATTCGTTTGCGGATCGGATGACGGATGTCGGACGAATTTATACCACCCATAAAATAATCGATTTTTCTTTTTCTGCGCCAGAACGCCTATCTGTTTTGAATTCATTTCTCGATGCACTCAGTAATGATGATCTGCACCGGATGGCAATGGATGCGGTGCAAGGCTTACCTGTTAATCCGGACATCTTTGAAGCGGTTGAGGAGGTTGAAGAGGCAGGTGAAGACACCCAGTTGAATCAATTGCTCTTGGGCTTCATTGAAGTGCTGTCCATCGAGATGAAAGCATCTAATTTTTCGCCTAGATATGCGCTGGGTATGGCTCTGTGTCGCCAGCCTGATGTATTTGCAAAAATGATCATTTGCCAATTCAAAAAGGTCTTCAACGATGAATGGAAGACCACGCTGATGGGGGTTCTCCATGTCGACTAATGAAAACAAGACGTCCGTTGCAATCGAAGCCGAAGTGACGGGTATTGATAAGGTGGACTCCCTGGGCAAGTCCATCGAGGGGCTTGGACAGATCACCGATGAGGCAGCTCAGGAAGAACTGCGCCACGCTGAAATCATTGAGGCCTCCAAGAACCGCCAGAAGATGGCGGCGCAGGAGGTGCTCGAGGCCGAGCGGAAGGCTGCGCTGGAGTCTCAGCAGATCGTCGCTATGGCTGCTGCAAAGAAGCAGGAAGCCATGAAGGCCCAAATGGCGGAAGAAGACCGCCAGGCGGCCATTGTCGAGGCCTCGGTGAACCGCCAGAAGATGGCTGCGCAAGAGCTGCTCGCTGCTGAGAAGCTGGCCTACGCTGAAGCAGAAGCCGCCTCTGCTCGAGCAGCTGCTGCAAGGGAACTGGAAGCCAAAGCTGTCGAAGCCTTTGCGAGCCGCACGAAGAACGCCTTGGACAATGCGTTCTCGACGGTTGGTGTGCGTAGTACCACCGCTATCGAGGCCGACATCCTTGAAGTCAATCAGGCCCTGATGAAGCTGGCCGCCAATGCCAAGGTGTCGGGTGCCGACTTCGACCGCGCCTTTGCTGCTGGCCAGGCCCGCATCGCTGTGCTGCGGGCTGAAATGGACAGCACGGGTGCGGCATCGTCCAAGCTGGCTGCAACTACCAAGACCCTTGCCGGCGAGTTCAATGGGCTGGTGGCCCAGCTCGGTGGCGCCTTCCTCGCCTTCCAGGCAGGCAGCATGTTTGTCTCGGCCAATGCGCAGGCGGAGAGTCTGACCAGGACCATGACCCTGCTTACCGGCAGCAGTGAGAGGGCTGCCGCGGAGATGGCTTACGTGCGGGATGCGGCCAGCCGGCTGGGCATTGAGGTTGGGGATGCATCGAAATCCTATGCCCAGCTGACGGCTGCAACTAAGGGCACCGCAATGGAAGGTGCTGGCGCCCGCGAGGTTTTCGAAGCAGTGTCCGGCGCGATGGCGAGCCTGGGCAAGAGCAGCGCGGAGACCAACGATGCCTTGCGTGCGGTGAACCAGATGGCCAGCAAGGGCACCGTGCAGATGGAGGAACTGAAGGGGCAACTCGGTGAAGCCTTGCCGGGGGCCATGAAGGCTGCAGCCAATGGAGCGGGCCTGACGGTGGCGGAGCTCACCAAGATGATCGAGAACGGCAGCGTCCTCGCAGAAGATCTGCTGCCAGCACTGAGCAAGGGTTTGCGGGAAATGTACGGAGTTGGCACCGCCGCCAACGAGACCTTCAGTGCCAACATGGCCCGCCTCAAGAACAGCTTCAATGACATGCTGATCACCGTCGGCAGCACAGGCACCTTCAAGGCCTTGTCCGAAGGCCTAGCGGTGGCGGCCAAGGGTGTGGCCGAACTGACGGTTGGTTTCGTGGCGGCCGGTCAGAAGATCGGCATCATGGCTGCAGCCATCGCCAATGGCGACTTGAGCATCAGGGGTTGGAGCGATCGAGCCAAGCAGGCGCTGGGCGAAGTGGATGCCCAGACGCAGCAAACCTTGCAGAAGATCGACGAGACCGGGCAGGCGACGGCCAAAGCACTGGCGAAAAGCGGTGAAGCTGCCGCAGCTGCGGGTAAGCAAGCGACAGAGTCGTCCGGCAGTTGGCTGAAGGTAGCAAATGCCTACACGCAGGTTGAGGAAGCGAGCAAGAAGCAGATCGACAACCTGAAGACCCTGCAGGCAGCCCGCGACTCGGAAGGGACTTCGCTCAAAGCCTACGCCGACACCTACGGGACTCAGGTTGAAAAGCTGGATGCGGCCACCGCTGCAGCCAAGAGCCATGAGGCAGCCCTGCGCGCCCTGGATGTACAGGTTCAGGCAGACCTGGAGATCTCCAAATCAAAGCTGGACTCGCTCGAGGCGGAGCGTCGGCTCGATGGCACCCTGACCGAATCCAAGGAAAAGCTGCGGGAGACGCTGCAAAAGACCATCGAATCGAAGCAGGCCGAAGCAGACAAGACCACCCAGGCCACCGCAGCTGCGCACTCGGCAACTCTTCAGGCAGAGGCCGCGACCACCGTCTATGGCGATCACGCCAAGCAGGTGTATGCCCTGCGCGACGCGTGGCATGCTGCCGAAACCGAGTATCAACGCCTGTCGGCCCTCAATGCCCAGGGCGTGAGTGTCTCGACCGAGCTGAAGGCCGCTGATGAGGCTCGCGCCAAGGCCTTGCTGTTGTACCGGGATGCACTTGCCGATGCGACGGCTGCCGCCGAGCGCCATGTCACGGCAGAGCGAACGGCCTCCAACCTGACCGAGGCCTCGCTGCAGAACGACAAGCTGCGTGCCGAGACGATCCTCGAAGTAGCCCGGCAGCGCGGCAACGAGAAGGACATTGCCGAGGCCCAGATTGCCGTGTGGCGCATTGAGCTGCAGATCAATGAAGCCCAAGCGGAAGCAGCCCGGAAGGAGGCGGAGGCGATCCTGCTTGTTGCGAAGGCGAGACGGGCCGAACTCGAAGCATCCGATGCACTGACGCCAGCGAAGCGGGCCGAACTCGATGTGATGGAAGCCAGCGCCAAGGCCAAGCAGTTTGAAGCGGAAAAGTATGACCTCCTCGCCGACCGCATGCGCAAGCTGGCATACGAGACCCGGGGGCTGGAATCCAGCTTCGGAGACCTGTCGTCCTCTGCCGATCAGGCTGCAGCGTCGGCCGATCGGGCGGCCTCCAGCTATGACGGCCTCGCTTCGTCCATCCGCTCTGCTGGTCAAGCCAAGGATGGGTTCGTGCGGAATACCAATGGTGAGATCGTCACGACTGGGCCCGATGTACGTGACCTCGCAGTCCGGAATACCCAAACCCCCGAACAGGCCCGGTTTTTCGAGGAGGACTACAACTACTTCTACCGGAAAGCCTCACAGGACCCTGCTAACTACTCGTCTATGCAGGGCCTGCAGTATGGGGCCATCGAGCGCCAAGCGACGGAAGCGGCTGCTGCAGAAGCGCAGCGGCGGGCGGCGGCCTCAAATCAAAGCAACGGGGGGAGTCAGGCCAATGGATTCCAGTACGGGAATGCCGGCAGGGCTGTGACCGTGAACATCAACACCGGGTCAGGCAGAAGCACGCAACTGCACCTTGCTGACCAGGCCAGTGCCGACGCTCTTGTGCGGCTCCTTCAGACTCAGCTTGCGGCCAGATCTTGAACATGTTCGAAGTCATTGCGCAGTTCCGTACTGCCGTGGCTGCTCGCGGCCTCCTTTTGCCGGACCGCATCGATGCAGACGGCAAGCTGCATCGGTGTGAGCTGTCCGGAGGCCCGAAGGGCAAGAAGGACGGGGCCTATCTGCTGCACCTGGATGGTATCCCGGCCGGTGGCTTCCAGAACTTCAAGGATGGCCTTGAGTGGGAAAACTGGCGGGCCGACATCGGCCGCCAGCTCACGCCCGAAGAAGAGGCCGCCCACCGCACCCGCATGGAAGCCCAGCGGCCCGAACGGGAAGCCGAAGCCAAGGCCAAGCGCGACAAGGCCCGCCGGAAGGCAAACGGGATCTGGAACAGTGCCAAGCCGGCCCCGGACGATCACCCTTACCTGCTCCGCAAGCGGGTTTCGGCCTTTGGCCTTCGGGTGTCCTCCTGGCCCAAGTGGGACGATCACCTTAAGGATTGGCGCCGCATCCCGGGCGTATTGCTGGTCCCCATGCGTAGCCCTTCCGGCACCCTGCACAGCCTTCAAGCGATCTACACCGACAAGGTGGACGGACGCGATAAGGACTTTCTGCCCCACGGCGAGAAGGCCGGCAAGTTCCACCTGATCGGCGAGCTTGCCGAAGGCGTGCCGCTGTGCCTGGCGGAAGGCTACGCGACGGCCGCCAGCATCCACCAGGCGAGCGGCTGGCCGGTAGTGGTGGCCTTCGACGCGGGGAGCCTCGAAGCTGCGGCCCGCGCCATCCATGAGGCCCACCCGGGCACCCACTTCATTGTGTGCGCCGATGACGATGCTTTCGGCGAGTGCTTCGCCTGCAAGGCCCCTGTACGCGTGGCCGATGGCGAGCTTTGCCCGGCCTGCGGGCAGCCCCACAAGCGCCGCAACGCGGGCCTGATCCGGGCGCGGGAAGCAGCCCGGGCGGTGGGGGGTGTGATCGCCTCGCCCGAGTGGGCCGACCCCGCCGGGCGATGGCAGGGCTACCAGGACACCCGCAAGGCCCCCACCGACTTCAACGACCTGGCCAACAGCGCCCACGACGGTGAAGGCCTGGCCGCGGTGCGCCGCATCCTCGAAGCCGGCCGCGCATTGCTGGACGGCACGCATGGCGATGAAACGCCCCCGGATGCACCAGCCCCCACCCCCGAAGCCGAAGCCCCCGCCAGCGGCCCGGAATCAGCCCCCGCTGCGCCTCCTGCTCCGCCTTCGGATGAACCAGAGAAGCCCGCCAAGCGCACCCGCTCGAAGGCGAAGCCCAAAGGGCCGGGCATGCCGGCGCCGGCACAGGGCGGCGAGGTGTTCGAGCTGCGCGACGGCAACGAAGGCCGGGGCGTCTATCGCCTCAAGGTTGAGCGCCGCGGCGAAGGCTGGGAAACCGTTGAACAGTTCGTGTGCGCCCCGCTCGAGATCACACACCAGGTGCGCGACGCCCGCGGCGACAACTGGCAACGCCTGGCCACCTTCCACGACCACGACGGCCGGCGCCGCCGAGTTCTGGTGCCCGATGACATGCTCGAAGGCGATGGCGCCGCCCTGGCCAAGCTACTACGGGCACAGGGCCTGTTCATCGGCAACAACAAAGGCGGACTGCTGAAGATGTACGTGAACGGCTCCCGCCCGCCGGCCCGCGCCCGCGTGACGCCCCGCATTGGCTGGCACGATGACGTGACCGCGCCGGGCCGCTGGTCCTTCGTGCTGGGGGGAGATGCCGACCCGCTCGCCCCCGCTGGAGCGGAGCTGTGGCTGCACCAGGCACACGGCAGCGGACACGCGCAGTTCAAGCCGGCCGGCACGCTCGACGACTGGCGGGCCAACGTGGCCGCCCTGGCGGTGGGCAATAGCCGGCTGGCGTTCGCCCTTTCGGCGGCCTTCGCCGGGGGGCTGTGTTGGCTTCACCCGAACGTGCCTGGCGGCTTCCATTGGGCCGGAGGTTCAAGCTCTGGAAAATCCACCTTGCTTGAGTCGGCGGCGAGCTTGTGCGGCCCTGCTGCGTATGTAAAGACATGGCTGCTCACTGCGACGGCAATTGAAGGCGTTGCCGCCGGGCACTGTGACGCGCCCCTCCTGCTGGATGAACTCAAGCAGGCCGGCAACCCGCGAGCTGTTGGCGAAGCTGCATACATGCTCAGTAGCGGGCAGGGCAAGGGCCGCGGGCAGGCCGCCGGGGGGCTGCGGGACACTGCGTCCTTCTCGCTCATGTTTCAGTCAACCGGAGAAATCGGCCTGACGCAGTTCCTCGAAGAAAACCAGGAACGTGCCTACGCGGGGCAGGAGGTGCGCTTCTGCGAGCTGCCCGCCGATGCCGGCGCCGGCTTTGGCTGCTGGGACGTGCTGCACGGCCTGCCCGATGGGGCCAGCGTTTCCGAGGCCCTGAAACGCAATGCGGCCAAGCACTACGGCACGGCTTACCCCGAGTTCATCCGCCGCGTGATCCAAGAGCGGGAAGCGATGCCGGCTCAGTTCGAACAGCTCCGCCGAGCCTTCGAGGAACGCGCCCTAACCGACAAGGCCGGCGGGCAGGCGATCCGGGCGGCGACGCGCTTTGCTGCGGTGGCCTATGCGGGCGAGAAGGCTACCGAATGGGGCCTGACCGGCTGGCCGCAGGGCGAGGCGATTAAGGCCGCTTTCCGCATGTTCCGGGACTGGCTGCACGCCTTCGGCGGTGAGGCGAACCGGGAGCCGCGGAAGATGGTGGAGCAGGTACAGGCATGGATTCAAGCCCATGCCGGCGCTCGCCTGGAGGATTGGCGACGGCCTTCCGTGGTCGATAGTCACGCCCCGCGGACGATGAACCGGGCGGGCTGGAAGCGCCCTACGGCCGAGAGTGCGGCGCTGCACGAGAAGGATCACGTGTTCGAATACCTGATCTATCCGACGGTTTTCAAGCAAGAGCTATGCACCGGCTTTGACCCGGCCCAGGTGGTCAAGGAACTGCTCAAGGTCGATCTGCTGGAACGGGGTGACGGCAAGAACATTCCCATCAAGGTGCGAGAGCCTGGGGCTGGAGGAACCAGCCGCCTGTATTGCATAAAGCCGGCCATTTTGGGGTGGGGTGCCGAGCATGATTGACTGGTCTGCACTGGTAGCCGATTCAGCCCGAAAGCGGCCCGACGATGAGGCAAAAGCATCCTGTTCCGATCCGATGTGTCGGAACAATCCTCCAAACTCAAAAGACGTCGGAACACCCGAAACCCGCGCCGTTGCTGGGTTCTGCGGATCTGTTCCGACTGTGGCGGCCGTTCCGATCAATTTTGAAGGGGCTAGGGTTCAAGAGTACGAAAATAGAAATCCATCGGCATATATGGAACCGGTTGGGGATGGGGTTGAAGGGCAATCTGCGCCGTATGCAAGAGTCCGCGAACCGGCGTGTCAAACCTGTGCGCACTTCTACCGCCCAGGACTATCCGACGGCTTCTGTGGTGAGCGCCAGGATCTGCCCTTCGCCTTCACGTCTGGACATCCGCTTCGACGGTTGCCATCTGATGGAGGATGCGGTTGCCGGGTTTGGCAACTGCATCCGTCCTTCTAGCCATGGGGCTATCGGGTCATTGCAGAGGTCGCGGGTCCTTCCTGAAGGGTTACCGCAAGGGGAATGCGAACCTCGCCAGTTTCCTATTCACGAGCTTTTCAAAGGGGGGTATATGCTAGTCAAGATGAATAAGCAGGTCACGCAGGATGCGTTTGCTGGTCTCGTGGGTGTGTCACAGAAGACGGTGAGCTTGCTCCTGTCTCGCGGTGTCCTCACCCCACGTGCGACCTGCAGCGTGTGGTTACGCGAATACTGTGAGCATTTGCGGGCTGCTGCTGAAGAACGCGCCGCAGAGGGTGGCGCCAACCTTGTTGCTGAGCGGGCGCGACTCGCCAAGGAACAGGCGGACCGTCTTGCCATGCAGAACGCGATCAGCAGGCGCGAGCTGGCGCCTAGACCTCTGCTCGAAAGCATCCTCGTCAAATCGGGGCGTCGAGCTGCCTCGATCTTGAACACGATCCCTGGCCAGGTGCAGAAGCGGCTTCCGATGCTCACCTCTGTCGATGTCGAAGCCATCGCCCGTGAAGTGGCCAAGGCCAGCCATATTGTGTCGTCAATGACCCTTGCCGACGTGGATGGCGATGCAAACGAAGACGAAGCCGATGATGCGTTTTGCGATGAAAACGCAGACGTTGAAGGGCCGAAGGACTGAAAACCGGACGGAACAGTCGGAACCGTCGGAACAGCGTCAGCAAACCCAGTAACAGCGCGGGTTCCGACGGATAGTAGTTGTTCCTACTCTCAGTTCACTAAGTAGGAACAATCGGAACATTTCTACCGTTCAGACCGTCGCCCTGCGCAGGCTGGCGCGGAACTCTCCCCACCCGGCTTTCGCGGGAAATGCAGGCGTCTGCACCCAACCCGAACGCAGTCGCTGTTGCTGCGCTCCCACACGTGGGGGTCGGGGGCTCCGCGTTGTCGAGGGGCACGGTACAACATCCAGCAAGGGCAGGGCTTGTTTCTGAGCTTGGCTGTGGCAATCCGTTGGAACAAAGCCGAAGCTGCAGATGCCGGCAGCCGCACTGAGGGTTTGTATCGGACAGCTTTGGCTGAGCACTTGGAGAGCCGCGCTTCCTCCGGTGAGTCCTTGGTCTACACACCCGAATTGTGGGCACTCTGGGCACAGGTGTTTGAAGACGATGCCAGGATGCTGGTGAAGACTAGCCGGACGGATGTTCCTGAAGAGACGCGGGAGATTATCCGCAACGCTCTCAAGTAAGGGGGAGCCTTCGGCTCTAGGCGAGTAGCGTGATGTGCGAACGGGTGATTCATTCGTTCCGTTCAAGCTACCGCTTGACGCGTCCACGATGCCGGGTTGATACTCTCCACCGTCACCTAAACAGTGGTGACCGGGTTTAGCAGCCTGAATAAAGTAGGCGGACTCAAGCCGCCATGCGGCTTTTTTTGCGTCCGTAACACCCTTGGTGCGCCCTGATCAATGGCGGGCCGGGTGGGGAGCCCTCACGGGCTGCCGGTGCCTACTTTCCGGTCTGCTAACCCCGCTTCGGCCCGCCCCCCGTTTAGCAGCGGGGTGCGGATTTAGTCCGCAAAGTAGGAGTAGCACCATGGCAACCCTCGTCTTGGCGTGCAGACGTCTGCACGCGCCTGCATCACCCATCCACACCCTGCACCTGTACCGTGCCCTGCGTTGTTTCGCCGGCCCGGCCCTGGCTTTCCGCCTGACCTTTGCCAGGCGGGCCGGAGCATGAGCCCCCGCACCTTCAAGGCATTGCCCTCGACGCTGCCGCGCCGCACGGGCCTTGCCCCGCTGTTCAGCTACCTGACGGCCGCCGCCCCGGCCATGCCGGCACCGGTATCCCGCCGCGTGGCCGACATCGCCGCCCTCGATAACCTACCGCGGCGTCTCTGCCCGTTCGTGAAGGGGGATCGGTCATGAGCACCCCCGTGAACACACCCAACCAAGAGCTGATCGTTCGTCTCGATCCCGAGTATGGCTATTGCGTGTACGAGGGCACCCGTGCCCAGTTGGAAGCGGAAGGACTGATTCCCGAGGGCATGCAGTGGCCCAAGGGCTATACGAAGCGCCACTGGAGCTCTGGGGTGTTCAATTTTTCCCTTTCCCGCAAGAGAGCGCCAGGATCAAAAGGCCACCAGCGAGAAGGAGATTGGTGGAGTTTGAGGTGGGGACACCGCAATCCTTTCCATTTCGGCACAGTTCGAATTCAGCTTCGGATGAAGGAGCTGGAGAGAATGACTCGGCTATACAGCCCGGAAGGCGATATCGAGTGGCGGCGTGAATGCTCCCGCTATAGGGACGCCTGCCAGGATCAGGGATTCCAGGCCTTCAAGTCTCTGGTGCCTGGGTTGGTACAGCCGCCGCGGGGTCGTCGGAAGGCAGCTGCCGCGCGAAGCGTAACGCATGAGCGGGGGCAATCATGACCGCCCAACGCTTCGACGCCGCCCACCTCGCCCACGTGATCGCCTTCCTGGAAGCGCAGGCCGCCGACAGCCGGCGGCAGGCCTGCAAGGAAACCGGCCAGGGGCAAACCTTCTACCAGGGGCGCGTCAGCGCCTTCGAGCTGGCCTTGTCCGTACTGCGGAGGGATGGCGATGACCATGCCGCACACTGACCCTCGCACCGCCTGGCGCTGCTCTCCAGGCCGGCGCCTGCCAGCCTACGCCCGCGACTTAGCCGACGCCCGTGCACGGGACCTGGTTCCCACTCAGCGCCAGGTGGTGGTCTTCCTCGACCGCTGGCCGGCCGGGCCGGTCACGGGCCTGGGGCCGGCGATCTGCTGCCCGCCGGACTTTCATCCGTCCCGCCTCGATTGGCGTTACCTAGCGGCCCTGTCGGTGCTGGTGGTGCCCACGCAACCCCCCAATCAACAGCGCCTTCGTCACCTGTTGGCAGAGTTGGTTGCTGTTCAACCAAAACGCCTGATTCTGCTTCGACCGGGCGGCACGCCGGCTGCGGAGTTCATTGTGAGTGTCGCCAATGGTGTGGAGATTCAGTCATGAAAACCAAATCAAAGCTCGTCCTGGCCCATTCGGCAAAGACTTCGTATCAATCTGTTCTCGATGCAGAGAGCGTGGCTTCACTGCTGTCTGAGTTGGCGTTGAACGGGGATATCGTTGGCGTTGCGTTGGCTGTCATTACGGAGAGTGGCGAAATCGAGCTGGCATGCGCAGGCAAGTTTCGGCGCGATCTTCATGCGGCCCATTATGGCGTATCGAAACTTGCTGACGTTCTTCTCTACCCGGAGGATGGGGGGTTGTGATGACGATTGCTCGACCTTACGAGCCGGCCCGCCTTGAAGAACGGGCGGCCCTGGCACCGGCGCTGGGCGATCCCCGCACCTGGCCGGCAGCCTCCTGGCCCGATCCCTTGCCGCTGCCGGAAGGCCTCGCACCAGTCGCCCCGTTCGACTACGCGCTGTTGCCGGATCGGCTGCGGCCGTGGGTGCAGGACGTGGCCGACCGCATGCAGTGCCCGCCGGACTTTGTCGCCGTGCCGATGGTGGCCGCTGCCGGCAATCTGATCGGCCGGCGCTGCGCCATCCGGCCCCAGGCACGCAGCGACTGGCAGGAGTTTCCCAACCTGTGGGGCTGCATCGTCGGGCGCCCAGGCATGATGAAAAGCCCGGCAATGATGGCGGCCCTGGCCCCCATCGTGCGCCTCGAAGCCCGTGCGCTGGAGGCATGGACACAAGCCCAAGGGCAATGGCGGGCCGAAGCCGAGATCGCCAAGGCTCGGGCCGAAGCCCGAAAGTCGGAAGCAACCCGGGCACTCCGCAAGGACCCCAACGCCCTGGTGGACGTGGCCAACTTCCTCACACCCGATGCGGACGAAGCCCCGATCCTGCGCCGCTACACGGTGGCCAGTGCGACCGTGGAAGCCCTGGCCGAGAAGCTCATCGAGAACCCGCGTGGCCTGCTGGTGGTCCGCGATGAGCTGCCCGGCTGGCTTGCTGGCCTGGACCGGGAAGACGCCGCTGAGCTGCGCGCCTTCCTCATGACGGGCTGGAACGGCAAAGACGGTTGGACCTTCGACCGCATCGGCCGCGGCCATCGGCGCGTGCCGGCGGTGTGCCTGGGCGTGATCGGCGGTGCCCAGCCCGGCCCCCTCGGGGAGTACCTGCGCGCCACACTACGCGGCGGGGCATCGGACGACGGTATGCTGGCCCGCTTCGGCCTGCTGGTGTGGCCAGAGACCGGCGGTACCTGGAAGAACGTAGACCGCTACCCGGACGGCCCTGCCAAGGACATGGCCTTCGCCGTGTTTGACGAGCTGGACGCCCTCGATGCCTTGGCCCGCGGGGCTGAGCAGGAAGGCGAGGACGGCCCGCCCTTCCTGCGCTTCGATCCCGAAGCCCTGGAAGCCTTCACCGATTGGCGTACCGGCTTCGAAGCCGGCTTGCGCTCGGGCGAGTTGTACCCAGCCCTGGAGTCCCACCTGGCCAAGTACCGCAAGCTGGTCCCGGCCCTGGCCCTGACCTTCCACCTCGGGGACGGGCACAGCGGCCCGATCGGCCTTGCCTCGACGCTACGGGCACTGCACTGGGCCGTGTATCTGGAGACGCACGCCCGGCGGTGCTATGGGGTCGCCCAGGGTAGCGAGGCGGACACGGCCCGGCGGATTTTGGAGCGGATCAGGAAGGGGGATCTGGCGCGGGAGGGGTTCGGTAGCCGCGACGTGTGGCGGCCGGGTTGGTCGGGGCTGGCCGATCAGAAGCGCGTGGCCGAGGGCCTTGGGTTGCTGGTGGAACTGGGGCACCTGGAGGAGTGGCAGGAGCCTTCACGTACCAAGCCGCGGCAACTGTACGTGGTCAATCCCAAGTCGGTGCCGCTCGTGCCTGCACGGCACTGAGGCTGAATTTTGTCCATGTGCGCTAGAAACCGAACTGCCAAAACTGTCTTTTCTCAATTTGGCAGTTTTGACAGTGACCATCCGGGGAGCTTTCGCCATTTTTCTTCATGGTGGGGCTGTTGTCTTACTGTCGGCATGTCCGGTGCGTGTGTATGCTACACACCATGAACAGTGCCGATGTGATTCGAATGCTCAAGGCCGATGGCTGGGAAGAGGTCGCCGTTCGTGGCAGCCATCACCAGTTCAAGCACCCATCCAAGCCCGGCCGCGTCACCGTGCCGCACCCGAAGAAAGACCTGCCGCCCGGCACGCTGCATTCCATCCTGAAGCAAGCCGGCCTGAAGTAATGGAGATCCTGACCATGCGCTACCCGATTGCAATCGAACCCGGTGACGATACCCACGCCTGGGGGGTAGTCGTGCCCGATCTGCCCGGCTGCTTCTCTGCTGGCGATACCCTCGATGAGGCCATCGAGCACGCCCGCGAAGCCATCGAGCTGCACATCGATGGGCTGCTGGACGATGGCGAAGCTGTCCCGCCGGCCCGGCCCATCGGTGCGCACCAAAGGAGGCCGGAGTTCGCCGGCTGGATCTGGGCGCTGATTGAAATCGATCCGGCCATGCTCGATGACCAGATCGAACGGGTGAACATCACCCTGCCACGACGGGTGCTCTCCCGTCTTGACCGGGCCGCCAAGGCGGCGGGGGAAACCCGCTCCGGCTACATCGCCCGCTTGGCAATCGGCGGGCACCTGTAAGCGTTCAGTTCATAACCAGCGCCGGGCTTGTCCCGGCGTTGTGCTGTCTGCAGTGCCCCGTGCACACCATGCACGGGTCGATACCCTGCCAGCCTGCCGAGAGGTGGTCGCGCACTTGCATGGGGTGCAAGGTCATGTAGGCCCATGTCCCGCATCTTGGCGATGGGCGGTACTGGGATCGAACCAGTGCTGCGTTATGAAGAAACGCTCCCGTCGCTCGGACGGCGATGTTTGGGTACATCGATAACCCGGATGGGGGGCGATTCCCCCGGTGCCTGGCTTACGGGTTCGATTCCCGTTCCGGGCACCCGTGACACCTGGAATCACAATCCAGTGCTCTCTCACTAAGTTCAAAAATGACAGGAGGAACCAGCCAGCACAGTAATTATTTTCTGCAGAAAGCTCATTTGAATACTGATTTCGCATTTCTCAAAATGGGTGTATGTTACCGGCCATCGTCTTTGATATGGAGTCAATGGTGTCTGCTGTGGAAGAGCCTCTGTCCGAATTGATGCGTCAGTTCCCCTTGCACGACGTTATTGTCATGAGCAGGTCGATTGAGAGAGCCCTACACGCCGATCTTTCGAGAGCCCTGGAAGAAAAAAGAAAGCACGATAGGTGCATCGTTTTTCTTACAACGTACGGCGGAGACCCCGATGCAGGCTACCGGATCGCCAGGTGCTTGCGGCATCACTACAAACACGTCCGTTTGATGATCCCAAGCTTTTGTAAGAGCGCGGGGACACTGATCACCATTTGCGCAAACGAGGTCGTGATTGGGGACCGTGGTGAGTTGGGTCCACTAGATGTCCAAGTAATGAAATCGTCGGAACTGGCGGAGCGTAGTTCAGGGCTGGACATCATTCAAGCGCTACAAGCTGGGCTTGATCATGTCCAGCAGGCGTTTCGACAGAGCTTGATGGACATAAGGAGCGGCGGACGGCTATCCACAAAGCTAGCCGGGGAGTTCGCATCAAAGATAGCGGTGGGTGTGGCTGCGCCACTGTATGCACAGATCGACCCTAACCGCCTTGGGGAAATGCAGCGTGCCATGAGGATTGCTCATGAGTATGGGCAGCGTCTCGATAAATACTCACATAACTTGAAGCCTGGCGCTCTTGATCGATTGGTTGCTGAGTATCCGTCTCACAGCTTCGTCATTGACCGTAAGGAGGCAACAGAACTTTTTGTACGGGTGCTGCATCCTACTCAAGCTGAGGTAGATTTTTGCCGTACAATTTGGACAGTGGTCGAAACCGAGTCAGGTTTAGGGCCGTTGATCTTTACTGATGATCCATCAAGCAAGGGAGAACTCGATGGAACTGAATCTGAGGAAGGCCTTGGAGAAGGCGGCGAAACCGCCACAAGTGCCGATGGACACACAGATGCTCCAGCGTAAACAAATGGAGAAAGCTGCTGAATTCTCCAAGATGTTCTGGTCGCACCAGCAAACGGCGAAGGTTGCAGTGAAGTAACATTTCTGTGCCTCGAATCTCAAGAGCCCCTGTCACAAGCAGGGGCTCTTGCTTTGTGCAACAGAACTCCGTCACTTGTAGCTCAAAAGGCTTACCTTTTGAGCCATAGCGAAACAGCCCCGAGACAGATAGCTCAAATACGTTGTTTTCTATTTTGAGCCAGTCTATTATGTGAGCTATAGATTTTGAGCCACATAGAGGCCTGCCATGTCCGCCATCGTTGCCTATACCCGCGTCTCCACCGACGACCAGACCTGCGAGAACCAGCGGCGCACCATCGCTGAACGCTACAAGGTGGATAAGTGGTTCACCGACGATGGCGTGTCGGGTGCGGTGGCCGCGACTCAGCGGGCGGGTTTGTCGGCGCTCCTCACGTACGTGCGGGATGGTGATGTAGTCGTGGTCGCGGCAATCGATCGCCTCGGCCGTAACACCTTGGATGTGCTGAATACCGTCGAGGCGTTGAAGGAGACGGGCGCGGCCGTCATTTCGATGCGTGAGGGTTTTGAACTGGCCACGCCTACCGGGAAGCTCATGTTGACCATGTTGGCTGCCGTGGCGGAACTGGAGCGAGAGAACTTGAAGGCTCGCCAGCTCGCCGGGTTGGAGCGGGCGAGGGCGGAAGGCAAGCACCTGGGGCGCAAGAAAACGGTGAATGATGCCGAGGTGGTCGCGTGGCGTGCCGAGAACTCGGCCAGTATCAAGACAACCGCGGAGCACTTCGATATTTCGGTGGCCAGCGTCAAGCGAGCATGTGCCAAAAGGTAGTGCGGAATGCTGGGGGTATTTATGGGGGTATTGATTCGGTGTTGTGCCTTGGAAGCAGCTAAATTACTGGATGTTCGAGTCTCGCCCAAGCACCAATAGCTGTTCCGCAGTATTCCGAATCAGGCCGGCAAGCCCAGAGAAATCAAGGGTTCCGGCCTTTTTTGCGTCCACGCGCGCCGGCTGGCCGGCGCGCTTCTTCGATTATTTTTCCAGGCTTTCCAGAAAGCGTTGCCGCGCGGCTTCCAGTTCGGCGCGGCCGAAGTCGTCCGTCAGGCGCAGGCAGGTGCCGTAGAAGGCGTCAAAAGCCTGGCGCACGGTGTCGGCGTCCACGCTGCGGCTGACGGCGGGCGCAGCGGGAGGCGGCACACCATCGACCGGCTTCAGCACCGCGTAGCGCGGGATCATGCGCTGGCCACCGCTCTCGGCGCTGGCGGTCATCGGGCCGGTCTTGGTGTAGATCTTCCCTTCGAATTCGAAGCGGGCGCCGATCGGGAGATTGGACAGTTTCATGGGCGGGACGGCGGCAAAAGCCGTGATTGTAGACCGTTGGCACGGTGGGGCGCCGATGGCGGCCGAGTGGATGATTTCTCTGTCATTAAGGTTATTTCGCACCTTCTCCGGGAAATTCGAATGGAATAATCCGGGCTGTCTCCGATGTCGCCCGATGTTCCCCGTAACCCTTCGAAAAGGAAAAGCCCTTGAACATGTCCAGAATGTCCCTGCGCCGCCGTGCCGCGGCCCGGCTTGCCGCCGCGGCCCTCGCGCTCGGCGCGGCGAGTGCGTCGTCGCAGGCCGAAGTGGTCAAGATCGATGCCGGTCAGAGTTCGGTGACCTACACGTCCAACTTGCCGCCGATTTGCGACCCGTCCGGTAACTGCGCGCTGCCGCCGGCTCCGCAGACCTTTGCGCTGTCGGGGAGTTTCGATGTGAAGAGGGAGACGATTTCGGTCCCTGTCTGGTTCGATCCGACATCATTCTTCGATCTCAGCTTGATCCGTTTTGAATCCCTGGCTATCGATACCGGCGGTGCCTCTGCATTCGGGTTCGTATTCCCTGCACTGACCGGTATCGTGACGGGGGACAGCTTCACGGCGAATGATCACCCGTGCTTCCTGCCGATCGGTGGCTGCATGGGTATGGGGATGGTGACTCAAAGCTACGCTGGCGTCTTCGATGGCCATACGCTGACGATGACCGGGGCGTATTCCCCACCAAACTTCTTCACTACCTTCACCTACAAGGTCGTGGCGAGCACGACGGTCCCGGAGCCGGGGACGCTGGCTTGCACGGCGATCGCGTTGGCGGGGCTGGGGCTGGTTCGGCGCCGCCGCAGTGGGGCAGGAATGAATTAGGGCGTGTCGCCCGCCCCGATGGGTCAGTAACCCAGCGCCCGGTCGATGAAGTGCTTGGGCACCCGCGGCCGGGGTACCTTGCTGTCGAACCAGCTGCGTACGTCCTGGTCCAGCCCGATGCCGTGCATGTAGTTGTAGAGGGCCTTGTTCAGCGCGACGCCGAGGGCGTCGTGGTCCACGCCGGTGGGGTCGATGAAGCCGACGTCGTTCTTGGCGAAACTGATCGGCGGCAAGGGCTTGAGCTTGACGCCGTACTCGGCGGGGTTCTGGCCCACCGGCGAGTGCACGGTGCACACGAAGCGGTGGAAGAAGCCGGACTGGATGCAGCCGGCGTCGAACAGCTGGCGTACGTATTCCAGCGCATCCACGGTGTCCTGCACGGTCTGCGTGGGGAAGCCGTACATCAGGTAGGCGTGCACCAGGATGCCGGCGTCGCTGAAGCCCTTGGTGACGCGGGCCACCTGGTCCACCGAGACGCCCTTCTTCATCAGTTTGAGGAGGCGGTCGGAGGCCACTTCCAGGCCACCGGAGATGGCGATGCAGCCACTGTCGGCGAGCTGCTGGCATAGCTCCGGGGTGAAGGACTTCTCGAAGCGGATGTTGCCCCACCAGGAAATCGAGCGCTGGCGGCGCGCCAGTTCCTCGGCGAGGGCCTTCAGCATCTTCGGTGGGGCGGCCTCGTCCACGAAATGGAAGCCGGTCTGGCCGGTCTCGGCAACTACCGCTTCGATGCGGTCTACCAGGATCTCGGCGCTGGCGGCGTCGTAGCGGCCGATGTAGTCGAGGCTCACGTCGCAGAAGCTGCACTTCTTCCAGTAGCAGCCGTGGGCCACGGTGAGCTTGTTCCAGCGTCCGTCCGACCACAGGCGGTGCATCGGGTTGAGCATGTCGAGGATGGACAGGTAGCCGTCCAGCGGCAGGCCGTCCCAGGTCGGCGTGCCGACTTCGGCGAAGGGGATGTCCGCCTCGGCCAGGTTGATGTAGCGCACCTGGCCGTCCTCGCGCAGGTAGGTGCGCACCAGGCGCGATGCGCCGCGCTTGCCGTCCAGGTGTTCGAGCAGGGCCAGCAGCGGGCGCTCGCCGTCATCCAGCGTGAGGTAGTCGAAGTAGTCGAAGACGCGCGGCTCGGTCAGCTCGCGCAGCTCGGTGTTCACGAAGCCGCCGCCGAGTACGGTGACGATCTGCGGGTGGGCGGCCTTGATGGTCTGGGCGATGCGGAAGGCCGCATAGACCGAGCCTGGAAAGGGCACCGACAGCAGCACGACGCGCGGCTGGTGGCGGGCCACGGTGTCCAGCGTAAGCTGCTTGAGGGTCTCGTCCACCAGTGTCGGCGGGGCGGCGAGGGCCTTGGCCAGCGGTTCGAAGCTCGGCTGGGCCATGGCCAGGGATTCGGCGTAGCGCACGAACTCGAAGCGCGGGTCGCCGGCTTCGCGCAGCACGTCAGCCAGGTCGTTGAGGTACAGCGTCGCCAGGTGGCGGGCCTTGTCCTGCACGCCCAGCGCGCCGAAGGCCCAGGCCAGGGGATCGCCGCCGTCCGGGTCGTAATACACGTCGAGGGACGCGAAGCGCGGCCCTTCGGGCAGGAAGGCGCGGCTGGCGATGCGGTGGGCGAGGGTCGGGTCACGGCCCTGCAGGAAGCCGAGCGCCGGGCCGACGGTGGCGCGGTAGCGTTCGAAGGCGCCGTCGAAGGTGTGCAGCGTCGCCGAGCGCTTCTTGTCCGGCAGCGCGCGGACCTTGTCGCGCAGCGCGTCGAGGCCGGCGGCGGAGAACAGCTCCAGCACCAGCTTGAGGGCCAGGTCGTCCTGTACCGCGTCCACGCCGCGGCTGCGCAGGAAGCCGGTCAGGTAGGCGGTGGACGGGTAGGGCGTATTGAGCTGCGTCATCGGCGGGATGAGCGACAGCACGCGGGGGCCGGGGCTTGCGGTCATGGCGGCGGCCGGGCGGGGGCCCGGAAGGTGGTGCGATCGAGGCCCGGAATGATATCAGTCCGTCGCCCCGGGGCAGGTGCTGCGGCGTCGGTAGATGAGGCCGGCGGCCACCGTCAGCAGGCCGCAGGCGACCAGCGTCGGGCGCACGCCGAAGGCGTGGGCCAGGCTGCCGACGCTGAAGCTGCCGAGCGGGGCGATGCCGAGGAAGGCCATCGTGAACAAGGCCATCACGCGGCCGCGGAAATCGTTGTCCACCTGGGTCTGGATCAGCGTGTTGCTGCCGGCGACGGTGAGGATGATCACCAGCCCGAGGACGACCAGCACCGGCATCGCCATCCAGATGCCGGGAGACAGCGCGAACAGGGCTACCGCAGCGCCGGTCGCCGGAGCTGCAACGCCGACCAAGCGGGCCAGCCCGTCGGTGCCTTGGCGACCGGCCAGGTAAAGGCTGCCGAGCAGGGAGCCGCCGCCAGCGCAGCCGACCAGCAGGCCGAACAGGCGCGCGTCGCCGCCGAAGATCTCCTTGGCGAACAGCGGCATCAGCACCACATAGGGTGCGGCCAGGAAGCTGGTGGTGGCGACGATCAGCAGGGATGAGCGGATGCCGGGATGCCCGGCCGCGTAGCTGAGGCCCTCGCGCAGGGCCTGCAGCGGTGGCGCCGAGGGTCGCCGCTTGCCGTCGGCGGGCAGGCGAATCGCCAGCAGGGCCAGCAGCACCGCCAGGTAGGACGCGGCATTGAGCAGGAAGCACACCGCCTCGCCGACCAGCGCGACGACGAAGCCGGCCAGCGTCGGGCCGACGAAACGGGCCACGTTCATCAGGAAGGAGTTCAGCGCGATCGCGTTGGGCAAGTCGTCCCGGTTGTCCACCAGATGCACCGCGATGGCCTGGCGGGTCGGCACGTCCAGCGCGTTGATGCAGCCGAGGCCGAAGGCCAGTGCAATCAGGTGGCTGGTGGTCGCCTCACCGCGCCAGGCCAGCGCCGCCAGCAGCAGCGCCTGCACCATCGACAGGGCTTGGGTGGTGATGAGCAGGCGGCGCTTGTCGAAGCGATCGGTGATCACGCCGCCGATGGCGCCGAAGATCAGGATCGGGATCTGGCTGGCGAAGCCCACCGTGCCGAGCACGAGGGCCGAACCGGACAGACGGTAGGCCAGCCACACCATGGCAATCTGCTGCATCCAGGTGCCCGCCAGGGAAATCAGCTGGCCGGCGAAATAGATGCGGTAATTGCGGGACTCGAGGGCGCGGAGGAAGGCGGGCATGGGCGGGCTGGGAAGTCGGAGGGCCGCGGGGGGCCTGCCATTCTACCTGCTGCCCGATGCGGGGCGAGGCTCCGGGGCGGACTCAGGCGCGGCGGGTGAAGGCCGCTTCGCCGAGCACGTGGGTGGCCACCACGCAGCGTTCGTCGCCGAGGATCATCAGCGCGAACAGGCGCTCGTCCAGCGTGCGGGTGTTGTCCATGCGCCACGCGAGTTCCGGTGTGGCAGTCCAGTCGAGGACGACGAAATCCGCCTCGCGGCCGGGCTGGAAGCTGCCGATGTGTTCGTCCAGGTAGAGGGCGCGGGCGCCGCCGAGGGTGGCGAGGTACCAGCCGCGCATGCCGGACAGTGGCGTGGCGTGGATTTGGCTGGCCTCGTAAGCCTGGCCCAGCGTGCGGATCAGGCTGAAGCCGGTGCCGCCGCCCACGTCGGTGGCAAGGCCGACGCGCAGGCCCGCCGCGGCGCTGGCAGCGTAGTCGAAGGCACCGCTGCCGAGGAAGAAGTTGGACGTCGGGCAGAAGGCCGCGGCAGCGCCGGCGGCGGCCATCTCGCGGCGTTCGGCCGGCGACAGGTGGATGCAGTGGCCGTAGATGCTGCGCGGGCCGATCAGGCCGTAATGGGCGTAGACGTCCAGGTAGCTGCTGCGCTCGGGGAAGAGTTCGCGCACCCAGGCGATCTCGGCCGGATTCTCGGCCAGGTGGGTCTGCAGGTGCAGGTCGGGTTGCGAGCCGAAGAGTTCGCCGACGGACTGCAACTGTTCTGGCGTGGAGGTCGGTGCGAAGCGTGGCGTGAGGGTATAGCGCAGGCGTTCGCGGCCATGCCAGCGTTCGATCAGGGCCTGGCTGTCGGCGCGGCCGGAGACCGCGTTGTCGCGCAGGTCGTTCGGGCAGTTGCGGTCCATCAGCACCTTGCCGCACAGCATGCGCAGCTTGCGCGCCGCGGCGGCCTCGAAGAAGGCGTCCACCGAATGGGCATGCACCGTGGCGAACACCGACGCGGTGGTGGTGCCGTGGGCGAGCAGGCGCTCCACGACGAACTCGGCCGTGCGTTCTGCCACGCTGTAGGTCGCGAAGCGGGCTTCGGCGGGGAAGGTGTAGTCGTTGAGCCAGTCCAGCAGCTGGCGGCCGAAGGAGCCGATCACCCCCGCCTGCGGGTAGTGGATGTGGGTGTCCACCAGGCCCGGCAGCACCAGGCGGTCCCGGTGGTCGTGGAAGACCGCGGCGCGGCGCACGTCGGGCGGCATGTTGGCGTTGATCGCCGACCACGGCCCGGCGGCATGGATGCGGCCGTCCACGATCCACAGCGCGCCGTCGTCGAAGAACTCCCAGGCGCTCGGGTCGTCGCCGGGGCCGGGGTCGGCCAGGTAGTGCAGGATCTGGCCGCGCACGAGCACGTGCGCCTGGGCGGGGGTGGGCTGGTGCTGCGTCACAAGGCCTCCGCGAGTTGTCGGGCTAGGCGGTTATGGTGGGCGAGTATGCTGGACAGGTCTACCGTCTGCAGCTTGCCGTCCTCGACGACCCATTTCCCGTTGATGAGGCTCAGGTCCACCGCGTCCGGTGCGCAGAACACCAGCGCCGCCACCGGGTCGTGCACGGCGCCGCCGGCGAGGTTAAGGCTGTCGCTGCGGAAGGCGATCAGGTCGGCGCTCATGCCGGGTGCCAGCGCGCCGATGTCGTCGCGGCCGAGCACCTTCGCACCGCCGAGGGTAGCCAGCTCCAGCGCCTGGCGGGCGTTCATCGCGGCCGGGCCGTGGCCGACCCGCGCCAGTAGCATGGCCTGGCGGGCCTCGCCGAGCAGATCGGCGCCGTCATTGGAGGCCGAGCCGTCCACCCCCAGCCCGACCGCCACGCCGGCCGTCCGCATGGCAGGGATCGGTGCGATGCCCGAGGCCAGGCGCATGTTGGAGCACGGGCAGTGGGCCACGCCGGTGCCAGTGCGGGCGAACAGTGCGATGCCGGCCGCGTCGAGCTTCACGCAGTGGGCGTGCCACACGTCGTGGCCGACCCAGCCCAGGCTCTCAGCGTACTCGGCCGGCGTCATGCCGAAGCGCTCGCGGCTGTAGGCCACATCGTTGTCGTTCTCGGCCAGGTGGGTGTGCATCGACACCCCGTAGCTGCGCGCCAGTGCGGCAGATTCGCGCATCAGGTCGGTGCTCACCGAGAACGGCGAGCACGGCGCCACCGCGATCCGCAGCATCGCGTGGCGGGCCGGGTCGTGCCAGGTCTCGATGAGGCGGCGGCTGTCGGCGAGGATTGCCGCCTCGTCCTCCACCAGCGCGTCCGGCGGCAACCCGCCCTTGGAACGGCCGACGCTCATGCTGCCGCGGCAGGCATGGAAGCGCATGCCGATCTGGCTCGCCGCCTCGATGCTGTCGTCCAGCCGGCTGCCGTTGGGATAGAGGTAGAGGTGGTCCGACGAGGTGGTGCAGCCGGACAGGATCAGTTCGGCCATCGCGGTGAGGGTGGACACCCGGATCATCTCCGGCGTCAGCCCGGCCCACATCGGATAGAGCGTCTGCAGCCAGCCGAACAGCTCCGCGTCCTGCGCGCCAGGCACCGCACGGGTGAGGCTCTGGTACATGTGATGGTGGGTATTCACCAGCCCGGGCAGCACGATACGGCCCGAGAGGTCGCGCACCTCATCGGCGTGGGCGGGCAGTTCGGTGGTGGGGCCGACGGCTTCGATCACGCCGTCGCGGATGAACACCGCGCCGTCGGGGATCTCGCGGCGGGTGGCATCCATCGTGATGAGGGTGTCGGCGTGGCGGAGGAGGAGGGTTTTGCTCATTGTCTTGTCGTGCTGTCGGGATTTTGGGAGCCCTTATCAATGGCTTTCCATTGATCTGCTTTACGTTGGCCTGGGCGAGACCCGGCTAATCCAAGCCGATAGAAAGGAATGCCGTTTGGTAAAGGGCGAAAGCTCAACCCGCGCAGGGCGAATGAATTCGCCCCCACGGCCCCTAGCAGCCACAGACCTTACGGCATCCACGGCTTCCCCAGCGAAGCCGGCAGGTTCAGCTGCAGCAGCCGCTTGTCCCGCGATATCAGCACCAGCACTACGACCGTCGCCAGGTAGGGCAGCGCGGCCAGGAACTGCACCGGCAGGGCGATGCCGAGGCCCTGGGCGTGGAATTGCAGGATCGTCACGCCGCCGAACAGCCAGGCGCCGAGGAGCAGGCGGGTCGGGTTCCAGGTGGCGAAGACCACCAGCGCGATGGCGATCCAGCCGCGGCCAGCGACCATGTTCTGCACCCACAGCGGCGTGTAGACCGTGGACAGGTAGGCGCCGGCGATGCCGGCCATCGCGCCGCCGAACAGCGTGGCGCCGTAGCGGATGGCGATGACCGGGTAGCCGATCGCGTGGGCGGCGTCAGGGGCTTCGCCGACGGCCTTCAGCACGAGGCCGAGGCGGGTTTTCCGGAGCACCCACCAGACGATGGCGAAGGTGATGAGGCCCAGGTAGGTGACCGGGTCCTGGTGGAACAGGATGCGGCCGATCACCGGGATATCCACCAGGCCGGGGATGTCCAGCGGCTGCAGGCCGGGCAGGCTGAAGCTCACGTAGTGCTGGCCGATGAAGGCCGACAGGCCGACGCCGAAGATGGTCAGCGCGAGGCCGCAGGCAGCCTGATTGGCGGCCATCGACAGGGACAGCACGGCGAACACCAGCGCCGCGAGCATGCCGGCGACGGCCCCGGCGGGCAGCCCGGCCAGCGCGCCGCCGCCGGAATCCGCCGCGGCAGCGAAGCCGGCGATGGCGCCGATCAGCATCATGCCTTCGACACCCAGGTTGATGACGCCGGTGCGCTCCGCCACCAGCTCGCCGAGGCCAGCGAAGATCAGCGGCGTGGCCGCGCCGAGCGTGCCGGCGAGGACGGGGATCAGGTGTTCGAGCATGCGGGACCTCTCTTGCGGGGCGCTTTCGGTTTGGAGGGGGACGAATCCGGTAGGGGCGAATTCATTCGCCTGCAGCCGATGATCGAAGTCCGCGGGCGGATGAATTCGCCCCCACGGTGCTCACCACGCCGGCTCCTCATGCGTAGGCCGGCTTGGGGCGGGGCTTGAGGCGGTAATCGACGAACACGTCGGCGCCGAGCAGGAAGAACAGCAACATGCCCTGGAACAGGCCGGTGATCGCTGCCGGCAGCTGCAGCGCGACCTGGGCCGCCTCGCCGCCGAGGTAGAGCAGGGCCATCAGCAGCCCGGCCAGCACGATGCCCACCGCGTTGAGACGCCCCAGGTAGGCCACAATGATCGCGGCGAAGCCATAGCCCGGCGAGATGTTGAGGTTGAGCTGGCCGACCGGTCCGGCCACTTCGCCGACCCCGGCGATGCCGGCGGTGAGGCCGGACAGCACCAGGCTGACCCACACCGTGCGCTGGGCCGAGAAGCCGGCGTAGCGCGCCGCCGCCGGGGCCAGGCCGCCGACGGTGAGCTGGTAGGCCAGGAAGCTGCGCGACGTGAAGATCCAGAAGGCGATGGATGCGACGGCGGCGATCAGGATCGACGCATTGACGCGCATGCCCTCGAACCACGGGCTGAACAGGGCCGGGTCGCCGAACATGATGGACTGCGGGAAGTTCATCCCCTCCGGATCGCGCCAGGGGCCGTTCACCATGTACGACAGCGTGAAGCTGGCGATGTAGGTGAGCATCAGCGTGGTGAGGGTTTCTTCCGCGTTGAAGCGGGTCTTCAGCAGGGCCGGGACGGCACCCCACAGCGCGCCGCCGATGGCGCCGGCCACCACCATCAGCGGCAGCACCCACCAGGCATCCACGCCATCGAGGGCGATCGCCACGCCGCCGCCGGCCAGCGCGCCGACGATCAGCTGGCCTTCCGCGCCGATGTTGTAGATGCGCGCCCGAAAACCGATCGCCAGGCCCTGGGCGATGAGGATCAGCGGGCCGGCCTTGACCATCAGTTCGCTCCAGCCGTTGCCCGACGACAGGGGCTGGACGAAGAACACCGTGAAGGCCTCGACGGGATTCTTGCCGAGGGCCAGGAACAGCAGCGAGCCGACCGCCAGGGTCAGGCCGATGGCGATCAGCGGCGACAGCAGGCGCATCCGCGCCGATGGCGTGGGGCGGGGTTCAAGCAGCGGCATGGGCGGGTTCCTTGTCGGCGGGGGCGAACAGGCCGGACATCTGCATGCCGATCTTCTCGGCGTTGGTCTCGGCCTTCGGCACGGCGGGGCCGAGGCGGCCCTCGGCCAGCACGGCGATGCGGTCGCAGATCTCGAACAGCTCTTCCAGCTCTTCGGAGATCACCAGGATCGCCACGCCCTGGCGGGACAGGTCGATCAGGGTCTGGCGCAGGAAGGCGGCGGCGCCGACGTCCACGCCCCAGGTGGGTTGGGCGACGACCATCGCGATGGGCTGCTGCATGATCTCGCGGCCGACGATGAACTTCTGCAGGTTGCCGCCGGACAGGCTGCGCGCCGCCGCACCGGGGCCGCCGCAGCGTACGTCGAAGCGTTCGATGCAGCGCTTGGCGAAGTCCCAGGCAGCCTTCGGGCGCAGGAAGCCCTTCTTGACCAGGCCCTGGCGCTGGGCGGTGAGGGTTGCGTTGTCGGCCAGCGACATGGACGGCACCGCGCCGCGGCCGAGGCGTTCTTCCGGTACGAAAGCCAGCCCGTGCTTGCGGCGGCGGCCGGCGTCCAGGTGGCCGACCGGCAGGCCGACCAGCTTGACGGCCTCTGGCGTACCGGTGGTCTCGCCGGACAGGGCGGCCAGCAACTCGGCCTGGCCGTTGCCGGAAATGCCGGCGATGCCGAGGATCTCGCCGCGGTGCACCTCCAGCTCGATGTCCTGCAGGCGGGTGCCGAAGGGATCGTCGGGCACCAGGGACAGCTTGTTCACCGTCAGCGCCGGGGTAGCGATGCCGGTGTAGGCGGGCACCTCGCACACCGGCAGCTCGCGGCCGATCATCATGCGCGCCAGGCTGGCCGGGGTTTCCCGCGACGGGGTGGCGGTGCCGGTGACCTTGCCGCCGCGCATGACCGTGGCGCTGTGGCACAGGCTCTGGATCTCGTGCAGCTTGTGGCTGATGTAGAGGATGCTGACGCCCTCGGCGGCCAGCCGGCGCAGGGTCTCGAAGAGCTTCTGCACGGCCTGCGGGGTGAGTACCGAGGTGGGCTCGTCGAGGATCAGCAGCTGGGGCTGCTGCAGCAGGCAGCGCACGATCTCGACGCGCTGGCGTTCGCCCACCGACAGGCTGTGCACCAGGCGGTCCGGGTCCAATGGCAGGCCGTAGCGGGTCGAGACCTCCTTCACGCGGATGGCCAGCGCCTTGAGGTCGAAGGGTTCGTCGAGGGCCAGCGCGATGTTCTCGACGACGCTCAGCGTCTCGAACAGGGAGAAGTGCTGGAACACCATGCCGATGCCCAGCCGGCGCGCCTCGGCGGGGTTGGCGACGACCACCTCGCGGCCGTTCCACTGGATCTGGCCGGCGTCGGCCTGCACTGCACCGTAAATGATCTTCATCAGCGTGCTCTTGCCGGCGCCGTTCTCGCCGAGCACCGCGTGGATCTCGCCGGGGCCGACCTTGAGGTTGATGCCGTCGTTGGCGACGACGCTCGGGTAGCGCTTGGTGATGCCTGAGAGTTCCAGGCGCGGGATGCCGGCCGGCGGCCCGCTGAAGGGGGGCGGAGGTGTGCTCACGGGCGGGCTCCTGACAGCAGGAAGGGCGTAATGCGCAAGGGGCGGGATGCCTCGGCGACGGCCTGGCGGGCTTCGCGTACCTGCAGCAGCTGGGCCGCCACCGAGGCAGCGATGACGGCGGGCGCCTTGCCGCGGATGCCGGGGACGCCGATCGGGCAGGTCATGTCGAGCAGGCGGGCCGGGTCGATGCCGCGGGCGATCAGGCGGTGCTCGAAGCGGGCGCGCTTGGAGGCCGAGCCGATCAGGCCGAAGAAGGCGAAATCGTGGCGGGCCAGGATCGCCTCGCACAGCTCGAAGTCGAGGCCGTGGTCGTGGGTCAGCACCAGGAAGTAGGCGCCGGGCGGGGCGGCGCGTACTTCGGCGGTGGGTGTGTCGGTGCCGATGGCGTCGGTGCCGGCCGGCAGCTCGGCGGGGAAGATGGAATCCCGGTTGTCCACCCAGCTGATGCGGGCACCCAGCGGTGCCAGCGCGCGGGCGATGGCCTCGCCGACGTGGCCGGCGCCGAACAGCACCACCGGGAAGTTGATTGCGCGGACCTGCTGCTCGAACTGCCAGTGGCCGCCGTCGGACCAGAAGTGGGCCGGATCGCGCTTGCCGCGCTCGTCTGTGCTCAGCGACCACAGGGAGCCTTCGTCGCCGGACAGCAGGCGGCGCTGCAGGGTCTGGCCGGCGGTGACGGCGGCGGCGCGGGTCTGCCAGCTGGCGGCTTCGCGGGCCTCGATGCGCTCCAGCGCCAGCCACACCACGCCGCCGCAGCACTGGCCGAGGGAGGCGCCGAGGGCGCAGCGCATCACGTGGGGCTGGCCGCCCTTGGCCAGCAGGTCGCGGGCGGCGGCGGTGGCCAGCCATTCCAGGTGGCCGCCGCCGATGGTGTCGGCTGTGGCGTTGCGCCCGATCAGCATCGTGGCGCCGGCTTCCCGCGGCGTCGAGCCATCGGCCCGCACCACGGTGACGAGGACCACCGGCTGGCCGGCCGCCAGCCAGTCGGCAAGGGTGGGGAGCCAGTCGTTCATGGGGACATCTCCGGTCGGGTGGCAGCTTGGGGAGTTCCAAAACCTGTGGGGGCGAATTCATTCGCCCGCAGTCGGTTGAACACAGTCCGCGGGCGAATGAATTCGCCCCCACGGAGGGACGGTGGGCAGGCCATTACAGGCGCCCTCCGTGGAGTGCGCGCAGGATCGCTTCCGGAGTGGCCGGTGCGTCCAGTTGCGGGCGGGCGCCGGGGCCGAGGGCCGCGGCCACCGCGTCGCGCAGCGCGAAGAAGACCGAGAAGGCCAGCATCAGTGGCGGCTCGCCGACCGCCTTGGAGCGGTGGATGCTGTCCTCCACGTTGGCGTTGTCGAACAGGCGCACGTTGAAGACCGGCGGCAGGTCGGACACCGCCGGGATCTTGTAGGTGGATGGGGCGTGGGTGGCGAGGCGGCCGGCTTGCGGGCCGTCGGTCTGGTAGACCAGCTCCTCGGTGGTCAGCCAGCCCATGCCCTGGATGAAGCCGCCCTCGATCTGGCCGATGTCGATGGCCGGATTGATGGAGCGCCCCACGTCGTGGAGGATGTCGACGCGCAGCACGCGGTTCTCGCCGGTGAGGGTGTCGATGGCCACTTCGGCCAGCGCGGCGCCGTAGGAGAAGTAGTAGAACGGCCGGCCCTGCATGGTGACCGGGTCGTAGTGGATCTTCGGCGTCTTGTAGAAGCCCGCGTCCCACAGCTGCACGCGGGCCTGGTAGGCATCGGCAACGACGTCGGCGAAGGCGGCGTCGAAGCCGGGCGCGCTGACCATGCCGGCGGCGAAGATCACCGCCTCGTCGCTGACTCCCAGCCGTTCGGCGACGAAGCCGGCGATGCGCCGGCGGATCGCCTGGCAGGCGGCCTGGGCGGCCTTGCCGTTGAGGTCGGTGCCCGATGAGGCGGCGGTGGCCGAGGTATTGGGCACGCGGCTGGTGTCGGTGGAGGACAGGCGCACGTCGTCGATGGGCAGGCCGAATTCCTGGGCGACGATCTGGCGGATCTTGGTGTACAGGCCCTGGCCCATCTCGGTGCCGCCGTGGCTGACCAGCACGGTGCCGTCGTTATACACATGCACCAGCGCGCCGGCCTGGTTGTAGAAGGTGGCGGTGAAGGAGATGCCGAATTTCACCGGCGTCAGCGCCAGGCCTTTCTTGAGCAGCGGGCTGCTGGCGTTGAAGGCGTCGATGGCGGCGCGGCGCTCGGTGTAATGGGCATCGGCGGCCAGCTGGGCGACCAGCGGGTGGAGGATGTTGTCTTCCACCTTCATGCCGTAGTGGGTGACGTTGCGCTCGCTGCCGGCGCTGTCGCCATAGAAGTTGGCCTGGCGCACGGCCAGCGGGTCGCGGCCCAGGTGGCGGGCGATGTCGTCGATCACCGATTCGATGGCGAACATGCCCTGCGGCCCGCCGAAGCCGCGGAAGGCGGTGTTGGATACCGTGTGGGTACGGCCGCGCAGGCTCAGGATGGACACCGCATCCAGGTAATAGGCGTTGTCGGCGTGGAAGATCGCGCGGTCGTTCACTGGGCCCGACAGGTCGGCGGAGTAGCCGCAGCGGGAGGCCAGCAGCAGCTTGAGCCCGGCGATGCGGCCGGCGTCGTCGAAGCCCACGTCGTACTCGATGTGGAAGTCGTGGCGCTTGCCGGTGATGCGCATGTCGTCGTCCCGGTCGAGGCGCAGCTTGACCGGTCGCCCGCTGACACGGGCCAGCACCGCGGCGATGCAGGCGATCTGGGCCGACTGGCTTTCCTTGCCGCCGAAGCCGCCACCCATGCGCCGGCACTCGGCGGTGACCTGATGCACCCGCCAGCCCAGCGCGTGGGCGACCATGTGCTGCATCTCGGTGGGGTGCTGGGTGGAGGTGAGGACGCGCATCGTGTCGTCCTCCAGCGGAATCGCGCAGGCGATCTGGCCTTCCAGGTAGAAGTGTTCCTGGCCGCCGAGTTCGACTTCGCCGCGCAGGCGATGGGGGGCGGTCTCAAGGGCGGCGACGGCGTCGCCACGGCTCACCTCGACTGGCGGCAGCACCCAGGATTCGGCCTCGGCGGCGGCTTCGGCGCTCAGCAGGGCCGGCAGTGGCGTTACCTCGACGCGCGCCAGGCGGGCCGCCTTGCGGGCCAGTTCGTGGCTGTCGGCGGCGACGGCGAACAGCGGCTGGCCGTGGAACAGGATCTCGCCGTCGCAGAGGATCGGGTCGTCGTGCTTGACCGGGCCGCAGTCGTTGTCGCCAGGGATGTCGTCGGCGGTGATGACGGCACGTACGCCGGGGGCTGCGCGCACCGCGGACAGGTCGAGGCGCTTGATGCGCCCGTGGGCGATGTTGGACAAGCCCAGTGCAGCGTGCAGCGTGCCGGCTGGCACCGGGATGTCGTCCACATAGGTGGCGCGGCCGCTGACATGCAGGTGGGCGCTCTCGTGGGGCAGGCCGGCGCCGACGGCCGGGGGCGGGTTGCGGCTGGGGGCGTTCATGGCTGCACCTCCAGTTCGGCGAGGCGCGTCGGTGCGCCGCCTGCGCCATCCTCCAGCCACAAGCGCTGCAGCAGGCCGGCCGCCGCCTGGCGGCGGTAGGCGGCCGACGCGCGCATGTCGTCGAGGGGTGTGTATTCGTTGGCGAGCACGTCGGCCGCCGCTGCCACCGTGGTCTGGCCCCACAGCTTGCCGGTCAGGAACTTCTCGGTGGCGTGGGCCCGCAGCGGGGTGGCCGCCATGCCGCCAAAGGCGATCCGCGCTTCGCTGACGACGCCGTCCACGATGCTCAGCGCAAAGGCGCCGCACACCGCCGAGATGTCCTGGTCGACGCGCTTGGAGATCTTCCAGGTGCGGAAGCGGCGCTCCGCCGGCTGCGGTGGGATCTGCAGCGCCTGTACGAATTCGCCGGGCTCCAGTGCGGTCTGCTGGTACGCGAGGTAGAAGTCTTCGAGGGGCAGGCGACGTACCCGTTCGCCCTTGCGCAGCACGATCTGCGCGCCCATCGCGATGAGGCCGGGCATCGAATCACCGATTGGCGAGCCGTTGGCCACGTTGCCGCCGAGGGTGCCGGCGTTGCGTACCGGGGTGGAGGCGAAGCGGCGGGCCAGCTCCGTCCATGCCGGTTCGAAGGAGACGAGGGCGTCGAAGGCGTCGGTGAGGCTGGCGCCGGCGCCGATGAAGAGGCCGTCGGCGTCGACGCGGATTACCTTCAGCTCGGGCACCGCACCCACGTAGATCAGGTCGCCGAGCTCGCGCAGCTGCTTGGTGACCCACAGACCGACGTCGGTGCCGCCGGCCAGCAGGCGGGCGTCGGGGGCGGAGAGGCGCGCGTCGGCCAGTTCGGCCAGGCTGCGTGGGGCCAGGAAGCGCTGCCCGCCGGCCCGGTAGTCGAGGGGTGGCAGCGCGGCCAGGGGCGCCAGGGCGGCGAGGATCGCCGGCCGGTCGAGGCCGACACGGGGCTGTTCGTAGGCGGCTGGCACCGCGTCGACGATCGGCCGGTAGCCGGTGCAGCGGCACAGGTTGCCGGACAGCGTGTCACAGACGGCGGTCTTGTCCGGGCATTCCGGGTTGTTCTCGTAGAGGGCGAACAGGGACATGGCGAAGCCCGGCGTGCAGAAGCCGCACTGGGACGCATGGGCGTCCACCAGCGCCTGCTGAACCGGGTGGAGCAGGCCGGTGATGCCGAGACCGTTGATGCCAGCCAGGTCCTCGACGGTGAACAAGGCCTTGCCGTCGAGGGTTGGCAGGAACTGGATGCACGCATTGACGGCGCGCAGCTGCAACTCGCCACCGACGTTCTCGCCGAGCACCACGGTACAGGCGCCGCAGTCGCCTTCCGCGCAGCCTTCTTTGGTACCGGTGGCGTGGGCGTCCTCGCGCAGGAACTGCAGCACCGTACGCGTCGGTGGCGCATCGGCGATCTGCCGGATCTCGCCGCGGAAGTAGAACTGGATGGGACGTTCGCTCATGGTGCTGACTCGTGCATGCCGGCGTACCGGGATGATTTCAAGTTAACACATGGCGCGCTGCCCTGCTGCCGGTGCCGGCGTATACGGAATATGGGCAAAGCTGAATGAGCGCGCAGGTGCTCTGAACCCCCCGGTGCCCCGGCCAGTCAAAAACAGTTGTGTGGCTGGAGGATGGATCATGCTCAATCCTGCATTGGACAAGCAGTTTGCCGGTTCGATTCCGCACTTGTACCAGACGCATCTGGTGCCGGTGATTTTCGCCCCTTACGCGGTCGACATGGCGGGCCGCCTGCGTGGGCGCAGGCTGGAGCGGGTGCTCGAGGTGGCGGCGGGGACCGGGGTGGTGACCCGGGCGCTGGCTGCAAGCTTGCCGCCGGAGGTCGCCATCGTCGCCACCGACCTGAACCAGGCCATGCTCGACGAGGCGGGCAAAGTCGGGACGTCGCGGCCGGTGGCCTGGCAACAGGCGGATGTGGCCCAATTACCTTTTGGCGATGGTGCCTTCGATGCCGTCGTCTGCCAGTTCGGGGTGATGTTCTTTGCTGACAAGGCGCAGTCGCTGGGTGAGATCCGGCGGGTACTCAAGGCTGGCGGCGTGTTGATCTTCAGCGTCTGGGATCAGCTCGCCGACAATGAATTCACCGATTGCGTGACGGACGCGTTGGCCACGCTGTTTCCGGACGATCCACCGCGCTTCATGGCGCGGACACCCCACGGTTATCACGACCGCCAGCGCATCGAGGACGATATTCGCCAAGCTGGCTTCACCGCACCGATCCACTTCGAAACCCGTGCCGAGCGTGGCCGCGCCGAGTCGGCGGAAGCGCTTGCGCTGGCCTTCTGTCAGGGTACGCCGCTACGCAACGAGATCGAGGCGCGCGATCCCGCCAAGCTGGAGGCCGCCATGCGGGTCAGCGCCGAGGCTTTGCAGGCCCGTTTCGGCGCCGGGCCGCTGGACGGCAAGATCCAGGCGCACGTGGTGACCGTCGAGCACTGATCCGCTGGGGTCAGCCCCGTCCGCGCAGGATGCGCTCCATGCCGGCCATCACGGTCAGGTTGGCTTCCTCCATGCGGGCGAGGGCATCGAGGGCGCCGCTGAGGTCGCCGCCGCGGTAGCGTTCGACGGCCTGGCGGGCGAGGTCATGCACTGCCTTGTGCGGGGCTTCCATGTCCCGGTAGCCGGGCAGGCGGGAGAATTCCGTGCGCCCCTCGCCCTCGTAGTACCAGCGTCCGAGGCGGCACTGGGTCTCGTCGGGCAGGTCTCGCGGCTGCAGGTCGGAGAGGCCCAGCAGCACCTTGTACACCTCCAGCTTGAGGGTCAGCTCCTCGATGTTGGCCAGTTCGGCATTGGCCAGCTGCGATGACCCGGCGATGCTGTCCTGCATGTGGCGGGACAGTTCGAACAGGCGCTGCATGCTGTGCATCGCCGTTTCGCTGTCGGCGCCGTGGCTGGCCGCATCGCCGGCACCGATCTCCATGATCTTGCGAGCTTCAGTGGTTTCCGCCTGGATGCCGGTGACCAGGCCACCGATCTCCGTGGTGGCCTTGGCGGTGCGTTCGGCGAGCTTGCGCACTTCGTCGGCCACTACCGCGAAGCCGCGCCCGGCTTCGCCGGCCCGGGCCGCCTCGATGGCCGCGTTGAGCGCCAGCAGGTTGGTCTGCTCGGCGATCTCGCGGATCAGCTGGACGATGCCGCCGATCTCCGTGGCGCGCTGGGAAAGACCGGCAACGCTTTGGCCGGCGGCCTGGATGCGCGCAAACATCGTGCGCAGGTTATCGGCAATCTTCCCGAAGGCGGCCCGGTTGGTCTCGGCTTCGCTGGCGGCACTCAGCGCGGAGGCCTTGTCCTCGCCGAGCCGTTCCGACAGGCCGGCAAAAGACTGGCGGATGCCGCTCAGGGATTCGCCGAAGCGCGGGATGTTGCCGGCCACGCCGTCGAGCAGGCTGTGCCGGGCCTGGAGCTGCTGCCGGCCATCCTCGGCGTCGCCGAGGCGCCGCTGCAAATCGGCCAGCTCGTCGCGCAGGGCCTGGTTCTGGGCCTTGAGGGCGGCGTTGTCGGCGAGGGCGGTGGCCAGTTCCCGCCGGGTTTTCGAACCGAGCATTGCGTGTACTTTCTGCTGAGTTAATGTTGAGTAATTTGCTCGGGTATTGGATTGCAGGCCTTGATCCGCATCAAGGCGGCGCGGAGATCGCTGGTGCTTCGTGCGGCCTCAGGCGTCGCCGGTGGCGGCCGGCGGAAACAGGTGGATCGTCTGCCACTCGCCGCGGGGCCCGCATCGGATCAGGTCCGCCAGGGTGTAGCCGTCCATGACCTTGAGCAGCGCGGCCAGGGCCTCCTGCAGGATGCCCTGCAGCTCGCAGTTGCCGCCAAGGCGGCACGAGGATGCGTCGCCCATGCATTCGACCAGCGCAAAGTCGGTCTCGGTCTGGCGGATCACTTCGCCGAGGACGATCTGCCCCGGATCGCGGGCCAGCCGCATGCCGCCGCCCTTGCCGCGCTGGGTGTCGATGAAGCCGCTGCGCGACAGGTGGTGGGCCACCTTCATCAGGTGATTCTCGGAGATGCCGTGGGCCTGGGCGATCTCCCCGATGGTCACCAGGCGCTCGCGTTCCGCGCCCACGTACATCAGCGTACGCAGGCAGTAGTCGGTGAAGGTGCTCAGTCGCATCGGCGTTGTCCGTCGGGCGGTTTAAAAGATGTACGCAGGATGTTGATTATCGCCCAAGCGGTTGTTAGCATAAAGCTGTACAAAACATACATCTTTATAAGGCGCCGGTTATATTCATGTCCGATCAGCCCCAACCCCAACGCGTCATCCCGATCCAGCCGCTGTTCAAGGCGGAGCCGAAGGTCTATCCCCGTTCCATCCAGGGTTTCTTCCAGCGTTGGCGCTGGGGTTTCGTGGCCCTCACCCAGCTGATCTTCTATGGCCTGTGCTGGTTGCCCTGGCACGGTCGGCAGGCCGTGCTGTTCGACCTGGAGGCGCGCCGCTTCTACCTGTTCGACCTGGTGCTGTGGCCGCAGGACACCATCTACCTGGCGCTGCTGCTGGTGCTGTCGGCGCTGGCCTTGTTCCTGTTCACCGCGGTGGCCGGGCGATTGTGGTGCGGCTACACCTGTCCGCAGACGGTCTATACGGAGATCTTCCTGTGGATCGAGAAGCAGATAGAAGGTGACCGCCAGCAGCGCATGAAGCTCGACGCGGCGCCGATGAGCGCCGCCAAGTTCGGCCGCAAGACGGCCAAGCACACGATCTGGCTGGTGCTGTCCCTGTGGACCGGTTTCACCTTCGTCGGCTATTTCACGCCGATCCAGGATCTCGGCCACGAGGCGCTCACCGTATCGATGACCGGCGCGGAGATCTTCTGGATACTGTTCTACGGTGCCGCCACCTACGGCAACGCCGGTTTCCTGCGCGAGCAGATGTGCAAGTACATCTGCCCCTACGCCCGCTTCCAGTTCGTGATGTTCGACTCCGACACGCTGATCATCACCTACGACGAGCAGCGCGGCGACCCGCGCGGCAGCCGCTCGAAGAAGGCCGATCCGCGCCAGCAGGGGCTTGGCGACTGCGTGGATTGCGGTATCTGCGTGCAGGTCTGCCCGACCGGCATCGACATCCGCAACGGTCTGCAGGTGGAATGCATCGGCTGCGCGGCGTGCATCGACGCCTGCGACCAGGTGATGGACAAGATGAGCTACCCGCGTGGCTTGATCCGCTATTCGACGGAGAACGCCCTGAAGGAAGGCCTGGTGCGCAAGGACATCGTGAGGCGTGCCTTCCGGCCGCGCACGCTGATTTACTCGGCGGTGTTCCTGACCCTGACGGTGGCTACCGGCTGGTCGCTGCTGACCCGCCCGCCGCTGAAGGTGGACGTGGTGCGCGACCGTGGCGTGATGGCCCGTGAAGCGGACGACGGCAGCATCGAGAACGTCTTCCAACTGCAGCTGATCAGCACCAGCGAGACCGAGCGCAGCTACACCGTCGGGGTGGCCGGCATTGACGGCATCCGCCTGGCTGCGCCGGTACAGGTGAAGGTGCCTGGCGCCGCCAGCACGGCGGTGACGGTCACCGTGCGGGTCGCGCCGGAAGCGGTGGAGAACCAGCACGGCTCGAAGCCGATGCACTTCGTCCTTACCGACAGTGCGGCGCCCGACGTGCGCATCGACGAGCCGGCCAAGTTCTGGCTCCCCTGAAGACTCCCGCAGCCGGCTTCAGCGTTTCCAGAAGCCGGCGTGGGGGGCTGCCGCCTCGGCCTCCAGCCACGGCCCGTGCACTTCGATGCGGCGCTGGCCGCGGGCGAACACCTCGCGGCACGGCAGCGAGAAGGTCGGGTTCTCCGGGTGATCGCCGGTGAGGCCGAGCAGCGCGTGCTCCGACAGCGCATACACCACGCGGCCGATGCCGCACCAGTAGATCGCGCCGGCGCACATCGCGCAGGGCTCGGCGCTGGAATACAGCGTGGCCTTGGCCAGCTCTTCCGGTGTCAGGCGGCGCGCCGCCAGCGCCGCGGCGACCAGCTCGGCGTGGCGGGTCGGGTCGCCGTCGGGGGGCAGTGAATCGTTGCCGGCCTCGGCGACGATGTTCCCCGCAGCGTCGACGACCAATGCGGCGAAGGGGTGCTTGCCGCTGTCGCGCACGCGGCGGGACAGCTCGATGGCGTAACGCAGGAAATGTTCGTCCTGGGACGTGGGAAAGGACATGCTCGTGCTCCGCTTGAAGGTGGGCGGATTATGGCCGCCGCCGCGAGCCGCTTTGTGCGCCGAACCATATACCGGTCATAACGGAACCGGGATGGGTTGCAGGATGTCCGGTTGTTACAGTGGCTCCCACGACGCACAACCCTGCCCACGGAGATTGCCCCATGTCCCTGTCCCGCTTCAAGACCGCCGCCACCTGTGTCTTCGTGACACTGGGGCTGGCCAGCCAGGCCTTCGCCGCCGATCCCGCCAAGATCGGCTTCGTGTACATCGGCCCGACCGGCGACCACGGCTGGACCTTTTCCCACGACCAGGGTCGCAAGGCTGTGGACGCCAAGTTCGGTGACAAGGTGAAGACCACCTTTGTCGAGAACGTGCCGGAAACCGCTGACGCCGAGCGGGTCTTCCGCGACCTGGCCCAGCAGGGCTACAAGATCATCTTCGGCACCTCCTTCGGCTACATGAACCAGGAGGTGAAGGTCGCCAAGGCCTTCCCGAACACCAAGTTCATGCATGCCACCGGCTACAAGACGGCCCCCAACCTGGGCGTCTACGACGTGCGCACCTACGAGGGCGCCTACATGCTCGGCGTGGTGGCCGGCAAGATGAGCAAGACCGGCAAGCTCGGCGTGGTGGCGTCGATCCCCATCCCCGAGGTGATCCGCAACATCAACGCCTTCACCCTCGGCGCCCGCAGCGTCAATCCGAAGGCCACCACCCGCGCGATCTGGGTGAACAGCTGGTTTGATCCGGGCAAGGAGCGCGAGGCCGCGCTGACCCTGATCGCCCAGGGCTCCGACGTGCTGATGCAGAACACCGATTCGCCGGCCGTCGTGCAGGCCGCCCAGGAGAAGGGCGTGCTGGCCTTCGGCTGGGATTCCGACATGACCAAGTTCGGCGGCAAGGCCCACCTGGCGGCCTCGGTGCTGCACTGGGACGTGATCTACACCAAGGCCGTCAGTGAAGTGCTCGACGGCACCTGGAAGTCCGGCGACATCTGGTGGGGCGTGAAGGAGGGCGCGGTGAACATCGAGTCCTTCGGCCCGGCGGTGCCCGCCGACGTCAAGAAGCTCGCCGAGGAGCGCCGCGACGCGATCAAGGCCGGCAAGCTGCATCCCTTCACCGGTCCGTTGAAGGCCCAGGACGGCAAGGAAGTGCTGGCCGCCGCCAAGACCATGGGCGACCCGGATCTGCGCAAGATGAACTTCTACGTGGAAGGCGTGGAAGGCTCGATTCCCAAGTAAGCGCTCCGGCGTTGTCACGTGCGGCCAGGCAGAGCCTTCGGGGCTCGTGGCCTGCCGCGCGGGGTGCCGCCCCGGCCGGTCAGCGTCGCCGCCGCGCCAGCAGGCCGGTGCCGGCCAGGGCTGCCAGGGCCAGGCTGCCGGGTTCGGGGACGCTCTGCAGCGACAGGGTCATCGGCGTGAAAGCCAGGTCGATGTTGCCGTTTGCATCCGAGGCCGTGCCAAAGGCGCTGACCGAGGCGATGCCCAGGGTGTCCGGACCTGCCGCGGCGGCTGCGGCAGGGTTGTTCGCGATGGGGGCGGCCGATATCGAATCCAGCGGATTGCCGTCAGCGTCGAAGTTGAACACCATCAGCATGCCGTCGGAAAGACCGTTCAACTCGGTTCCGAGCGTCGTCGAGCCAAGCCGGTAGATCAGCCCCCAGCCGATCGACACCGTTTGCAGGAAATCCGCATAGTCGACGCTGAAGGCGCCGACCGCGGCATTGCCGGTGAAGGACAGCTGGAAGCCATCGATTTCCCCGTGTGTGCCGACGAGGTAGCCGTCGCCGTTCAGGTCCGTTCCGCTGAAGTAGCCGCTCACTGCGCCTCCGCCGGTGTAACCTGCCTGGTGAAACTCGTAGGTGGCGGCATGGCTGAAGGTGGCGAGAACCAGCAGGCCAAGGCCTGCGACGGCACGGCGGAGCGTGAATTTATGCATGGTGAGTCCCCGGTTGATTAGGTGGTTGCAGCCCCGTGTGCACGATCCGTCTATGCATTCGGGGTTTTGGAGTGTATGCCTTGTGAATTTATGCGGGCGTCTTTGATTACCCGTCCCGGTCACCTGCCGATCTACAATCGAAGCGTTCCTGTAGTGGAGAACCGAAAATGACTGCGCGCGATGCCCTCTCCCTGGCCCTCGGCATGCCCAAGGCCGAACTGCACGTCCATATCGAAGGCACCCTCGAGCCCGAACTGGCCTTCGCGCTGGCCCGCCGCAACGGTGTCGCGCTGCCCTATGCCGACGAGGCGGCGCTGAAGGCGGCTTACGCCTTCGACAGCCTGCAGAGCTTTCTCGACCTGTACTACGCCTGCGCCGACGTGCTGCGCACCCGCGAGGATTTCCGCGACCTGATGCTGGCCTACCTGGAGCGTGCCGCGGCGGATGGGGTGATCCACGCCGAGATCTTCTTTGACCCGCAGACCCACACCGCGCGTGGCATTCCCTTTGTCACCGTGCTCGATGGCCTTGAGGACGGGCTGGCCGAGGGCGCGCGGCGCTGGGGCATCTCGGGGCAGCTGATCCTGTGCTTCCTGCGCCATCTCAGCGAGGACGAATGCCTGGCCACGCTGGCCGAGGCCGAGCCCCACCTGGCGCGCATCCACGGCTTTGGGCTGGACTCGTCCGAGCGCGGCCACCCGCCGTCCAAGTTCGCGCGCCTGTTCGCCCGCTGCCGCGAACTCGGCAAGCCGGTGGTCGCCCACGCCGGTGAGGAAGGCCCGCCGGAATACATCACCGAAGCCCTCGACCTGCTCGGCGCTCGGCGCATCGACCACGGCGTGCGGGCGGTGGACGACCCGGCGGTGCTGGCCCGCCTGGCCAGGGACGGCATTCCGCTGACCGTCTGTCCGTTGTCCAACACCCGCCTGTGCGTGTTTAAGGAGATGCGCGAGCACAGCCTGCCGCGCCTGCTCGCCGCCGGCGCCAAGGTCATGCTCAACAGCGATGACCCGGCTTATTTCGGCGGCTACCTCAACGCCAACATCCGCGCGGTGCATGAAGCCTTCAACTTCGACGCCGACACCTGGTATCGCCTGGCGCGCAACAGTTTCGAGGCAAGCTTCGCCAGCGACGCCGAAAAAGCCACCTGGATCGCTCGCCTCGACGCCTACTTCGCCGCCGCCCGCTGAAGGCTTCGGCGCCTTCCCCGTAGGGGCGAATTCATTCGCCCTCGGTCGCCTGCGCGAAGTCCGCGGGCGAATGAATTCGCCCCCACAGCCTCCTCCCGGCCCGCGAACTCCGCGCCGCCGGCGTGATCGAAGTCAGGCATTCCCGTACCTACGGGGCTGCCGGCGGCCCTGACACGCGCAGCGGACGCGTGCCGCAGCCGCTCTCCCGCCACAGCGGCGGTCTTTTGGAGGAGCGAGCGATGGCAAGCGAGATCGACAAGGGGGCCGCGCAGTGCGGTCCTGGCAGCGTCCTGGTGCTGGTGGCCACGCGCAAGGGCGCCTGGCTGTACCACGGCGATGCGACCCGCCAGCACTGGCGGGTGGAGGGCCCCCACTTCCTGGGCCACATCATCAACCACCTGGTGCTTGACCCGCGCGACGGGCGCACCCTGCTGGCAGCGGCCAAGACCGGCCACCTCGGGCCGACGGTGTTCCGTTCTACTGACCTGGGGCGCAGCTGGCAGGAAGCCGCCCGGCCGCCGGCCTTCGCGCCGGCCCCCGAAGGCCAGGGCGGGCGCTCGGTGGACCACACCTTCTGGCTGACCCCCGGCCACGCCGACCAGCCCGGCGTGTGGTACGCCGGCACTTCGCCGCAGGGCCTGTTCCGCTCGGAGGATGGCGGCGTCAGCTGGGCGCCGTTCTCGCCGATCAACGACGATCCCCAGTACCGCAAGTGGATGGGCACCGTGCAGGACGGCACGCCGGACGGCCCCAAGCTGCACTCCATCATCGTCGACCCGCGCGACGCCGAGCACCTGTACTTCGCCATGTCCGGCGGCGGCGTGCATGAGTCGGGAGACGGCGGCCGCAGCTTCGCGCCGCTGCTCAGTGGCATCGAGGTCGTCGAAGGCTTCGACGGCAGCGACCCGACCTTCCACGATCCCCACTGCGTGCGCCTGTGTCCGACCAATCCGGACCGGCTGTACCAGCAGAACCACTGCGGCATCTACCGCCTCGACCGCCCGTCCGACACCTGGCAGCGCATCGGCCGGGCGATGCCGGTGGAGGTCGGTGACATCGGCTTCCCGATGGTCGTCCATCCCCGCGACGCGAATGCGGTGTGGGTCTTCCCGATGGACGGCACCAGCGTGTGGCCGCGCACCAGCCCCGGCGGCAAGCCGGCGGTGTATGGCACCCGCGACGGCGGCGACAGCTGGCAGCGCCTCGACGCCGGCCTGCCGGCCGAGCAGGCGTGGTGGACTGTCAAGCGCCAGGCCATGACGGCCGACAGCGCCGACCCGGTCGGCCTGTATTTCGGCACCACCAGCGGCGAGCTGTGGATGAGCGGCGACGAGGGCCGCCAATGGACGTGCATCGCCGCCCACCTGCCGGAGATCTACGCGGTGGAGGTGGCTATGGGGGTGGAGGGCGCGCCGTGAAGGTGCTGATCCCCAGCGCGCTGCGCTCCTACACCGAGCAGGCTTACGCCGCGGCGGGCGGGGACACGTTGGCGGCGGTGCTGGCTGAACTGGACCGCAGCTATCCGGGTATCCGCTTCCGCATGATCGACGAGCAGAACCGCATCCGCCCGCACATCCGCTTCTTCGTCGATGGGGAGCAGGTCTTCGACCTGGCCCGGCGGCTCGACGGTGTGCAGGAGCTGGTCATCGTGCAGGCCCTCAGCGGCGGCTGAGGCGGGGCAAAAAAGGAGGGACGACGGGCGAGAGGGAGGATTCGCCCGCCGTCCCGGCGGCACGGCCGAGGGGTCGGCGGCCGCCGTAACAACAACGCGGAGAACAACGAGGAGAAAACTTTCAATCAGCGGCACGGACCGGCGAAGGCCCGCGCCGCCGAAGGGGGGAGTGCCGGGGTCAGTTCTGCATGTACACCACGTGGGTCTCGGTGTACTCGTAGAGGCCGTGCTTGCCGTCGGCACCGCCGATGCCGGACTTGCGGCGGCCGGCGTGGAAGCCCTGCATGGCCTCGAAGTGCTCGCGGTTCACATAGGTCTCGCCGAAGCGCAGCTCGCGGCAGGCCTGCATCGCCGCGTTGAGATCCTTGGTGAAGATCGACGAAGTCAGGCCGTACTCCGAATCGTTGGCCAGCGCGATGGCCTCGTCGAGGCCGCTCACCGCCTGGATCGGCAGCACCGGCCCGAAGATCTCCTTGCGCATGATCTCCATGTCGGCGCTGCAACCGGTGATTACCGTCGGCTCGTAGTGGAAGCCCGTCGGGCGGTCCGCCACGCGGCCGCCGAGGATCACCTCGGCGCCCTGCTCGCGGGCCCGGCTGACCATCGCCGCCACCTTGTCGAGACCGATCTGGTTCACCAGCGGGCCCATGTGCACATCCGGCTCGGCCAGCGGGTCGCCGTAGCGGGTGGCGGCCATCAGCGTGCGCACCTTGGCGGTGAATTCATCGGCCACCGACTTTTCCACGTAGACCCGTTCGGCGCAGTTGCACACCTGCCCGGTGTTGATCACGCGGGAGTCCACCACCGCCTTGGCGGCCAGGTCCAGGTCGGCGCTGGCCAGCACGATGGCCGGCGCCTTGCCGCCCAGTTCGAGGTTCACGCGGGTCAGGTTGCGGCCGGCCGCCTGCATGATCGTCGAGCCGGTGGCGACGCTGCCGGTGAAGCTGATCAGGCCCACGTCCGGGTGGGTGCACAGGCTGGCGCCCACGTCGGCGCCGCGCCCGCCGACCAGGTTGAAGACCCCCGCCGGCAGGCCGGCTTCGGCCACCAGGCGGGCAAACTCGAAGGCGTTGATCGGCGTCTCCTCGCTCGGCTTGACGACGATGGTGTTGCCGGTGACCAGCGCCGGCGCCATCTTGCGGGCGATCAGGAAGAACGGGAAATTCCACGGCAGGATGCCGACGGTCACGCCGATCGGCTTGCGATGCACGAAGATCGTCTCGCCCGGGCGGTCGCTCTGCAGGATCTCGCCTTCGATGCGGCGCGCCCACTCGGCCATGTAGTCCATGTAGTCGGCGGTGAAATCCACCTCCACGCGGGCCAGGCCGAGGACCTTGCCCTGCTCGCGGGTGATGATTTCGGCGAGGCGCTCCTTGTTCTCCCGCACCTTGGCGGCGATGGCCTTCAGGTGGGCGGCGCGCTGGATCGCCGGCAGGCGCTCCCAGCCCGGCTGGGCGCGGCGGGCGGCGTCCACCGCGGCATTCACCTCGTCGCTGCTGGCAGTGGGGATGCGCGCCAGCAGGGTGTGGGTGGCCGGGTTATGCACGTCGATGGCGGTGGTGGCGTCGGCGGGCACGAAGCGGCCGTCGATGTAGTTCTCGTAGAGGGTCGTCACGTTAGGTCTCCTGAGGTGTGTCGGGGTTGGGGGGCGGGGAAAGGTCAGGCGGCGGGGCGGGCGAGCTTCTTGCCGACGCTCTCCGATACGTAGCCGAAGGCGAGGCCGGCAATCCAGGTCAGGGCGACGAGGGCGATGCTGAGATCGATCTTTCCGCCGGAACCGAAGAAGGACGCCGCGCCGAGGAAAGCCGCCGGCGTGTAGGACAGGGCGCCGATGTCGGCCATCGCCACCAGCACGAAGGCCAGCACGGCGACCAGCCCGATCAGGGGGCCGAGGCCGCCGCCCAGCGCCTGCACCCCGGCGAGGGTCACGGCGGTGAGCAGGATGCCGGCCAGGCCGGCGCCGAGGGCCTTGCTCAGTCCGCCGCTGCCGCCACCGGCGGCGAAGAAGGCGGCCCAGGCAACGAAGCTGATCCACGGGTTGAAGCCGAGGTCCGGGTTGCCGACGCTGAGATACACCCAGGCGGCGACGAGCACGGCGATGCTGATGGCGAGGGCATGCAGGATCTTCATGGGAACACTCCTTGGCGCGAGTTCGGGGGAATCACCACACGTAGGCGTACTTGATGTTCACGCTGTTGTTGGCGGCGTGGTTCTTGCCGTCGATGCTGGACGAGTAGCGCAGGCTGATGGACTGGTTGTCGAAGGTGTGGAACATCACCCCGACGCCGCCGTCCAGCACGCGGGCGCTGGGCTGGTTGTTGCGGCTGCTGGTGCTCTCGTAGTCGAGGGCGATGAAGGGCTCGAGCAGGCCGGTGACGCGGTAGCCCAGGCGGTGGTTGGTGTGGAAGGTATTGCCGGGGCGGCTGCCGTCCTTCTTCTCGCTCTGGAAGACCATGCCGGCGTCGGCGGTCCACCCCAGCTTGTCGGTGAGGCGCACGTCCCACAGGAAGCTCGACAGGTTCTTCCAGTTGGTGTCGCTGACCCGGTCGTCGCCGACCGGCACCTGCAGGAAGGACTGGAAGCCGAAGGTGGACTCGGGGCTCGGCTTCATCCACACCGCGAAGCCGGTGAGCGGGTCGCCGATGCCGCTGATGTGGCGGTCGGCGGCATTGGCGGCGTGCTGGTTGCGCACGCCGATCTCCGGCACGATGACCTCGTAGGCGAGGCCGATCTTCGGGTTGCCTTCCGGCGTCCAGAAGCGCACGTACTTGGACATGCCGACGATGGTCTGGCTGCCGTCGCCCTTCACCTTGTCGCCGTTGGCGTTGAAGGTGTCCTTGTTGTTCTGCACGTAGCCGTACTGCACGAAAACGTTGAAGGGCTTGAAGTCCACCGGCAGTTCGTATTCGTGGGGGCCGATGACGTCGAAGGTGGTCTGGGCGAAGACGGCGGGGGCAACGGTAGCGCCGAGGCCGGCCAGTGCGGTGGCGGCCAGCAGGCGGCGGAAGGGGGTGTGAAGGGTCTGCATGAATGTCTCCTTTGTCGTTTTTGGGCGTGAGTCCTCTCCCCGCGCCGCCGGAGGGCGGCGCGGGGTGGATTACGCGGGTGGGCTGAACCGGGGTGGGGGGCTTACTTCTGCAGCTTGTAGACCAGGATCGTGCCGCCCTGGGGTACGACGGTCTTGTGGTCGAGCACCGCGTCGAAGGCACCCTGCATGCGCTGGGCATCGACGCCCCAGCCGGACTGCACGGCCACGTACTGCTCGCCATTCACCTCGAAGGACGAGGGCACGCCGGTGACGCCGGACGGGGTCGGGGTCTCCCACAGCACCTTGCCGCTCTTGGCGTCGAGGGCGCGGAACATGCGGTCGTTGGTGCCGCCGCCGAACACCAGGTTGCCGGCGGTGGTCATCAGCGGGCCCCAGTTCATCTCGGGGTAGGTGTGGGTCCACACTTTCTTGCCGGTCTTCAGGTCCCAGGCCTGCACTTCACCGATGTGCTGGCGGGATTTCTCGGTCATCCGCACATTGGTCAGGATGTTGTCGAGGGATACGCCGATGTACAGGCTGCCGGCCTTGTACTTGACCGGTTCGCCGGTCAGCTCGGAACACAGGTTGTTGTTGGCCGGGATGTAGAGCAGGCCGGTCTGCGGGTTGTAGGCTTCCGGCGGCCAGTCCTTGCCGCCCCACAGAGACGGACAGAAGTCGGTCTTCTTGCCGGTGCCGGGAATGCGCTTCGGGTCATAGGTCGGCCGGCCCGTCTTGGGGTCGAGGCTGGTGAACACGTTCTGCGTCACGTAGGGCCAGGCATCCACGTAATTGACCTTGTCCTGGGTGCGCTCCAGCAGCCACAGGTAGCCATTGCGGCCGGCGTGCACCAGGGACTTGAACTTCTTGCCCTTGTGTTCCAGGTCGATCAGCAGTGGCGCGGAGACTTCGTCCCAGTCCCAGGCATCGTTCCAGTGGTACTGGTGGTGGCCCTTGATCTTGCCGGTATCCACGTCGAGGGCGATGGTGGAGTTGGCGTAGAGGTTGTCGCCGGGGCGGGTGTCGGGCATCCACGGGCCGGCGTTGCCGACGCCCCAGTAGGCGATGTTGGTCTGGGAGTCGTAGGTGCCGGTGATCCACACCGAGCCGCCGCCGGTCTTGTAGGTCTCGCCGGGCCAGGTTTCGGCGCCCGCTTCGCCGGGGCCGGCGATGGTGTAGGTGCGCCAGGCTTCCTTGCCGCTCTCCGCGTCGAAGGCAGCGACGAAACCGCGGATGCCCAGCTCGCCGCCGGACGAGCCGACCATGATCTTGCCCTTGGCGGCCAGCGGAGCGAGGGTCATGTAATAGCCCTTTTTCCAGTCGGCTACGGGCACCTTCCACAGCTCCTTGCCGGTGGCCGCGTCGAGGGCCACCAGGAAGGCGTCGGTGGTGGCCAGGTAGAGCTTGTCGCCGTACAGCGCCACGCCGCGGTTGGTGGGGTGGAGCTGCATCAGCTCATCGGGGATGGTCTTCTTGTAGCGCCACAGCTCCTTGCCGGTGGCGGCTTCCAGCGCGATCACCTGGTTGTTGGGAGTGGACACGTACATGTAGCCGTTATTGACGATGGGTGGCGCCTGGTGGCCCTCGGTCATGCCGGTGGTGTAGGACCAGGCCGGCACCAGCTTGCCGACGTTCTGGTTGTTGATCTGTTTGAGGGGGCTGTAGCCCCAGCCTTCGTAGTTGCCGCGGTACATCAGCCAGTTGCCGGCCTCGGGCTTGGTCAGGCGGGCGTCGGTGACGGGGCTGTAGGGGGCCAGGCTGGCGCCGGCCAGCATGGGGACGAAGGTCAGGCTGGCACACAGGGCCTTGAGTCGGGTTTTCATTTGCAGATGTCTCCTTTATTGCTTTGGTGTGGGCGAGCGGGTGAGGCGGGGAAAAATCAGGCGGACTTGGCGACGCCGGGGTGGGAGGTGAAGGGGCCGGCCACCACCAGCACGCCGTTCTCCTCCTTCAGCGGCAGCAGCGGCAGGGTGCGCGGAGCCGGGCCGGCGACAACCTGGCCGCCCTGGCTGGGGGAGAACTTGGAGAAGTGGCAGTAGCACATCAGGGTCTTGTCCTTGGGGACCCATTCGGAGATCTCGCAGCCCTGGTGGGTACACACCGCCGAATAGGCCAGCACGCCGCCGGCGGCGTAGGCGCGGGTTTCGTCGGTGAGCTCCTGCGGATCGACGCGGACCAGGATCACCTTGTTGAGGCGGGAGCCGTCGCGCACTTCGCCGCTGGCCGGCTCGAAGGGAAAGGCCGGCACCGGCTTGGCGCCGGGCTGGATTTCGCTGCAGCGCAGGGGCTGGGCCTTGCCCTCGCTGTCGCTGCGCGCCAATTGATCGCCGACTTTCGGTTTCGAATTGGCGTCGTCATCGGCAAGGGCATTGCGGCCAATTCCCAGCCCGGCGCAAAGGAGCAGTGCCGAGGTGGCTTTCAGCGTTTCCCGTCTATTTGGATTGGCCACGTTCTCCGGCGTGGTCTCGACAATCGGTGTGGAAGGCGTCCTGTTCATATTCCTGTCCTGCGTTCTGGTTTGTGGCCAGGTCTATTAGGCAAGGCCTGTGCCACGGAGTTGAAATTGCGCTCAGGAAGGGTGGGGTTGATTTGCCTTGTTGTTGTTAATAAATGGTTTTTTATTTTTTTCGGAGGTGCGGAAGGTTTTTTAAATTCCAATTGGATTGAATTGGAGGTCGCGCGCCGTCCGCCCGTGCACTACAGGTGTAGCGGGGCGTGAATCAGGTGTCGTGTCGCAAAACCGTAATTCGCTACAGCGCATTATTTTGTTGCGACGCGGTATTCGTTCGGGTATTTCCTTATTCGCCGCTTTTATTCGCAGCAGCAATTTCCATGCGCTATCATCCAGCCACAAATGGCAGCCGCAGCGGTGGATTCCGCCAGCGCGGCGCGCACCTTATAAGCGGGTGGAGACGAGGAGATGGATATGCAGGGCAGGCACACCGATGCCTTGGCCGGGGGGCTCTTGCCCGGCGGAATGCTGAGCCTGGCGGCCACCGAGGCGCGCTTGCGCGAATCGTGGCGGCGCTCGGAGGAAACCTACCGCATCGATCCCTCGACGCGTTCCAGCCCGCGGGTGCTGTCGGCCGCCGAGTTCCGCGACCTGCGCGACCGCGCCGCCATCTTCCTGCGCATCGCCCAGCTGGGCGTGGCGCGCCTGCATGAACAGGTGCGCGATTCCGGTTATTGCGTGCTGCTCACCACCGGCGACGGCACCAGCGTGGACTTCCGCGGTACGCCCAGCCTGGATGCGGAGTTCCGGCGCCGTGGCTTCATTGCCGGGGCTTGCTGGTCGGAATCCGACGAAGGCACCTGCGGTGTCGGCACCGCCATCGTGGACCGGGCGGCGATCCTGGTGCACCGGGAGGAGCATTTTCGCAACCACAACCACGGCATCACCTGCAGCGCGGCGCCGGTGTTCGGCCCCCGCGACGAGCTGGTGGGCGTGCTGAACGCGTCGGCCTTTGCGGCGCCGGAGAACCGCAACAGCCAGTCGGTGGTGTTCCGGTTGGTCCAGCAGAACGCGCTGGCCATCGAGAATGCGCTGTTCGTGGAGAGCTACAAGACGGCCTGGATCCTGTCGATCAGCGGGCCGGGGGATTGCTGGAGCCTCGGAGAGGCGCACTGCCTGGCCTTCGACGATGGCGGGCGCATCCTCGCCGCCAGCCGGCGCCTGCGGGCCGGGCTGTTTCCGGGTGCGGAGTTGCCGTCGCGGCGCGTCGAGGACGTCTTCGACCTGTCCGCCGACGAGTTGGTGAAGCGTGCCCACGAGCGCCCCGGCGCGCCGATTCCGCTGCGCTGCCTGGCCAACGGGGTGCGCTTCGAGGCCCAGTTGCGCGCGCCGGTGCGCGAGGCGGGGGTGCCGGCGACGTTATCGGTGAAGCGCGGCTTCGATGCGCTGGCGGCTGAAGACCCGCGGGTGCTGGAGAGCATCGAGCGGGTCAAGCGGGTGGTGGACCGCAAGCTGACCATCCTGCTGCTCGGCGAGACCGGCTCCGGCAAGGAAGCCTTCGCCCGCGCGATCCACGGCCACAGCCTGCGCCGCGACAAGCCCTTCGTGGCCCTCAACTGCGCGGCGATCCCGGAGAGCCTGATCGAGAGCGAGCTGTTCGGTTACAAGGAGGGCGCCTTCACCGGCGCCAAGGCCAAGGGCTCGAAGGGCAAGGTCCAGCAATCCAGCGGCGGCACCCTGTTCCTCGACGAGATCGGCGACATGCCGCTGGCCCTGCAGACGCGCCTGCTGCGCGTGCTGGCCGAGGGCGAGGTGGTGGCGCTGGGCGCGTCGGAACCGGAGGCGGTGGACCTCAACGTGGTCTGCGCGACCCACCGGGACCTGGCCGCGATGGTGCGCGCCGGCCAGTTTCGTGAAGATCTGTACTACCGCCTGAATGCGGCGGTGTTTCGCCTGCCGGCGCTGCGCGAGCGCTCCGACCGGCGGGTGGTGATCCGCCAGGTGCTGGCCCAGGAGCTGGCCACCGCCGGGCGGCAGCTGAGCCTGCCCGACCCGGTGCTCGAGCAGCTGGCCGCCTACCCGTGGCCGGGCAACATCCGCGAGCTGCGCAACGCGCTGCGCTTTGCGGTGGCGGTATGCGACGACGGCGTGCTGGCGACGGCGCATTTTCCCGACGGGCTGCAGGCGCCGGTGCTCAGCCCCGCCGCGCCGCCGCTGGCGGTCGCCATGTCCGCACCCGCCACCGGGGCGAGCCGCCCGGCCGGCGGTGAACGGGACGCCCTGCTCGACGAATTGCGCCGCTGCCACTGGAACATCTCGGCTGCCGCCGCCGCCATCGGCGTGTCCCGCTCCACCCTGTACCGGCGCATGCAGCGCCAGGGCATCGTCGCCCCCAACACCGCCGACGTGCTGGAGGCCGGCAACCGGATCCATTGAGGGCTGCTTGGCCTGGGCCGCTGCTCAAGGGAAGCGGGTAGAAAGGATCTGCCACATGATTTTTCATGCCGAAAAATGGTTTTTCCATCTGGCAAAACCGTTTATTCATATGGAAAAAACGCTGCGCCATATGGCAAAACCACCGGGGCGCATGACAAAACCACTGCGACACGCCGCCGGATCATTCAGCCATATGCCGGAATGACTGCGCCACGCGTCGCGGTGATTTTGTCATGTGCCGCAGTCATTGCGTGGCGTGACGCAGGCTTTCAGCGGCGTGTCGCAGGCTTTCTGTTATGTAAAAAAACCTTTCCGTCACGTGACGCAGTGTTTTTGGCATATGACAAAAGATCTTTGTCATGTGGCGGAGCGATTTTTTCAGGCCGCCGCGCAGGCGGTGCTGTCGGCAGCGCGACCCTTCGGCGGGGTGACGGGCAGGGCTTTCTGCAGGGCCGGCGAGTTGCGCACCACCGAGATAATCTGCTCACGGAACCAGCGGCATTCCTCCTCGTAGTGGCTGCGGTCGTGCCACAGCAGGTAGAAGCTCATCTTCGGGAATTCGATGGGCGGCTCGGCGACGGCCAGCGGCATCATCTTGGCGCAGTGCTCGGCGAAGATCCGCGGGCTGGAGAACAGCATGTCGGTTTCGAGCAGCAGGTAGGGCACCAGGCCGAAGTAGGGCACGTAGGCCACCACATTGCGCTTCATGCGCTCGCGGGCCAGGTGCAGGTCGATGACGCCGCGCTGGCCCACCGCATAGGGCGTCGGCACCAGGTGCTCGGCGGCCAGGTATTCGGCGGTGCCCAGCGGCTTGCCGGCCAGCGGATGGCCCTTGCGCATCAGGCACACCACCTCGTCCTCGAACAGCGGCGCGATGCGCAGGTTTTCCGGCGGCTGCGGCCAGTTGCCGATCACCACGTCGAGCTCGCCGTTCTCCATCGCGCGGGCGTAGTCGTAATCCGGCCCGAGGGAATGGAAGGCCACCTGGCTGTGCGGCGCCAGCTTGCGCAGGCGGGCGACGATCTCGCCGAGCAGCACCGCGTTGAGGTAGTCCGGCGTGGCGATGTTGAAGATGCGCCGCGAGCTGGCGGCGTCGAACTTGACCTGCCGCACCGCGATCGCCTCGATCTGCTGCAGCGCGATCTTGACCGGCTCGAGCAGCCCGGCACCGCGCTCGGTGGGCGTCATGCCGTTACGACAGCGCACCAGCAACTGGTCGCCGGTGATGTCGCGCAGCCGCCGCAGCGCGGTGCTGACCGCCGGCTGGGACTGGTTGAGACGCCGCGCCGCCTTGCTCACGCTGCACTCGGTCAGCAGGGCGTGCAGTACGCGCAGCAAATGGACATCCATGGAATCCCAGGTGCAGTTCGCGGCCATGTCGGCTCTCCGATGAACGATTGATTGCGTGTTGCGGTGCAAAAAACGTTCCATGGGGAAAGGCCCCCATTTCGGGGCTACGGGGTGGCGTTTGCCCTGCCATGGAGGGCCGATGTGGTGCGGGGCAGGGGCACGGGCACTGGGCTGGTGCGTGAGGGGCTGAAGCTTAGGAGAACTCTAAGAAGACCTGATTCTTACAGACATTACTCCATCCCTATGAGGCGACGGGCGCTTACGGTCACGATGCTGAGAAAGTAGTACCGGCACAGAACGGTTGAGATCGTTACATTTCACTTGTAGGTCGATTGCATTCGTCTATGTTGAAAGAATGATCTGCAGCCAGGTTTGTAACGGCAAGGAGTCGTCAGAGGCAGTTGTTTTTCAATTGAGGTAAGTTTTGGCTCATATATGTAGAGTGTGTTCATAAAATCTAAACTGAATTGAACTAAACCGCTAAAACGATAGGCGCGGTTGTCTTTCATTGAGAGGTGCTTACATGGCTGAAGATGCTCCTCAGAAAAGCGTCGGTACGACAACCGATCGCGACGCTCTAATCGCATTAACTCTGAACGCCTTTAACGAACGGTTGAAGCAACTTGAAAATCCAGAAGAAAAAAGTCGTTCAGAAAAGATACAGAAAAATGCGAGTTTTATCGCTCTAATTATCGGTATTGCTCTGAGTTTAGTGTCTCTTTTTGATGTTTTTTTGATTAAGCCTAGAGAAGCACTTTTTCGAGACATAGATGAGTTTAATAAGGCTGTCAACTCGGTAGCGAATCTGCGCCAGAGCATGATTCAGGTCCAGTTTCAGTCGAATAATCCTCAAATGATTCTAGCAATGAACTCTATGGTAACACCGCAAGTGCTAGCCCATATTCAGTATGCTACGGAGCTTCTTCCCCGGCTTGGTGATTATGCTGGGATTCCACAATTAATCGTTTTGATATCGGAGGCGATGAATATTTACGATTGGAAAAGTGCGGAGATATTGGTTGATCGTGCCGTTGCTGCTAAGGGAGCTGTACCCTCGCTGCAAGCTGAGGCTAGGCGCTACAAGGCTCGATTGATGTTTTTTACCGGAAGAGTGCAAGAGGGACGTAAAGCTTATGAGGATGCATTAAACGTTATTCGCAACGAATCTGCATTTGGGATTAATGGTTCACGCGCATACATTGTTTCAGACTGGATAGTCGCAGAGTTCTCATTGGGAGACTGCAATATTGCAAATGAACGAGTCCGGCAGTTTATGGAGTTTGTCCAAAACCCTCAGGTTACATCGCCAGCACGTTCTGGATTGATTTCTACTTTAAAAAGCCAACTTGGCCAACTGCAGGAAGGGGAAAAACGATGCCCTTTTCCAAGTTCCCTCCTGTGATGAGCTAATTCATTTTATTGTAAGAGTAATATATCTAACATGGATTGGGCGAATGGTGGGGATTGGAGGTATATGAAATGAAAAAATCATCAATTTTTTTTGCATTTTTTATTATCTTTTTTTCGTCTCAGGTTCGTTCTCAATTGCTACCACCTGTAGATCTTGGAATTCAGAATATTCCCCAAGAAACACCGGTGTGGTGCTGGGCGGCAGTGGCGCAGCAAATAATTCTTGCTGTGCGTGGGCTCAATGGCACCCCGCCTCAATGTGGGCTTGTCGCTATAGCCAGCAATGTTCCCCCGCAGTATTGTTGTCAAGCGCCTATGTCGTGCATGAGAGGCGGGAGTTTGACAGAAATTCAGAATTTGATTCAGTATTTTGGCGGGCGATTTTCTAGCATTGCACCGCCCGCAGATCCGATGACAATTTACCAAACACTTTTGGCTAGAAATGCCATTATCATGGCTGTACAATCGTCGCCATTTTCTGGGCATGTTGTTGTTATTCGCGGAATGGAGTGGGTGGCAACATCGTCGGGGATTCAACCAGTTCTTTATATAAATGATCCTATGGGGTTTTTTACCCAGCCTGTACCGTTTATGAGCATCCTCCCATATTGGCGAGCGGCGATAGTAGTGAATTGACGATGAGTTCTCTATGTCGGAATTTTTAGAGACCTTTCGTTCATGTGAACAGATTCTTCGGGCGGCTTAGGCTCTCTTCATGCAACGGCTCAACTCCAAACTGAAGGTACGAAATGTAAAAGGCCAGCTCGCATAGCGAGCCGGCCTTTTACCGTGCATAACCTAGGAAGTAGCAGGTGCGGTTTACACCACCCCCGCCCCATGCGCCTGCTGATCCGCCCAGTAACTGGAGCGGACCATCGGGCCGCAGGCGGCGTTTTTGAAGCCCATCTTCAGCGCTTCGGTCTCGAACATCTTGAAGGTGTCGGGATGGACGTAACGCAGTACCGGCAGGTGGCCGCCGGAGGGCTGGAGGTATTGACCGATGGTGAGCATGTCCACGTTGTGGGCGCGCATGTCGCGCATCACTTCGAGGATCTCTTCGTCGGTTTCGCCGAGGCCGACCATCAGGCCGGACTTGGTGTTGACCTCCGGGTGGCGGGCCTTGAACTGCTTGAGCAGTTCCAGCGAGTAGGCGTAGTCGGCACCCGGGCGGGCCTGCTTGTAGAGGCGCGGCACGGTTTCCAGGTTGTGGTTCATGACGTCCGGCGTGGACTGGTCGAAGATGTCCAGCGCCACGTCCATGCGGCCACGGAAGTCGGGCACCAGCACTTCGATGGTGGTCTTGGGGCTGGCTTCGCGGGTGGCGCGGATGCACTCGACGAAATGCTGGGCGCCGCCGTCGCGCAGGTCGTCCCGGTCTACGCTGGTGATCACCACGTAGTTGAGGCGCATCGCGGCGATGGTCTTGGCCAGGTTGGCCGGCTCGTTGGCGTCCAGCGGCTCGGGGCGGCCGTGGCCGACGTCGCAGAAGGGGCAGCGGCGGGTGCAGATGTCACCCATGATCATGAAGGTGGCCGTGCCCTTGCCAAAGCATTCGTGGATGTTGGGGCAGGAGGCTTCTTCGCAGACGGTGTGCAGCTTGTGCTCGCGCAGGGTGTCCTTGATCTCGTTGAAGCGTTCGGCTTCGACGCCCGCGCCGAGCTTGATGCGGATCCAGTCGGGCTTCTTGAGGCGCTCGGCGGGAACGATCTTGATGGGGATACGGGCGGTTTTTTCGGCGCCGCGTTGCTTGCGGCTCTCGGAATCCATTGAATCTAATCCTTTGGTAAGGCGGTGGGCGGTACTTCGGGAAAATGCCGCTGGAGGTGGCCGAGAAGCCGTTCGGCGACTTCGTCGGGGCCTTCAGTCACGCCGAAGTCCTTGAGTTGTATTGTCTTGAGCCCACTATAGCCGCAAGGGTTGATCCACGTAAACGGGGTTAAATCCATGTCGACGTTAAGGGAAAGGCCGTGATAGCTGCAGCCGTTGCGTACGCGCAGGCCGAGGGCGGCGACCTTCTCGCCGGCGATATATACGCCGGGGGCGCCGTCCTTGCGCTCGGCCGTGAGGCCGAAGTCGGCGACGCAGTCGATGATGGCCTGTTCGAGCAGGTTCACCATTTCGCGCACCTTGAGGTGGCGGCGGTGCAGGTCGAGCAGCAGGTAGGCGACGACCTGGCCGGGGCCGTGGTAGGTGATCTGGCCGCCGCGGTCGATCTTGACCAGCGGGATTTCGGTGGCGTGCAGCAGGTGTTCGGGCTTGCCGGCCTGGCCGAGGGTGTAGACCGGCGGGTGCTGGACCAGCCACAACTCGTCCGGGGTGGTGTCGTTGCGGCTGGCGGTGAATTCCTGCATGGCCCGCCAGGTGGGCTCGTAGGGCACCAGGCCCAGGTGGCGGATAATCACAGTACGACCTTGACCAGCGGGTGGGCGGTCAGTGCGCGGTAGAGGTCGTCGAGCTGGGTCTGGGAGGTGGCGTTGACAGTACAGGTGATGGACAGGTAGTTGCCCTTGGCCGACGGGCGCATTTCCATCAATGTGCCGTCGAAGTCCGGTGCGTGCACCGTCACTACTTCCAGCACCGCCTGGGCGAAGCCATCGACCCGCGCGCCCATGATCTTAATGGGGAATTCGCAGGGGAATTCGAGCAGGGTGGTGCGTTGTTCGGTCATGGCAGTTCCTGTTTTGGGGGAGGGCGTCGGGGCGGGTGGGGCGCGCTGCGACCACCTTTACAAGATGTGGGCGCAGCAGCGCAACTTCAAGTGCCCGACGCAATCCTCAAATGCCGCGGCTGTCAGAGGTTCTTGAACCACAGGCGGATGGCGTCCCACAGGCGGCCGAACCAGCCGGCTTCCTGCACCTCGTCGAGGGCGACCAGCGGGTATTCGCCGATGGTCTTGCCGTCGATGGACAGCTGCACGCTGGCGATCTTCTGGCCCTTGGTGATCGGTGCAATGAGGTCCGGCGGGGTGACGATGTTGGTCTTGAGCTTCTCTGCGTCGCCCTTCGGCAGGGACAGCACCAGGTCGCTCAGCACGCCGACCTTGACGCTGTTCTCGGCACCCTTCCAGACGCGGAAATCGCTGACGGCCTGGTTGGCGGAATAGACCTTGGCGGAGTCGAAGGCCAGGTAGCCCCAGTTGAGCAGCTTCTGGGATTCCTGGGCGCGCACGTTGTCGCTGGTGGTGCCGACGACCACCGAGATCAGGCGGCGGTCGTTACGCTTGGCGGAGGAGATCAGGCAGTAGCCAGCGCTTTCGGTGTGGCCGGTCTTGAGGCCGTCGACGGTGGGGTCGAGGGAGAGCAGGCGGTTGCGGTTGGGCTGACGGATCTTGTTGTAGGTGTATTCCTTGATGGAATAGATCGGGTAGAAATCCGGGAAGTCGCGGATGATCGCGGCGGAAAGCGTGGCCAGGTCGCGCACCGAGGCCAGGTGGGTCGGGGCGGGCAGGCCGGTGGAGTTCTCGAAGTGGGTGTTCTTCAGGCCGAGACGGGCGGCTTCCTTGTTCATCAGCTGCACGAAGTTCTCTTCGGAGCCGGCGATGGCTTCGGACAGCGCGATGCAGGCGTCGTTGCCGGACTGGATGATCATGCCGTGGATCAGTTCCTTCACGGTGACCGGCATGTTGGGCTCGATGAACATCTTGGAGCCGCTGATCTTCCAGGCCTTTTCGGACACCGGCACGACCTGGTCGAGGGTGATGGTCTTGTTTTTGATGGCCGCGAAGGTGAGGTAGGCGGTCATCAGCTTGGTCAGCGAGGCGGGCTCGATACGCTCGTCGGGTTTCTCGGCGGTGAGCACCTGGCCGGAGCCAACATCAAGGAGCAGCCAGGCCCGTGCGGCGACGGTCGGCGGGACCATCTGGGCGAAGGCGAGGGTAGGAATCAGCAGCAGGAGCAGGATGAAGCGACGCAACATGGTGGGGGTGGGGAGAAGCAAAAGCGCAATTATAGACACCCCGTCCACCGCCCGATGCCGTAGTTTGTAATGGTTTTTTTGCGCTGCAGCGGGAACTCCAGTAGTGTCTCCCTGTCTGGCTTGATGCAATGCTCCTTATTCGTCGCGGTCTCTCTCTCGTGCTGGCCTGTCTCGTGCTCATCTGGGCAGGGGCGGCCTTTGCCGACGATTGCGTCGAGGCGGCCGAAGACCTGGCCGACTACATGCAGAGCGCGGAGCAGCTCCACCTGCAGGCCGATCCGTTGGTCCTGGATCTGCATGGCGCCGATCCGCAGGACTGCCCGGCACTCGCCAGCGGCATTCCGCTCCCCATCCTGCACCTCATGGAGGTCCGCCCGGAAGCGATTCCGCCGGTGTGGCACTCCGTCCTGCCGCAGCCCGCGGCACCGCCTCCCAGGCAATCCTGAACGGCCGGCCCGGCAGGGCTGGTTGCGCCTTCACGTCTTGTTCCAGACGGGCCCTGTGTCGCCTGTCGGTTGTCGAATAACAAAACGGGAGCAGCGCCCGCTGGGCGCTGATGAATCCGCATGTTCAGGAAGTCCTTTTTGGTGGCTGCCCTTTTGCTGGCCGCCACCCATGCCGTCGCCGACGGTGTCGCCACCTATTCCCTGCCGGCTCTGCGTGACGCCGCGCGGGCCGCCCATCCTTCCCTCGCCGCTGCCCGCGCGGCCGTTGAGGCGGGCAGGGCGCAGGTGATCACCGCCGGGGCCTACCCCAACCCGGAGGTGGAGTTTCTTGCCGGCCGCACCCGCGCCCGCGCCCCCGGCGCGACCACCGGCTCGGTGCAGAGCCTTGAGATCACCCAGCGCATCGACAACCCCTGGCAGCGGGAGGCCCGCATCGACGCCGCCGGCTTTGCGCTGAATGCCCGCGAGGCCGAGCGGCGCAGTTTCGAGAACGATCTGCTGGCCCGCCTCGATCAGCGTTTCTATGAATTGCTGCGCCGGGAGGCGGAGCTGCGCGCGGCCCGGGAGGATCTGGGTCTCGCCGAGCAGATCCGCTCCCGCGTGGCGGTGCGCGTGAAGACCGGCGAGTCGCCGCGCTATGAACTGATCAAGGCTGACACCGAGCTGCTCAATGCGCAGAAGTCGGCCGAAGGCGCTGCGCTGCGGGTGTCCCAGGCGCGGGCCGGCCTGCGGGCATTGGTCAGCCCGGCGCTGCCGGCGGAGTTCGCGGTGGAGGGCTCGCTGGCGACCAGCCCGGTGGTGCCGAGCCTCGACAGCCTGCGGGCCGAGGTGCTGGCCCGCAACCCGGAGCTGGCGCGCAGCCAGGCCGAAGTGAGGCGTGCCGAGCGCCAGTTGGAGCTGGAGCGCCTGCGCCGCCAGCCCGAGCTGGCCGTCAAGGTGACCGAGGAGCGTGACAGCGAGATCCGTGACAACCGCCTCGGGGTGATCCTCAGCGTGCCCCTGTGGGACCGCCGCCAGGGCCCGGTGGCCGAGGCTGGCGCCCTGCTGAGCCGGAGCCGCAGTGAGCAGGCCGGCCAGGAGCTGGCCCTGACCCAGGCGCTGGAAGGCGCCTACCGCCAGTACGAGATCGCCCGCACCCAGGTGAATGCCCTCGAGAACGGGATCATCCGGGAGGCGGAGGCTGCACTGAAGGTGGCAGAAGCCGCCTACCGCTTCGGCGAGCGCGGCATCCTCGACTACCTGGATGCCCAGCGGGTCTTCCGCGCCGCCCGCAATGAACTCATCGCCGCCCGCTACGAACTCCAGCTGGCCGTCATCGAAATCGAGCGCCTGCGCGCTGCCCAATGATCCGGAACGCTTCCATGATGCTTCGACCGACTACCCTGGCCACCCTGCTGGCCGCCCTCATGATTTCCGCGTGCAGCAAGGATGCTGCACAGACTACCGACAAACCCGCCGCCGACGCCACGGCTGCCATCGCCGAAGGCGGTGTGGTCAATGCCAAGGCGGCGCCGGTCGACCCGGCCCTGGTCACGGTGCCGCCGGGTTTCGGCGCCGAACTGAAGGTGTCGCCGGCCGGTCAGAGCGCCGTCGCCGACACCCTGCGGGTGGCCGGCAAGGTGGACTTCGACGCCCAGCGGGTGACCCGCATCGGCGCGACGGTGACCGGCCGCGTGATCGACATCCAGGCCCACTTGGGCCAGTCGGTGAAGGTCGGTGACACGCTGGCGACGATTAACAGTACCGAGCTGAGTGCCGCCCAGCTGACCTACCTGAAAGCCCGCGCCCAGGCCGATCTGCAGGCCCGCAGCGTGGAACGGGCGCGCCAGCTGTTCGCCGCCGACGTGATCGGGAAGGCCGAGCTGCAGCGCCGCGAGAGCGAGCTGGCGATCGCCTCCGCCGAGCAGCGTGGTGCCGCCGACCAGTTGCGCGTGCTGGGCATGTCGTCCGCCGCCATTAACCGGTTGGGCAGCTCCGGCAGCATCAATTCCGTGACTTCGGTGGCATCGACGATGGCTGGCGTGGTGGTCGAGCGGCCGGTGGCCCAGGGCCAGGTGGTGCAGCCCGCCGACGCGTTGTTCGTGGTCGCCGACCTGTCCCGCGTGTGGGTCACCGCCGAGGTGCCCGAGCAACAGGCGGCGCTGGTCAAGGCCGGCCAGGCGGTGGATATCGAGGTGCCGGCTCTAGGCACACGCCTGACGGGCAAGCTGATCTACGTCGCCGACACGGTCAATCCGGAAACCCGCACGATCGCCGTGCGCAGCGTGGTGGACAACGCTTCCCGCCAGCTCAAGCCGGCGATGTTGGCGACCATGCTGATCCAGGCTGCGCCGGTGGAGCGGGTGGTGGTGCCGTCCCAGGCGGTGGTGCGTGACGGTGACGCGGACAATGTCTTCGTCGAGGTTGGGGCGCAGCAGTTTCGCCTGACCCCGGTGCGCCTCGGTCCCGACATGGATGGCCGCCGCGCGGTGCTGTCGGGCCTGAAGGCCGACCAGCGGATCCTCGTGTCGGGGGCTTTCCATCTCAACAACGAGCGCAAGCGCAAAGAGCTGGAATAAGGACGGACCATGATTGAATCCCTTGTCCGTGCTGCGCTCCGCCAGCGTCTGGTGGTCGTGGTGGTGGCCGTGGTGCTGCTCGCCTTCGGCCTCAACGCGGCGCGCAAGCTGTCGGTGGATGCCTTCCCCGACGTGACCAATGTGCAGGTGCAGATCGCCACCGAAGCCAAGGGGCGGTCCCCCGAGGAAGTGGAGCGCTTCGTCACCGTGCCGCTGGAAATTGCCATGACCGGCCTGCCCGGTCTGGAGGAAATGCGTTCCCTCAACAAGCCCGGCCTGTCGCTGATCACCCTGGTGTTCACCGACGCGACCGACGTTTACTTTGCCCGCCAGCTGGTGATGGAGCGCCTGCTCGAAGTGGGCAGCCGGATGCCGGAAGGGGTGGTGCCGGTGCTTGGCCCGGTGTCTACCGGCCTCGGCGAGGTCTACCAGTACACCCTCGACCGTCCGGACGACGGCAACCGGGAGCTGACCGAGAAGGAGCTGACCGAAAGGCGCATCGCCCAGGACTGGGTGGTGCGCCCGCTGCTGCGCTCGATCCCGGGCGTGGCGGAGATCAACTCCCAGGGCGGCTTTGCCCGCCAGTACCAGGTGCTGGTGAACCCCGACCGGCTGCGCCACTACCACATCACCGTGCGTGACGTGTATGAGGCGGTGGCCCGCAACAACGCCAACTCTGGCGGCGGCGTGCTGCCCCAGTACGCCGAGCAGTACCTGATCCGCGGCGTCGGCCTGGTGAAGAGCCTGTCCGACATCGGCGCCATCGTGCTGAAGGAGGTCGGTGGCACGCCGGTGTATGTGCGCGACGTGGCGGAGGTGACCTTCGGCCACGAGGTGCGCCAGGGCGCGGTGGTGAAGAACGGTGTCACCGAGTCGGTCGGCGGCGTGGTGATGATGCTGCGCGGCGGCAACGCCAAGGAAGTGGTCAGCCGCATCAAGGCCCGCGTGGCGGAGATCAACGAGAAGGGCATGCTGCCCGACGGCCTGCAGATCGTGCCCTACTACGACCGTTCCGAGCTGGTCGATGCAGCGCTGCACACGGTCATCAAGGTGTTGCTGGAAGGCATTGCGCTGGTGGTGGTGGTGCTGTTCCTGTTCCTCGGCGATGTGCGTTCGAGCCTGATCGTGGTGGCTACGCTGGTGCTGACGCCGCTGCTCACCTTCCTGGCGATGAATCACTACGGCATCTCGGCCAACCTGATGTCCCTCGGCGGCCTGGCGATCGCCATCGGCCTGATGGTGGACGGCTCGGTGGTGGTGGTGGAAAACGCCTTTGCGCGCCTCGGCCATGCCACCGACAGGGGCGAGAGCAAGGTACGCATCATCTTCGACGCGGTCCGCGAGGTGTCTACGCCGGTGATCTTCGGGGTCAGCATCATCATCCTGGTGTTCCTGCCGCTGATGACCCTGCAGGGCATGGAGGGCAAGATGTTCGCGCCGCTGGCCTATACCATCGCGATCGCGCTGGCGGTGTCCCTGTTCCTGTCCCTGACCCTGACGCCGGTGCTGTCGTCCTACCTGCTGAAGGGCGGCGCCGAGCACGACACGTGGCTGATCGCCAAGATCAAGGCGCCCTATCTGAAAATGCTGCACTGGGCGGTGGCCAATAGCCGCAAGACAGTCACCGGCGGGGTCGTCCTGCTGGTCGTCACGCTGGGCATGTTCCCCTTCCTCGGTACCGCCTTCATCCCGGAAATGAAGGAAGGTTCGGTGGTGCCCGGTATCAACCGGGTGCCGAACATCTCGCTGGATGAGTCCATCAAGATGGAAATGGAGGCGATGCGCCTGGTGATGCAGGTGCCGGGCGTCAAATCGGCGATCTCCGGCGTCGGACGCGGTGAATCGCCGGCCGACCCGCAGGGCCAGAACGAGTCGACCCCGATCGTCAGCCTCAAGCCCCGTGACGAATGGCCGGCCGGGTGGACCCAGGACGACATCGCCGCGGCGATGCGCGAGAAGCTGAAGGCCCTGCCGGGCGTGCAGGTGGTGATGGCCCAGCCGATCTCCGACCGGGTGGACGAGATGGTCACCGGTGTGCGCTCCGACGTGGCGATCAAGGTCTTTGGTGACGATCTGGATGAGCTGAAGAAGAAGGCCGAGGAGATCGCCCGCGTGGCAGGTGGCATCACCGGTTCCGAGGACATCCGTGTCGAGCGGGTTACCGGCCAGCAGTACCTGTCCATCGAGATCGACCGCCAGGCCATCGCCCGCCACGGCCTCAACGTGTCGGACGTGAATGACACCATTGAGGCGGCCGTCGGCGGCAAGCAGGCGACCGAGGTGTACGAGGGCGAGCGGCGCTTCGCGTCGGTGGTGCGCCTGCCGGAGAGCTTCCGCGACAACGTCGAGAAGATCGGCGACATCCTGATCAGCACGCCGGGCGGTGCCCAGGTAGCGCTGGAAAACCTTGCGACGATCCGCGTTGCCGACGGTCCGGCACAGATCTCCCGCGAGCTCGCCAAGCGCCGCATCGTGGTCGGCGTGAACGTGAAGGACCGGGATCTGGGCGGCTTCGTCGCCGAGCTGCAGAAGGCGGTGGATGCCAAGGTCAAGCTTAAGGAAGGCTATTACCTGGAGTGGGGCGGCCAGTTCCAGAACCTGGAGCGGGCCATGGGCCACCTGACGATCATCATCCCGGTGACTGTCGGAGCGATCTTCTTCCTGCTGTTCCTGCTGTTCGGCTCCCTCAAGCTGGCCAGCCTGATCATCCTGGTGCTGCCCTTCGCGAGCGTCGGCGGGGTGATCGGCCTCCTGGTGACCGGCGAATACCTGTCGGTGCCGGCCTCGGTGGGCTTCATCGCCCTGTGGGGGATCGCGGTGCTCAACGGGGTGGTGCTGGTGAGCTACATCCGCAGCCTGCGTACCGAGGGTGTGCCGCTGGCCGAGGCGGTGGTGAAAGGGGCGACGCTGCGCTTTCGTCCGGTGATGATGACCGCGACGGTGGCCCTGCTGGCGCTGGTGCCCTTCCTGTTCGCCACCGGTCCGGGCTCGGAAGTGCAGCGCCCGCTGGCCATCGTGGTGATTGGCGGGCTGATCACCTCGACGCTGCTGACCCTGGTGGTGTTGCCGACCCTCTACAAGTGGTTCGACGACACCCCCTACGAAGCCTGATCAAGACTTGAAAGGGCCGCCCTGCGGGGCGGCCCGCTGCAGTACGAAGGAGACATCATGAAAGAGATACGTGCCGTCATCCGGCCCCAGAAACTGCCCCGCCTGCGCGAGGTGCTGCGGGCCGTGCCGGGTTTTCCTGGGATGACCATCAGCAAGGCGGTGGGCTGCGGCGCCACCGTGCGTCACACTCCTGCGAGCATCAAGGACGAGCTGACGGATTTCAGCGATAAGGTGCGGGTCGAGATCATCGCCCCGGACGAGCTGGTGGATGCGCTGGTCGAGCAGATTGTGCAGGTTGCCAGCACGGGCCAGACCGGTGACGGGCTGGTGTGGGTCGTCGATGTGACTCGCGCGGTCTTTATCCGCAAGACGGTGGACGGCGCCTCACAGCCCTGAGGCGTCTGCCGTTTACAGATCGACGGAGACGGATAACCAGACCATGCTGGAGGCCGGATTGACTGGCCGCCCGGGATGCAGGAACTGTTCCGAGCGGTCGGTGATTTCCTGGTGGGGGGAGCCGAGGTTGATGCCGTTCAGGGCCACCTCCATCAGGTGTCCGTCCAGGCGGAAACTGCGCGCGATGCGCAGGTCGAGCGTGGTGTAGGGGCGTGAAACGTAGTCATAGCGGGGCACGTAGCCATAGCCGCCGGCCAGCGGTCCCATGCGCAACAGGCTGGCGGTGCTGCTCCAGCCGCTGCCGTAGTTCTGCAGCCAGGTCAGGCTGGCCGTATAGGGCGAGGTGCGCTCGGCGATCGCCCGGTCGTTCACGCGCCGGTCGATCAGGGTGTGGCTGAACAGGACCTCGGCGCCGGCCCACGGCTTGCTGCGGAACTGGTATTCGATGCCGCGCAGTTCGACCGGGAAATCGACATTCACGAACTGGGAGCTGGGTAGCGGCAGCGGCAGCGGGCCGGCCGGCGAGGGTACCGTCTGGCGGACCACGAAGTCGGTGATGCGCTCGTTGAAGATGCGGACATCCAGGGTCGCGTCGAGGGCAGGGAAGCGGCCGAGGTAACCCAGTTCAACGGTGTCCACGTAGGGCGTGCGCAGATTCGGGTTGGACACGTAGGGCCAGGACAGCAGGGCACCCGAGCGGGGGTCGTGGGCCCGCACGTCACCATACAGGTCGAACAGGTTGCGCTGCTGCCAGGCGCGGGCGTAGCCGGCCCGGAAGGTGTCGCGGGGGCTGGCCTGCCAGTTGAGGAAGGCGCGCGGGATGAACTGGGCGGCCATCCCGCTGTTCTTTTCCAGCAGACTGCCAAGATTGAGCTGCCAGGTCGGGGTCAGGCGCCAGTCGAAGTTGGCGAACGCCCGATACAGGTCGAGGACCGGCGGCTTCTGGCCGCCGAACAGGAAGGAGGATTCCGTCTCGTCGCGCCGTGCCTCGACGCCCCATACCATGCGGGCCTGGGGCGTCAGTGCGAAGCGGTGCTGGATCTCGGCATTGGTGCGATCGCTGTCACGGTTGCGGTTGAGCGGGACATTCGGAAAGGCAGGGGCCGCCGCCAGCCACTTCTCGATGCCGCTTTCGTGGTTGCGGTAGAGGCTGACGAGCCACTCCTCGTCCTCGCTGAGGGTCCGGCGCCAGGTCAGGTGAATGGTGGCGGCTTCGGAGTCGGCATCCCGCTCCGCATTGTTGCCGAAGACCGAGTCCGGATAGCCAAGGCCGCGCTGGGCGTGGCTGTAGCCAGCCCGCAGCATCAGTTCGTCACGGGCGTTCAGGCGATAGTCGCTGCGCAGGCTGAGGGTCTGGCTGCGTCGGGAGTCGTTGAGGCCGCTGAAGCCGTTGTCGCGGACTTGGGCGGCCGACATGCGGACCCCGAGTCCGTCGCCGCCACCGGTCCAACTCGTGTAAAGGTCGGCCATGCCGTGCTGGCCGGCATTGACCTGGCCCGATACGCCATGCTCCTGGTGGCTGTGGCGGGTGATGATGTTGATGACGCCAAGGAAGGCGTTGGCACCATAAGCGTTGGAATTGGTGCCGCGGACAACCTCGATGCGTTCGATTTCCTGTACGGCGAGGGGCAGCGCCGACCAGTCGACGCCGCCGAAGGAGCTTGGCGCATATACCGAGCGGCCGTCGATGAGCACCTGGATTTCGGTCGGATAGTCGCTGCCCAGGCCGTGGTAGGTCACCCACTGGGAATGGCCACGCTCCTGGCCGATCTGCATGCCGGGGACCAGGCGAAGCAGGCGCGCCACATCCCGGTAGCCGGTGGCGCGGATGAACTCGCGGTCGAGGATGGTGACCGCGCCGGGGGCTTCATTGAGGACCTGGGGCAGGCGGGAGGCCGACAGGACCGTCGGGAGATCTTCGAAAAAGGGGGATTCCGAGCTGTCCGCCCGGCTTTGAGCCTGGGCATGAAGTGCGGTCAGGCACAGCACACCGGCCAGTGCGGCAGGCAAGACTTGCCGAATATGCAGCGAGGGCATCGAGCGATTTTTTCTTGGTGGAAACGGGGGCCTCCCAGACGTCTTCCTTGCCACCCCCTAACCTCCCGATTATATCGGCACCGCTCGGGCCGGGCTGTGAATCATTTCATTTTTGGGAAATCCGCTATCACACAATTTTATGGCTGCGCTGGGCAGGCCGCGCTGTCGGTCAGCAGCGCGGCCTGCCCAGGCCGGATCAGCTCAGGCGCACCGCCACGAAAATCCTGCTGCCGCCGCGCTGGACGAGCAGCGCAAAGCGGTTGCCGGCAGCGTCGAGGAGTTTGCGGAATTGTTCGATGCCGGTGATCGGCTGGTTGTTGATGCCGAGGATCACGTCGCCGTTCTGCAGGCCGGCCTTGGCGGCCGGGCCAGTGGCCCCTTCGACCAGCAGACCGCCGGGCACGCCGAGACGGGATGCTTCCTGGGCGCTCAGGGCGCGGCCGGTGAGGCCCAGCTTGCTGCTGGTGCCCTCAGCCTTGCGTTCGGGGGTGGCGGCGAGATTGCGTTCGGCGGCCTGTTCGCCGAGGGTGACGTTCACGTCGCGGGTCTTGCGGTCACGCCAGATCGACAGGCGCACCACCGAGCCGGGTTTGAGTTCGCCGATGATCCGCGGAAGGTCGGCGGAACTGTCCACCTTTTGGCCGTTGACGCCAAGCACCACGTCACCGGCCTGCAGGCCGGCCTTCTCGGCCGGTGAGCCGGCTTCGACGTTGGCAACCAGCGCGCCGGCCGGCTTGTCGAGCCCGAAGTTCTGGGCCAGGTCGGCGTCGAGGCCCTGAATGGCCACGCCAAGGCGTCCGCGAGAGACCTTGCCGAACTTCTGCAACTGGTCCTTGACCTTCAGCGCCACGTCGATGGGGATCGCGAACGAGATACCCATGAAGCCCCCGGAGCGGGAGTAGATCTGCGAGTTGATGCCAATCACCTCGCCGGCCAGGTTGAACAGCGGGCCGCCGGAGTTGCCCGGGTTGATCGCCACGTCGGTCTGGATGAAAGGCACGTAGGTCTCGTCGGGCAGGCGGCGCGCCTTGGCGCTGATGATCCCGGCGGTCACTGTGTTCTCGAAGCCGAAGGGCGAGCCCATTGCGACGACCCACTCGCCGACCTTGCTGTGCTCGGCGTCGCCGGCCTTCACGAAAGGCAGGCCGCTGGCGTCGATCTTCAGCAGCGCCACGTCGGTGCGCTTGTCGGTGCCAACCACCTTGGCCTTGAACTCGCGCTTGTCGGTGAGCCTGACGGTGACCTCGGTGGCGCCATCCACCACGTGGGCGTTGGTCAGCACGTAGCCGTCGGCGCTGACGATGAAGCCGGAGCCGACGCCTTGCTGGATCTGCTCGGGCGCCCGGCCGCCGCGTCCGCCGCCGTTGCCCGGCATGCCGGGAACGGGTACGCCGAAGCGGCGCAGGAAGTCGTAGAAGGGGTCGTCGGCGAAGGGATCATCGCCGGATGCGCCGCCACCGCGGGTGACCTTCTGGGTCACGCTGATATTGACGACCGCCGGCCCGACCTGTTCAACCAGTCCCGAAAAGTCTGGCAGGCCGTAGCGGTTGGCCGCGGCGACGGAAGGCGCGGCCGGGGCGACCGCTGGCGGCGTGCTGACCGCGTGGGACGGGGAAATGGCACCGCCCTCCTGCAGGCAACCCGTCAGGGCCAGGACGATGGCGGAGAAGGCGAGACTGGAACGAACCACGGCAGTTTTCATGCGTAACTCCTGTAATTTTTATCCGACTTATGGACGCCGGGCCGCGGCGTCGTGTTCCCTGTGACTACAAACGCTTACAAAAGTGGGGTTGATCGGACAGACTGCAAGAGGTGCAAGCCGATACCGGTTTGCAGACGTGGGGGCTGCTTTTTGGCGCAGGCGTTGTATAGTTAATCTCTATCGCCATTGCGGATATGCCCTATGACGCTGACCGATCTCCGTTATCTCGTTGCGCTGGCCCGGGAGCGTCATTTCGGGCATGCCGCCGAGCGCTGCAATGTCAGCCAGCCGACCCTGTCGGTGGCGATCAAGAAGCTCGAGGAAGAGCTGGCCGTGACCCTTTTCGAGCGCAGCGCGGCCGATGTGAAGATCACCGATATCGGTGCCCGCATCGTCGCCCAGGCCGAAAAGGTGCTGCTCGAGGCCGGCCAGATCAAGGAACTCGCTACCGCTGGTCGCGATCCCCTGTCCGGTCCGTTGAAGGTCGGCGTGATCTACACCATCGGGCCCTACCTGCTGCCGCACCTGATTCCGCGCGTGCATGCGGCGGCGCCGTCGATGCCCCTGCTGATCCAGGAAAACTACACCGCCCGCCTGGCCGAGTCCCTCAAGCGCGGCGACCTCGATGTGATCGTCGTGGCCTTGCCCTTCGAGGAGCCAGGCATCGTCACCCAGGCCGTCTATGACGAGCCCTTCCGCGTGCTGATGCCGGCGGGGCACACGTGGGAGAAGGAAGACGCGATCACCGCGTCCAGCCTGGCCGAGGCGCCGTTGCTGCTGCTGGGCGCCGGCAACTGTTTCCGTGACCAGGTGCTGGAGGTGTGCCCGATGTGCCGCAGCGGCGAAGGCCTGCAGCGCACGCTGGAAGGCAGCTCGCTGGAGACCATCCGCCACATGGTGGCTACCGGGGCTGGCATCACGGTGTTGCCGAGCAGTGCCGCCGATCCGTTGCCTGACGGCAATCCGCTGCTCCGCGTGCGTCCTTTCGTGGCGCCGGAACCCTTCCGTCGCGTCGCGCTGGCCTGGCGGGTCACTTATCCGCGCAGCGGCGCGATCGACGTGATCCGCTCAGCCATTCTCGCCAGCCCGCTGGCGGGCGTGCGGCCGGTCAATCGCTGACCGCTCGGAAGGCCCCGGCCTCGGTGACGATCCAGTCCATCGGCTGGTCGTGAGGCTGGGGGTAGGTGTTGTCCACCCGCGCCAGTTCGAAGGCCACGCCGACGCACAGCGGCGCCGGTTGCAGCGCCGCCAGCGTGCGGTCGAAATAACCACCGCCATAGCCGAGCCGGTAGCCGGCCGCATCGAAGACATTGAGCGGCACCAGGATCAACTCGGGCTGGATGATCTCCGTGCCGGCCGGAACCGGAATGTCGTGGTGATCCGTTTCCATCGGTACCTCCGGGTGCCAGCGCAGGAAGATCATCGGCTGGCCCGGTGTCCGCACCACCGGCAGCGCCATCTGCCGCTGCGTATCGGCGGCGAGCCAGCGCTGCGCCCATTGCACCAGGTCCACTTCGCCGCGCCACGGCCAGCAGAAGGCAACCGACCTTGGTGAGAGCTGCGCCAGCAAGGTATCCAGGTGCGCTTCGATACGCCGGGTGAGGGGCGCGCGCTCGGTGTCCGGCAGCCGCTCCCGTGCGGCGATGCGGGTTTTTCTTAAATTTTGTCGCACTGCGGCAACGGTGGCGTCCGAATCCGCGCCTGGGCGGGGGAGGGGGGGATTCACTGTGCTATTCTCCGACGGCATCGATGCAGAACGTAAAAGCAATGAAGAATAGCGTGTGGGCCGTGCTGGCGGCAGTGTTGTGGATGGCCTTGCCGGCCGGTGGCGATCCTGGCGACGAGCGAATCCTGCTTGCCAAGGATGCCGCGCGCAGCGGTGACCGAAACCGCTTGGTGCAGCTGGCGCCCCCCACGGGCCACGTCCTCGACCCCTATCCCGAATACTGGGCGCTGTCCAATCAGGTCGCCCGGCCCGCCGAAGTGGATGCGGCCCGCATCCAGGACTTCCTGCAGCGCTACGCCGGCAGCTGGCTGGCCGAGAAACTGCGCGGTGAATGGCTGCGCAACCTCGGCAGGCGCGGTGATTGGGCCCAGCTGGCGGCCGAATTCCAGAACATGGAGCAGCCGGAGCAGGACCTGAAGTGCTACCAGTTCCAGGCTCGCCTGCAGAACGGTGACCGCAGCGCGCTCGAAGAAGCCCGTCCGCTGTGGTTCTCGCTGGTGGATACCCCCGAAAGCTGCGTGCCAGTGCTGCAGACCTTGGTTCGCGAGGCCCTGGTCAGCCCGGACGAAACCTGGTTCCGCGTTCGCCGCCTGATGGAAGCCAAGCGCCTCGCCGGCGCTCGCGCGGTGGCGAGCTGGCTGCCGGCCGACCAGCAGCCCGGACCGTCGGACCTGGACAAGGCCAGCGCCAATCCGACGACTTATTTCGATCGCCTGCCGATCAACTTCTCGGCGTCACGCCAGGGGCGCGAGCTGGCGCTGATCGCCCTGGCGCGCATCGCCCGCGACGATCCGCAGGCGGCCTACGTGCGTTATGCGCGCATCGACGAACGTCTGTCGAGCACCGAGCGTGGCTATGTGCTGGGCCAGATCGCCTGGCAGGCCGCGGCGCGCCTGCTGCCCGATGCGAATGCCTGGTTCAAGGCCGCCGGTGATACCCCGATGTCCGACGAGCAGGCCGCCTGGCGCGTGCGTGCGGCCCTGCGAGCAGGGGACTGGCGTGCGGTGCGCAGCGCCGTCGAGGCCATGCCGCCAGCCCAGCGCGAACAGGCGGACTGGAGCTACTGGCTCGGTCGCGCCCACCAGGCCCTCGGCAACCGGGAGGCGGGCCGCAAGGAGTTCGCGCGCATCGCCGGCCATCCGACTTTCTACAGCATCCTGGCCGGCGAGGAGCTCGGCCAGACCTTCACGCTGCCCGCCAAGGCGCGCGCCACCAGCGTTGACGAGGCCGACATGGCGCGCCAAACGCCTGGCCTGCAGCGGGCCATCGCATTGTTCCGTCTGGACCTGCGCACTGAAGGCACCCGCGAATGGAACTGGACCCTGCGCAACAAGGACGACCGCTTCCTGCTCGCCGCTGCCCAGCTGGCCCAGCAGCTCGGCATCTACGACCGGGCCATCAACGCCGCCGACCGCACCCGCAACGAGCACGACTACAGCCTGCGCTACCTGGCACCTTTCCGCGACCGCATCGAGCCCAACGCGAAGAGCCGCGACCTGGACACCGGCTGGGTCTATGGCCTGATGCGCCAGGAGAGCCGCTTCGTCACCGCCGCTCGCTCCGGCGTCGGCGCCCAGGGGCTGATGCAGATCATGCCGGCCACCGGCCAGTGGGTCGCCGGCAAGCTCGGCATGAAGGGCTTCAACGTCGGCTGGCTGCAGGATCCGGACACCAACGTGATGCTCGGCACCACCTACATGCGCATGGTGCTGGCCGGCCTCGACAACCACCCGGTGCTGGCGTCGGCTGCTTACAATGCCGGCCCAGGCCGGGCCAAGAAGTGGAAGGACAGTAAACCCCTCGAGGGCGCGGTGTACGCGGAAACCATCCCCTTCAATGAAACTCGCGACTACGTGAAGAAGGTGATGGCCAACAGCGTCATCTACGCGGCCTTGCTCGAGGGAAGGGCACCGTCCCTGAAGGGGCGCCTCGGCACCATTTCGGCCAGCGATGGCCGTGGCGGGAGCGACCTGGGGAGCCCCGCGCCGGGAGCTGGTCTGGAATGAGTACCGGCGCGGGAATTCTTCCGCGCCATTGCGATCTGTAGAGCAATCTCTTCGCCCGGGAGTCGCCACCATGTCCATCCGCACAGTCCTCCTTATCGGCGGTAGCGGTTTCGTCGGCAGCGCCGTCGCCGCCAAGCTCGCCGCCGCCGGCAAGACCCTGCTGATTCCCTCCCGCCGCCGCGAGCACGCGCGCCACCTGATGTGCCTGCCGGCTGCCCAGGTGATCGAGGCCGATGTCAGCGATCCGGCCACGCTGGTGGCGCTGATGAGCGGCGTCGACGCTGTGGTGAATCTGGTCGGCGTGCTGCACTCCCGCCCGGGTCGGCCTTACGGCCCCGATTTTGCCCGTGCCCACGTGGTGCTTCCCGAGCGTATCGTCGCGGCCGCCCGCGAGGCCCATGTGCGGCGCATCGTGCACATCAGCGCCTTGGGCGCGGCGGCGGACGGGCCGTCCGAGTATCAGCGCTCGAAGGCCGCCGGCGAGGCGGCGATCCATGCCGCCGGGCCGGACATTGGCTGGACCATCCTGCGCCCATCGGTGATCTTCGGGCCCGGTGACAGTTTCCTGAACCTCTTTGCCGGTCTGCTCAAGGCTTTCCCGCTGCTGCCCCTCGGCGGCGCGAAGGCGCGCTTCCAGCCCGTGTATGTGGGCGATGTGGCGGACGTGGTGGCGGAGGCCCTCGAACGCGCGGATGCCGTTGGCCAGACCTTCGAGATGGCTGGCCCGCGGCAGTACAGCCTGCAGGAACTGGTCGAATACGTCGGCGTCCTGACCGCCCATCCGCGCCCGGTGATTCCGTTGCCGGAGGGCCTGGCCATGTTGCAGGCCGCGGCCCTCGAATGTTTGCCGGGACCGCTGATGAGCCGTGACAACGTGCGCTCGATGCGCGCGCCGAATGTGGCCAGTGGCGTGCCCCAGCCGTGGGGCCGCCGCCCGACTGCCCTCGAGGCGGTGGCACCGTGTTACCTGGGATCCCTCAATAAGCGCGGACGCTACACCGCCTTCCAACTGCATCGCCCATGAAAATCTACTGTGTCGGCGGTGCCATCCGCGACGAACTGCTCGGCCTGCCGGTCAAGGACCGGGACTGGGTGGTCGTCGGGGCCACCCCAGAGAGCCTGCTGGCCCAGGGCTATACGCCGGTCGGCAAGGACTTCCCGGTGTTCCTCCATCCCCGCAGCCACGAGGAGTACGCGTTGGCCCGCACCGAGCGCAAGACTGCGCCCGGCTATGCCGGCTTCGTCTTCCATACTGCGGCGGACGTTACCCTGGAGGAAGACCTGGCCCGCCGTGACCTGACCATCAACGCGATTGCCCGCGGTGACGACGGCGTGCTGGTGGATCCCTACGGTGGGCGCCGCGACCTGGAACGCCGGGTGTTCCGCAATGTCAGCCCGGCGTTTGCCGAGGACCCGGTGCGCATCCTGCGGCTGGCGCGATTCGCGGCCCGCTTTGCCGACTTCACGGTGGCGCCGGAAACCCTCGAACTGATGCGGGCGATGGTCGCCGCCGGCGAGGTGGATGCACTGGTGCCGGAGCGGGTCTGGCAGGAGATTGCCCGCGGCCTGATGGAGGCGCGGCCGGCGCGGATGATCGAGGTGCTGCGCGACTGTGGTGCGCTGGCCCGCCTGCTGCCGGAACTGGACCGCCTGTTCGGCGTGCCGCAGCCGCTGCAATACCACCCGGAAGGCGACACCGGCGTTCATGTGCTGATGGTCCTCGACCGGGCTGCCACCGATGGCCTTGCCTTGCCCGGGCGCCTGGCCTGCCTGCTGCACGATCTGGGCAAGGGCGTCACGCCGGCCGAGACCTTACCCCACCACTATGGCCATGAGGCGAGCAGTGAGAAGTTGGCGCGGGACGTCTGCCAGCGCCTCAAATGCCCCGTTGATTGCCGCGACCTGGCGCTGATGATGGCCCGCGAGCACGGCATCGTCCATCAGGGCATGAGCTTGCGCGCCGAGACGATGGTCAAGCTCATCGAGCGCTGCGACGGCTTGCGCCGGCCCGAGCGCTTCGTTGCATTGCTTGAAGCCTGTGCCTGCGACTACCGGGGGCGCAGCACCTACGCGGCGCGCCCCTATCCCCAGCGCGAGCGGCTGCTTGCGGCACTGGCCGCGGTGCGTGGCGTCGACGCGGGCGCCATCGCCCGGGGTGTGGCGGACAAGGCGCGCATTCCGCTCGAAGTCCATGCGGCACGGGTGGCGGCGGTCCGCGATCTGGTCCGCCACGAAAAGGGTGAGGGCGAGGGCGAACGTGGTGGTGCGTGCGGCAGCTCGAGCGCCTGTCAGGCGGAAACGCGTTAGCCATTCCACGCACGGCCGCGTCGTTGCAACCTACAATGCGCGCACTTTCATGCGCTTGCCGATCGATTTGCCCGTTGCATCCCTCCTGGTCCGGCGAATAGCCCTGCTGGCGGCCGGCCTGGGCTTGGCCGTCTCCGCTTCCGCCGTGCAGCCCATCCCTGCCTTTGCCGAGGTGAAGGCCGCGGCCGTGCCGTCGGTGGGGGTGCTGCTCGCCCGGGACGGCACGCCGCTGGCCGAGCGGCGCCTCAATCCCCACGTACGCCGTCTCGAGTGGATTGGCCTGCACAGCCTGTCGCCGGCCCTCAAGGAGGCTTTGCTGGCGGCGGAGGACAAGCGTTTCTTCGAGCATTCCGGGGTGGACTGGAAGGCCTTCGCCGGCTCCCTGTGGCACAACCTGTGGTACGACCGCAAGCGCGGCGCATCGACCTTGTCGATGCAACTGGCTGGCCTGCTCGATCCGGAGCTGGCCCTTGGCCGCGACGGCATGCCCCGGCGCAGCCTGGGCCAGAAATGGGACCAGGCCCTCGCTGCCCAGGCGCTGGAGGCGCGGTGGACCAAGGAACAGATCCTCGAGGCCTACCTCAATCTGGCACCTTTCCGTGGCGACCTGCAGGGCGTCCATGCGGCGGCCCGGGCGCTGTTCGGCAAGTCGCCGGCCGAGTTGGGGCGGCCCGAGGCGCTGATCCTGTCCGTGCTGCTACGCGGGCCCAACGCCAGGCCCGAAGTGGTGGGCCGCCGCGCCTGTGTGCTGGCCGAGCGCATCAATGCGCCGGCGGCTTGCGGGCCGGCCCAGCGGCTGGCCGCCAGCAATCTCGACCGGCAGCACACCGGACCGCGCTGGGAGCTGGCCTCCCATGCCGGGCGCCTGCTGCTCCAGCATCCGGGCGAGCGCCTGACCAGCACCCTCGACGTAGAGGCCCAGCGGGGGGTGACCGCGGTGCTGCATCGTCTCGGCACGCTGGAGGCGGCGGCGGTGGTCCTCGACAACGCCAGCGGCGACGTGCTGGCCTATGTCGGGGCGCCCGACTACGCGGCGCCGGACCATGCGCCCACCCCACGCAATCCGGGCAGCCTGCTGGCGCCCTTCGCCTACGGTCTCGCCCTCGAGCGCCGGGTGATCACCGCCGCGAGCTTGCTGGAGGAGGCGCTGGCCAATCATGCGCCGACGGTTCCCGACGAGCGCATGTGGGTCAGCGTGCGGCGGGCCCTGGCCGAAGGCATGAGCGATCCTGCGCTGGCGGTGGGCCGGCTGGTGGCGGACGGCCTCCCGGAGCGACTGCGCCAGGCCGATGTGGATCTGCGCGGCGGTAGCGCTGATGTGGCCCTGCTGCCCCTGGCAGCCCTCTACCGCAGCCTGGCGGTGGGCGGGCAATGGCAGGCACCACGCTTCCTGGCCGCGTCGGAGCGGGTCCAACGTCGCCTGCTGCGTCCCGAGGCCAGCTTCATCGTCGCCGACATGCTGGCGCCGCTCGATGTGGACGGCAGCCCGCAGCCTTTCGCCTTCCGGCAGTATGCGGCGGATAGCCGCGAGACGCTGGCGGCGGGCTTCTCCGACCGCTTCACGATCGTGCTGTGGGTCGCCGGGGTCCGTAACGCGCCGCAGCTTGGCGCACAGGCCTGGAACGACATCCTGCGGGTCTTGATGCGGGGGCAGCCGCTCGTGCGGCCGGTGCCGCCGGCGGGCGTGGTCTCGAGCGTGGTGGTCTTCGAGCCGCCGGTCGAGAGTCCCCGGCGGGAATGGTTCATCCGCGGCACCGAAGTGGAACGGGTGGCCGTGCCGCGGGTGCTGCCACGCATCGTCCAGCCCCTCAACGGCGTGCTGGTGGATGCGATGGCGTTGCTGCGTGACGACGCTTACAAGGTGTATTTCGAGGGGACCCACCTGCCCACCGGGGCCTGGTGGCGCCTCAATGGAGATTCGCTGGGTAGCGGCGAGCGCATTGCCTGGCGGCCAATGGCCGGCCGGCACGTGCTTGAGCTGATGTCCGCCGAGGGCCAGGTGCTCGACAGCGTGATCTTTGCCGTGCGGGCGCCCCTGGAGCCGGCCCTACAGCGCCCGGAGCAGCAGCCAGGCAGCCAGTGACATCAGCAGGGTGCTGGTGAATGGAATGTGGATGTGCCGCCCGAAGACGTCGAAATGCAGGTCGCCGGGCAGGTGCCCGATGCGCCAGCGCCGCCACGGCAGGCCGGAACCCAGTCCGGAAACAACCGCCACGATTACGATGGCGAGCAGCCACTTGAGCATCGTTCCTCGCCCTTGCGCGTTGAAAGACCGCATTTAACCGCAGTTTGTCGAGCCGCAATACGTTTTCTGCTATCGCTGCGCGGCCGGGTGCGGTAAGTTCTGCCCCCACAACAATACAAATTCATGTCCACGCCATGACCCCAACCCCCTGCCAGCCTTGCCGTCCCGCCATGCTCCGGAGGGGCTGCGCATGAACCGCTCCCGTTTCGGTGACCTGGAGGTCCTCTGCCGCACGCCGGTCGGCAGGGCTCACCCCACGCCCCTGTTGTTCGTCCATGGTGCCTATACCGCGGCCTGGTGCTGGGACGAGTACTTCCTGTCGTGGTTCGCCGAGCAGGGCTACGCGGCCTACGCCTTGTCCCTGTCCGGCCATGGCAAGAGCCGCGGGCGGGCTTACCTGGACAGTTTCTCGATCGCCGACTACGTGGCCGACGTGGCCGAGGTGGCGGCCGCCTTGCCGGCGCCGCCAGTATTGGTCGGGCACTCGATGGGCGGCATGGTGGTGCAGAAATTCCTCGAGAACCATTCGGCGCCCGGGGTGGTGCTGATGTCCTCGGTGCCGCCCCAGGGTTTGCTCGGTTCGGCTTTCGGGCTGGCTTTCGCCCGACCCCATCTGCTCGGTGATCTCAACCGTTTGATGGGCGGTGGTCAGCCGCAGATGGAAACCCTGCGCGACGCGATGTTCCATGAGGCGATCGAACTGGATCGCCTGCAGCGCTATTACCACCTGTGCCAGCCGGAATCCCACCGGGCGATCTGGGACATGTCCCTGTTCGACCTGCCCTTCCTGTCGCGCATGCAAATTCCGCCGATGCTGGTGCTCGGCGGCGAGTACGACGTTCTGATCCCACCCGAGCAGGTGCGCATGACGGCGGCCCGCTATGGGGTCAAGGCGAAGATCCTGCCGGGTCTCGGTCACGGCCTGATGATGGAGTCGGACTGGCGTCTGGCAGCGGAGCCGATCGTGCACTGGATGAAGGAAGCAGGCCTGTAGGCGGCGAGTGGGTAGCGCCTGACGCCGCCCGTGAAGTCCGTCATTGCACCCGGTGCGACCGTCGACCATGCTGGAAATGCAAGCAAGACGGTGCGGAGCGGCTGCACAGGATTCCGTGCCGAATTTCCTTCAACCTTTGGAGGCTGCAGCCGTTAGAAACATCAGCGGGCTTTATTTTCCCCTGTACCCGCAACGGAGGCCGATATGGTGATCAGCATGGATATGGAAAGCGGAGCACGGATCTACGGCGAACCGGTGGAAGAAACCGGCCTGGCGTATGGTGACGAGGTGCTGAATGCCAACCCCTTGCCTCCCGAACTGGCGCTGGGGCTGCAGGAGGTGGCAAGCGTTGGGCGAGAGCAGCATGCCGTTCCGACGGATGTAGAAGCCTTCCTGGCAGCGGTCTATCGCTATCAGGAGTAAGGCGTCAGCTACTCTAGGCAAGGCCTGCCGGCTCAATGAGCCTGCAGGCCTTTTTGCTGTTTACAGCGTGTGGAGGCGGTCGCCGCGCAGGAAGCCGATGAGCGGCTGGGTGAGATCCTTGCCCAGGGCGATGACCTTGAACAGCTCGCCCATTTCGTGGGGGCCGGTGAGGCGCTGCACTGCCTTGGCGGCGCGGATGTAATCGACGCTGTCCTCCGGCGCCCGGCGGGCCAGGCATTCCAAGACCCCACAGTTGAACAACAGCGTCGCCTGGTTGGTGTAGCCGAGTACGTCGAGGCCGGCCTCGAAACCGGCTTCGGCTACCGCGGTGAAGTCCACGAAGGCGGTGATGTCGTTGAGCCCAGGCCACAGGAAGGGGTCGCCGTGGGCGTGGTGGCGGAAGTAGCACAGCAGGGTGCCGGTGCCACGGCTGTCGAGGTAATACTCAGCCCGCGGATAGCCGTAGTCCACCAGCAGCATGGCGCCGCGTTCCAGGCGCGCCGCCCATTCGGCGATCCAGGCCCGCCCGGCGAGGTTGATCTCGCTGACGTACTCGCCTTCGTCGGGCAGCGGCACGTCAAGGGCGGCGGCCGCCTCGGCGACCTTGCCGCCTGCCGGCTTGTCTGCCCAGACGAAACTACCGTCGGCGCCGAGGGCCACGCCACGCTCGAAGATGCCGTCCGGTCGCCAGGCGACGAGGTGCACTGGCATTACATCGAGCACTTCGTTGGCGACCAGTGCGCCGGAGAAGTGTTCAGGCAGACTGTCCAGCCAGCGGACCCGGGAGGCCAGATGGGGCGCTTTGGCGGCGAGCGTGTCGAACTGGCGTTCGCGCAGTTCGCCGGAGACTTCGAGGATGCCGTAGCTTTCAGGCAGCGCCCCGCGGTGTTCCAACTCGAGCAGCAGGTCGGCGGCCAGCAGGCCGGTGCCGGCGCCGGCCTCGATGATGTGGGGCGCCGACAATTCCATGACCTGCTGGACTTGGGCCGCCAGTGCCTGGCCGAACAGCGGGGTCAGTTCAGGCGCGGTGATGAAGTCGCCACCGGGGCCGAATTTGTGGGCGCCGCCGCTGTAGTAGCCGAGGCCAGGCGTGTACAGCGCTTCGGCCATGTAGGTGGCGAAGGAGATCCAGCCGTCCTGGGCCTCGATCAGGCTGCGCAGGCGGGAAACGAGGCGTGCGCTCTGTTCGAGGGCGTCGGCGGAGGGCTGGGGCAGGTTCATGGCGGGGGCGGATAGGGGAAAATCTGTATTTTACCCGTTCGTTGCAGTGCACCGTCGAGGGGTCGGGGGCCGTATGATTACGCCCTTCGCTTGGATTTGCTCCCCTGGTAGTCATGATTGAAGATCCGATCGCCCCGGTCGTGCTGGTGACGGGAGGCGCACGGCGCGTCGGCGCCGAAATCGTGCGTTGCCTGCACGCCGCCGGCGCGCAGGTGGTGGTGCATTATCGCCATTCCCGCGACGAGGCCGAGGGCCTGGTCGCCGACCTCGGGGGGCGGCGTCCCGGCTCGGCCGTAGCCCTGTGCGCTGACCTGCTCGATGGTGCGGCGCTGCCGGGCCTGGTGGAGGCCGCCGTGGGTCATTTCGGTAGGCTTGATGGGCTGGTCAACAACGCATCGAGCTTTTTTCCGACGGCCCTGGGGGATATCGACGAAACGGCATGGTTCGACCTTATCGGTTCCAACCTGAAGGCACCTCTGTTTCTTGCCCAGGCGGCGGCCCCCCACCTGACGGCGAGCGGCGGGGCGATCGTCAATATCGTCGACATTCACGCCGAGCGGCCCTTGAAGGGCTACCCTTTGTACTGTGCGGCGAAGGCCGGACTGCTCGGCCTGACCCGTGCCTTGGCGCTGGAACTGGCGCCGCGAGTACGGGTGAACGGTGTTGCGCCGGGGGCGATCGAGTGGCCCGACGACGGGCAGTTTCCGCCGCTGGAGCGGGAGCGCATCGTCGCCCATACGCTGCTGGGGCGGGTCGGTTCGCCGGCCGACATCGCCCGCACGGTGCGCTTCCTGCTGTTCGATGCGCCCTATGTGACCGGGCAGATCCTGTCGGTGGACGGTGGCCGCAGCGCCCACCTTTGAGCTAATTAACATTTATGCCGATCGGCATTGAGGCGATCGGACTATAATTTTCGGAAATTTAATTGACATGGAAAATGTAGTGCCAGCCCTTGCCAACCAGGCCGTTGATCAGCCCGAGACGGAAAGCCGTCATTCCAACACCTTCCTGCGCCTGAAGAAGTTCCTGATGCGCAAGGTGGGCGAGGCCATTGGCGATTACCGGATGATCGAGGACGGTGATGTGGTGATGGTCTGCATGTCCGGCGGAAAGGATTCGTTCACCCTGCTGAGCCTGCTGATGGAGCTGCGGGAGCGGGCGCCGATCGATTTCCGCATTGTCGCGATGAACCTCGATCAGAAGCAGCCCGGTTTTCCGGATCACGTGTTGCCGGCGTACTTCGAATCCATCGGGGTGGAATACCGGATCGTTACCGAAGATACATATAAAATTGTCAAGGACAAGATTCCGGAAGGCAAGACGACCTGCTCACTGTGTTCGCGCCTGCGGCGGGGCATCATCTATCGCACCGCGAAGGAAGTCGGCGCGACCAAGATCGCCCTTGGCCACCATCGCGATGACATGATCGAGACCCTGTTCCTGAACATGTTCTTCGGCGGCAAGATGAAGGGCATGCCCCCCAAGTTGGTCAGTGACGACGGGCAGAACGTAGTCATCCGGCCGCTGGCCTACTGCTCGGAGAAGGACATCGAGCGTTTTGCGCGGGGCATGGAGTACCCGATCATTCCGTGCAACCTGTGCGGCAGCCAGGAAAATGCCCAGCGCAAGCAGATCAAGACCATGCTGCGCGACTGGGATGAGCGTTTCCCTGGGCGTATCGTGTCGATCGCCACGGCCATGAAGAACATCGTGCCGTCGCATATGGCGGACGCGGAGCTGTTCGACTTCCGCAATGTGTCGCGGGATACCCAGGTCGAACAGGGCGACATTGTTTTCGACAACCCGGAGCTGCCGGCTCATGCCGACGACAAGGCAGCCATTCCGATCGGAATCTGGAAGAACTGATTGATGAGTCACCGTCCTGCCCCCGCCGGGAGCCGACAGCTCCGGTGCCAGCCCAAGCTGTCCGCTGCAGATCGCGGAGCCGTCCAGCATGCATGATCGCGCCAAGGTGCCTTGCCTCCTCCTTGCTGAAATCGCCGGCGGCGTTCACCTTGCCGAAAAGCTGGGCGAGGCCGAGGCTGCCTACGCGGTCGAGCGCAGTCTGAACCGCATGTCCCGCTGCGCGGAGGCCTATCAGGCGCTTGGTTTTGCGGTAAAGAGCGACTCCCTGGTAGCCCATTTCCCGGATGCCGATTCGGCCCTGCTGGCGGCCCGGGAGATGCGGGAGCGGGTGCGCGCCTTGCCGCCGATGAGCGGCATTAAGCTGGTACTGAAGGCTGGCGTGGTGCTGGAGACGGAGGCGGAAGGGCTTGGGCTGGATGCCGAGAAGCTCGCTGTGCTGCTAGTCGAGAGCCATGGCCCGGACAGCATTGCGGTGTCGGAAAACCTTGGGCGGGTATTGACGCCCTCCCTGCGGCGCCTGTTGGGGCATGCGGAAGACAGCCTGGGTGAAATGCCCATCCCGGTTCTCGAACTCGGAGAGGCGCCGCCGCCGAGCCCCGCCGAGCTGCGCCAGGAGGCCCAGCATGCCCAGAAGCAGATGCGCGTCAGCTACCGCGGGCAGAACTGGGTGGTTGACGGGACTCGGCCAGCGCTGTTGTTTGGGCGCGATACCGGCAACGATATCGTGATTTCCGATCCGCGCGTGTCCCGCCGGCACGCCCGCCTTGAGCTGCGGAATGGCTTGTTCTATCTGGCCGATTCGAGCACCAACGGTACCTTCCTGCTCGAGGAGGGCACGCCCGAGCATTGCGTCAAGCGCGAGGAATTCATCCTCGGTGAGAAGGGGCACATCGGCTGTGGTTTTTCCGTCAACGACAACATGTCGGACGTGGTCGCCTTCGCCCTGGATTGAGCAGTCCACTGCTTCCTGCTCAAAAGAAAAAGGGCCGCTCTTGCGGCCCTTTTCATGTGCGTAAAGCCGGCCTGGCGGCCGCTCAGCCCTTCAGGCAGCTACTCATGAACTTCTTGCGTTCATCACCCTTCAAGGCCTTCTCGCCGGCTTCCTTGTTACAGGACTTCATCTTGTCCTGCTGGGTGGTCTTACCATCTTTGGCGGCAGCGGCGGGTTTGGCCGACAGACAGTCCTTCATGAAGGCCTTGCGTTCATCGCCCTTTTTGTCGGCGGCGGAGGCATTGCATTCCTTCATCTTGTTTTGCTGGGCGGTCGCAGCAAAGGCTGCGGGCGCCAGGCTGGCAGCAAACAGGGAAACGGCGACGCTCAGGATCATTTTTTTCATTGTGCCACTCCTCGTATGGACGGTTTGTCGGTACTGCGCATGCATCATAAACGCAGCGCGGGACAAACTGTTGACAGCGGAGAGGCGCGCCAGTGCTTTGTTTGCGACCGGATGTGACAGGGCGGCTAGAAGCCGCTCTCTTCCATCGCACGACGCTGGCGGTCGACGAATTCCTGGGTCGAGTCGATGCCGCGCAGCAGCAGGATCGTTGAACGCACCGCGGCTTCGAGCAATACGGCCAAGTTGCGGCCGGCGGCCACCGGCAGCACGACGCGGCGCACCGGTACGCCGAGGATCGGCTGCTGCTCACCATCCAAAGTCAGCCGCAGGGGGTCTTCCTGGCCCGGCTGGCGGCGCTGAAGGTGAACCACCAGCTTGAGCTTCATCTTTCGCCGGCAAGCGGTCTCGCCGAAGATCGTGCGGATGTTGAGGATGCCAAGACCGCGCACCTCGATGACGTCCTGCAGCAGCTCCGGGCAGCGCCCTTCCAGCACGGTTGGGGCGATGCGCGAGAACTCGACGATATCGTCGGCGACGAGGCCGTGGCCGCGGGAGATCAGCTCCAGCGCCAGTTCCGACTTGCCGGCCCCGGAGTCGCCGGTGATGAACACCCCGAGGCCCAGCACGTCCATCAGTACCCCGTGCAGCGCGACTCGTTCGGCCAGCTGGCGCGAAAGATAGTTACGCAGGAGGTCGATGACGTTCGCGGAGGGTAGCGGGCTGGCGAAGAGGGCAATGTCCTCGTTCGCGCAGAGGGTGCGGATGATGCTCGGGATCTCTTCGTCGTCGGCCACGATGAGGGCCGGCGGGGCGTAGGAGAGGATTTCCCGAACGTGGTGGATGACCTTCTCGCGGGTCTGGCGGCGGGCCCAGGCGAGCTCGGAGGAGCCGAGGATCTGCAGGCGGTCCGGGTGGATCAGGTTGAGGTGGCCGACCATGTCGGCAGGCCAGATACGGTCTTCCGAGACCGAAATGCGGGTCGCCAGGCTGCCGCAGATGTGGCGCAGCCGCAGGCGCTCCAGGTTGTCGTCAAACAGCCGGCTGACCGTCGTCTGACGCATGGCTGCCCCATTGGGCGAAAAGGGCATGGGCAGCCTGTGCATCGGCTGCGCTCATCAGTTGCTCGCGGAAATTGCGGTCGCTAAACATCTGGGCTAGCTCGGACAGCAGCTGGAGGTGGTGCTCGTTGGCCTGTTCGGGAACCAGCAGCACGAACAGCATCGAGACGGGGCGTCCGTCGGGGGCGTCGAAGGGGACAGGGTCGGCGAGGCGGATGAAGGCTCCCAGCGCTTCCTTGAGGCCCTTGATGCGGCCGTGGGGAATGGCGATGCCCTGGCCAAGGCCGGTGGAGCCGAGCTTCTCGCGGGCAAACAGGCTGTCAAAGACGGTGCTGCGGCCGATGCCGTGGTTGTTCTCGAACAGCAGGCCGGCTTGCTCGAAAGCACGCTTCTTGCTGCTCGCCTCGAGTCCGACGACCACATTGGTCGGCGGCAAAAGTTTGGCGATGAGGTTCATGCGAGGACTCTCCCGTGTGCGGAGCGGGCCGACACAGGTTGCCGGTGAAAGGCGATTCAGGAAGATCCGGAGGCGAGGGCCGCCGGGGCCGTTGTGTCAATTGGGGCGCATTATAGCCACAACGGTCCCGGGGAAAAGCGTATTACTTAGCGCCGGGAATCAGGACTCGGCGAGGTGCTGCTTCAGGGAGTCGTGACCGTGGTCGCTGGTCTTGTCCTTGTACTTCAGGACCTGACGGTCGAGCTTGTCGATCAGCCCGTCGATGGCTGCGTACATGTCGGCATCTTCGTTCTCGACGTAGATGTCCTTGCCGCGCACGTGCACGGTGACTTCGGCCTTCTGACGCAGCTTTTCCACCGAGAGGATCACGCCGACGCTGGTGACGTTGTCGAAGTGGCGGATTACGCGATCGAGCTTGGTCGTGACGTACTCGCGGATGGCCGGCGTAACTTCGACGTGATGCCCCGTGATGTTGAGGTTCATGGTTGCTACCTTTCTGTCAGATGGTTTTGCGCAGACTGACCGGCGGAATATCGAGGGACTCGCGGTATTTTGCAATTGTCCGACGTGCCACGACGATACCCTGCTGGCCCAACAACTCGGCAATCTTCGCGTCGGACAAGGGCTTCTTCTTGTCTTCCGCCCCCACGAGCTGGCGAATCAGCGCCCGAATCGCCGTCGAGGAAGCAGCCCCACCGCTGTCGGTGGCAACGTGACTGCCGAAAAAATACTTGAATTCGAAAATGCCCCGCGGCGTGGCCATGTACTTTTGGGTGGTCACTCGCGAAACGGTGGATTCGTGTAGATCCAGCTGTTCGGCAATTTCCCGCAGGGTAAGCGGACGCATTGCCACATCGCCATAATCGAAGAACTGGCGCTGGCGGTCAACGATCGCTTGCGAAACTCGCTGGATGGTGTCGAAACGCTGCTGCACGTTCTTGATCAGCCAGCGCGCTTCCTGCAGGTGGCTCGACAGGGAGCCGCTGGCGCCGCGGTTGTCGCGCAGGATCTGGGCGTACAGCTGGTTGATGCGCAGGCGCGGCATCGCATCCGGGTTGAGGCTGACGACCCAGTTGCTGCGCTGCTTGCGGACCACCACGTCGGGTACCACGTAGCGAGTATCGGCCTGGGAGAACTGGGCGCCGGGGCGCGGGTTGAGGCCGAGGATCAGGGCATGCGCCTCGCGCAGGGTGTCGTCGCTGCAGCGCAGTGCGCGCTTGATCTTCAGGAAGTCGCGGGCGGCCAACAGTTCGAGATGTTCGCTGACGATGGCGATGGCGAGGTCGCGGGCTTCGCTGGTGGGCAGGGTGTGCAGTTGCAGGGCCAGGCACTGGCCCACGTCTTGGGCGCCAATGCCGGCTGGGTCAAGGCTCTGGATCTGGCGGAGAGCGATCTTGAGGTCGTCGAGCTCGATTTCCAGTTCGGGCGGGAGCAGCGGCAGCAGATCGGCCAAGTCCTGGCTGAGGTAGCCGTCGTCGTCGAGTGCCTCGATGAGGAAACGCACCAGGGCCCGGTCCCGGTCGGACAGGGGCGTGAGAGCGACCTGGGCGTCGAGGTGGTCGCGCAGGGACGGCACGGCAGCCTGGAATTCCTGAAAGTCGGTCTCGTCGTCGTCGTCGCGTTGTCCGCCGCTGCCAGCCGCAGCCCATTCGCCAGCTTCGCCGCCGTTGTCGAAATCGTGATCCGGCTCGCGTTCCCGCTCAGCCTCGCGGGATTGCTCCTGCTCGCGTTCGTGGGCGGCCTCGCTGCCGGCCGGCGCCAGCGGGCCGGGTGCCTCGACGCGGCTCGAGCCGAGGTCACCCTCGGGCTCTTCCCGCTCGAGCATGGGGTTCTCCAGGAGGATCTTCTCGATCTCCTGGTTGAGTTCGAGGGTCGACAGCTGCAGCAGCTTGATGGATTGCTGCAGCTGGGGCGTCAGCGCGAGATGCTGGGAGAGTTTGAGCTGGAGGCTGGGCTTCATGAGTCGTATCGGGCCTCAGAGCCTGAAGTGCTCGCCAAGGTACACCTGGCGGACCTGTTCGTTATGAACGATCTCGTCCGGGCGGCCACTGGCCAGCACTTCGCCGGCGTTGATGATGAAGGCACGGTCGCAGATGCCAAGGGTTTCACGGACGTTGTGGTCGGTGATCAACACACCGATCCCCTTGTCCTTCAGGAAGCGGATGATCTTCTGGATGTCGATGACGGCGATCGGATCGACGCCGGCGAAGGGTTCATCCAGCAGGATCAGGCGTGGGTCAGTGGCCAGCGCGCGGGCGATTTCGCAGCGCCGGCGTTCGCCGCCGGACAGGGAGATCGCAGTGCTGTCGCGCAGGTGATCGATGCCCAGTTCGTTCAGCAGCTCGTCGAGGCGGCTGGCGATCTGCGGCTTGGAAAGGTTCTGCAGCTCAAGTACAGCCTGGATGTTCTCGGCTACCGTCAGCTTGCGGAAGACGCTCATCTCCTGCGGCAGGTAGGACAGCCCGAGGCGCGCGCGCTGGTGGATGGGCCGATGGGTCAGCACCTCGTCGTCGAGGGTGATCTCGCCGCCGTCGGCGGCCACCAGGCCGACGATCATGTAGAAGCAGGTGGTCTTGCCTGCGCCATTGGGGCCGAGCAAACCCACTACCTCGCCGCTGCCGACGTTGAAGGAAACGTCGTGAACGACCGTGCGGGCCTTGTACTTCTTGCGCAGGTTGCTGACTTTAAGCAGGCTCATCGCCGGGTTGTTCTTTCAGGACTCTACGAATGATTTCGGTGGAAAAGCCGCGACCTTGAAGAAATCTCGCCTGCCGTGCCCATTCTCGCGCGTCTGCGGGCGGCGTGGCGAACTTTCGGCGGTGGATGTCGCGCGCGCGTTCGAGTTCGCTGTCTGTGGTGTTTTCCTCGATTGCGTCGCCGATCAGTTCGGCGGACACGCCACGGCGGCTCAGTTCCAGTTTCAGGCGGGCGGCGCCGAAGCGGCTGGCCTTCGCGCGCACATAGGCATCGGCGAAGCGGGCGTCGGACAGCAGGCCAAGGTCCACGAGGCGGTCGAGCTCGGCATCGACCTCCTCGGGGCTGCCGAGTGCGCCGAGCTTACGTGCCAGCTCCATGCGGGAGTGCTCCCGTTGGGCCAGGCAGCGCAGCGCGCGCTCATGCAGGTTCATCGCCATCAGGCCGGCTCTCCGGACGCCCCGGGCTTCAGGCGGCCGCCTGGCCGGCGGAGCTGATCACCGCCATTTCGGGCAGACCAACCGCCACGCGGATCTTGTTCTCGATTTCGCGGGCGATGTGCGGGTTGCTCTTCAGGAACTCGCGGGCATTGTCCTTGCCTTGGCCGATCTTCTCGCCGTTGTAGGCGTACCAGGCGCCGGACTTGTCGATGAACTTGTGCTGGACGCCCAGATCGATGATCTCGCCCTCGCGGGAGGTGCCTTCACCGTACAGGATGTCGAACAGGGTCTCGCGGAACGGCGGGGCGACCTTGTTCTTGACGACCTTGACCTTGGTCTCGGAGCCGATTACCTCGTCGTTCTTCTTGATGGTGCCGATGCGGCGGATGTCCATGCGCACGGACGCATAGAACTTGAGCGCGTTCCCGCCGGTGGTGGTTTCCGGGCTGCCGAACATCACACCGATCTTCATCCGGATCTGGTTGATGAAGATCACCAGCGTGTTGGTGCGCTTGATGTTGGCGGTGAGCTTGCGCAGGGCCTGGGACATCAGACGGGCTTGCAGGCCAGGCAGCTGGTCGCCCATCTCGCCTTCGATTTCGGCCTTTGGGGTGAGGGCGGCGACGGAGTCGATGATGACCACGTCCACGCCGCCGGAACGCACCAGCATGTCGGCGATCTCGAGGGCCTGTTCGCCGGTGTCCGGCTGGGAGATCAGCAGGTCGCCGATATTGACGCCGAGCTTCTGGGCGTAGGTGACGTCCAGCGCGTGTTCGGCGTCGATGAAGGCGGCGGTGCCGCCGAGCTTCTGCATTTCAGCGACGACCTGCAGGGTCAACGTGGTCTTGCCGGAGGATTCGGGACCATAGATTTCGACAACCCGGCCACGGGGCAAACCGCCGATGCCGAGGGCGATGTCGAGGCCCAGGGAGCCGGTGGAAACAGTCTGGATGTCATGCTCTACCTCGCCGTCGCCGAGGCGCATGATCGAGCCCTTGCCGAACTGCTTTTCGATCTGCGAAAGGGCAGCGGCGAGGGCCTTAGCCTTGTTGTCATCCATTTGTCTTGATCCTTGTGATAAGGGTTTTGGAGATTATGGCACAGAGTTTGCGTAGGAGTGGACGCAGGTGCCGCAGCAAATTTTCACCACGAGGCATGTGGCGATGCTGTTATTTTATACAGTCACTGGCGGGCGTCCAGCGAAATTGCTCAGCAATATCGCAAACCGTATGCCGGTTGACTTTTTTGTGCTGTGCGCGCCAGCGTCGGAGATCTTCAGCGGTAGCGGCGGAGCAGCTCTTCGAGGGCGAAGATGACGGCCTGGCGGCGCACCGCTTCACGGTCGCCGTCGAAGTGGCAGGTGGCAGTCTGGGCTGCTTCGCCAGTGCGGACCCAGCCGAAACAGACCGTGCCGACGGGTTTTTCCGGCGAGCCACCGGTGGGGCCGGCGACACCCGAGATCGACAGGGCCAGGTCGGCCTCCGAACGCTCCAGCGTGCCGCGGGCCATTGCTGCGGTGGTCTGCTCACTGACTGCGCCATAGCGCGCCAGGGTCATCGGTGAGACGCCGAGCAGCGCACATTTGGCATCGTTGGAGTAGGTGATGAAGCCGCAGTCGAACCAGGCCGAACTGCCGGCCGTGGCGGTGACCACTTCGGCGACCCAGCCGCCGGTACAGGATTCGGCGCTGGCCAGCCGCCAGCCCTTGGCCTGCAGGTGCTCACCGACGAGGCGGGACAGGGTTTCCAGTTGAGCTTCCATCAGCCGATGATCCTCATCAGGATGGCCAGCACCAGCAGCGAATAGCCGGCGGCCAGCAGGTCGTCGAGCATTACGCCGAAGCCGCCGCGAGTGCGCTCGTCCACCCAACGGATTGGTGGCGGCTTGACGATGTCGAAAAAGCGGAAGGTCACGAAGGCGGCGGCCTGCCAGGCCAGTGTGGCGGGAGTCAGCCACAGTACCAGCCAGATCGCGACGATCTCGTCCCACACGATGCTGCCGTGGTCGGCCACGCCGAGGGCCCGGCCGGTGCGTTCGCAGGCCAGGATACCGAACAGGAAGCAGGCTACAAGCAGCGCGGCGAACATCGGGTCGGACAGCGGTGCCGACACGAAGGGAAACAGCAGCCAGCCGGCCAGCGTGCCGAAGGTGCCGGGGGCTTTCGGCGCGAGGCCGGAGCCGAAGCCGAGGGCAACGAAATGGGCTGGGTCGGAAACCAGGAAGCGCGGCGTGGGTTTCATGCGTCGCGGCCGAAATGGTCGTAGCCGCTGGCTGTTACCGGCCGCAACTGGCCGTCGCGGGCGAGCAGCGAAACCTGTTCGGCCTGTGTGGTGATCCGGCCGATGCGGTGCAGTGGTAACTGCAGGCGCTGCGAAATGGCTTCTATGTCGCTGCGGTGCTCGGTGGGTGCGGTGAATAGCAGTTCGTAGTCATCGCCGCCGGCGGTGCAGGCGGAGAACGCCCGTTGCGCATCGCCGCAGGCGGCGTTCAGCGCGGCGACCGGCAGTGTGGCCTCGTGGATCTCTGCGCCGACGCGGGACAGTTCAAGGATGTGGTTCAGGTCGCCGAACAGGCCGTCGGAGACGTCCAGCATAGCGCTGGCCAGACCGCGCAGGGCCAGGCCGAGAGCGACCCGGGGTTGTGGCCGCTGCAAGGCAGCCAGGCAGTCGTTGCGATGGGTCTCGGCCAGTTGGATCTGACCGCGCAGTTCGGCCAGTCCGAGGGCTGCACGGCCTGGTGCGCCGGAGACCCACAAGTCGTCACCGGGGCGAGCGCCGGAGCGGGTGATCGCGGTGCCGGTGGGGACTTCACCGAAAATGGTTGGGCACAGGTTGAGCGGCCCGCGCGTGGTGTCGCCGCCGATCGCGTCGATGCCGAATGCCTCACAGCAGGCGAAGAAACCGCGTGCAAATGCTTCAATCCAGGCTTCATCGGCGCTCGGCAGGCTGGCTGCGAGGACCACCCAGCGCGGCTCTGCACCCATCGCAGCGATGTCGGAGACATTCACCGCGAGGGTCTTCCAGCCAAGGTCTTCCGGATTGGTGTCGGCGAAGAAGTGCGTGCCGGCCACCAGCATGTCGGTGGAGATGGCCAGCTGCATGCCGGCCCGGGGCCGGATCAGCGCCGCGTCGTCGCCCACCGCCAGGTCGGTGTGGCGGGCGGGACGGGTGAAGTGCCGGCGGATCAGGGCGAATTCGGAAGGCATCGCGCAGGGACGGTCCGGCGGCGGGCCGGATCAGTTCGACTGGTCTTTGTTGCGGGGGGCGCGACGCTGCTGGGCGTTGGCTTCCACCTCGTCGGCCCGCACGCGGGCGGCGAGCTTGTCGAGCACGCCATTGACGAACTTGTGGCCGTCGGTGCCGCCGTAACCCTTGGCCAGCTCGATGGCCTCGTTGATGATCACGCGGTACGGCGTTTCAGGACGATGCACCAGCTCGAAGGTGGCCATCAGCAGGATGCCGCGCTCGATCGGCGACAGCTCGTTGAGGGGGCGCTCGATGTAGGGTGCGAATGCCACCTGCAGGTCGGGCGCGTTGCCGATGGTGCCGCGCAAGAGGCCCAGGAAGAGGTCGCGGTCGCACTTGTCGAAACCGCCCACTTCGCCCATCTGGCTTTCGATGGAGGTCAACGAGGACTGGCTCAGCAGCCACTGGTAGATGCCTTGCAGCGCGAATTCGCGGGCGCGGCGGCGGGGGGATTTGTTCGGGGTGTTCATGCCAGAGCCTTCAGCAGACGGGCCATCTCGACGGCGGCCTGGGCGCAGTCGGCGCCCTTCACCTGCATGCGAGCCAGGGCCTGGTCGTCGTCCTCGGTGGTGAGGATGCCGTTGGCGATGGGCACGCCGGTGTCTAGGGTGACACGGGTGAGGCCGGCGCCCTGCTCGTTGGAGACCAGTTCGAAGTGGTAGGTCTCGCCGCGGATCACCGCGCCGAGGGCCACCAGCGCGTCGTAGCGGCCGCTCTTGGCCATGACCTGCAGGGTCAGCGGGGCTTCGAGGGCGCCCGGTACGGTGGCGATGGTGATCGCATCGGGGGCGACGCCAAGGCGCAGCAACTCGGCGGTACAGGAAGACAGCAGGCCTTCGCATACGTCGATGTTGAAGCGGCACATGACGATGCCGACGCGGAGGCCCTGGCCGTCGAGGTTCGGGGCGATTTCGGGGATGTTGTCGTAACGGGGCATGGATTTACCTGAAAGGAGGATTCGTGGGCCGGTGGGCTCAGGCTTCGGGCGCGACGTGGCCGACGACGGTCAGGCCGAAACCGGCCATGCTCGGGATCTTGCGCGGGCTGGCCAGCAGCTTCATCTTGCCGACCTTGAGTTCGCGCAGGATCTGGGCGCCGATGCCGAATAGGCGCGGGTCCCACTTCTGGGCCGGCTTGGCGGCGGCGGGGTCGCCGGACAGTTGGGCGAGCAGCTCCTGGCCGCTCTGCGGGCGGTACAGCAGCACCATCACGCCGTTGCCGTGCTCGGTGATGCGCTTGAAGGCGGCGTCCACCGGGAAGCTGTGGCGGCCGCTGGAGGTGTCGAGGAAGTCCAGTACCGACACCGGCTCATGGACGCGGACGAGGGTCTCGACGTCTGCGTTGATGTCGCCGTACACCATCGCCAGGTGGACATCGCCGGAGGTCTTGTCCTCGAAGGCACACAGGCGGAACGGCCCGTGGGCGGTGTCGACGGTCTTCTCGCTGACCTTCTCGACCAGCTTCTCGGTGCGCGCGCGGTATTCGATGAGGTCGCGGATCGCGCCGATCTTGAGGCCGTGTTCCTTGGCGAACTCGATGAGCTCGGGCAGGCGGGCCATGGTGCCGTCGTCGTTCATGATCTCGCAGATCACTGACGCCGGCTCCAGCCCGGCGATGGCGGCCAGGTCGCAGCCAGCCTCGGTGTGGCCGGCGCGGATCAGCACGCCGCCCGGCTTGGCCATGATCGGGAAGATGTGACCCGGCTGCACGATGTCGGAGGGCTTGGCGTGGCGGGCCACCGCGGCCTGCACGGTGCGCGCCCGGTCGGCGGCGGAGATGCCGGTGGTGACCCCTTCCGCGGCCTCGATCGACACCGTGAAGGCGGTGCTGAACTGGCTGCGGTTGTCCCGCGCCATGTGGTTGATGCCGAGCTGGCGGCAGCGCGCCTCGGTGAGCGTCAGGCAGATCAGGCCGCGGGCATGCTTGGCCATGAAGTTGATGGCTTCCGGCGTGATGTACTCGGCTGCGATGACAATGTCGCCTTCGTTCTCGCGGTCTTCCTCGTCCACGAGGATGACCATCTTGCCGGCCTTGATGTCGGCGATGATGTCTTGAATCGGGGCCAGTGCGCTCATGCGGAAGCTCCTTCGTCGCTGTTGCGCCAGGCCTGCATGCGCTCCACGTAGCGGGCGATGAGGTCGATTTCCAGGTTCACCTTCACGCCGGCGGCGAGGCGCTTGAGGGTGGTGACCTGCACAGTGTGCGGGATCAGGTTGATCGAGAATTCGCGGCCGTCGACGCGGTTCACCGTGAGGCTCACGCCGTCGATCGTCACCGAGCCCTTCTTGGCGATGTAGCCGGCGAGGGCGGCCGGGGCGCGGATGACCAGTTCATGGCTTTCGCCGATCGGCGCGAACTTGACCACTTCGCCGATGCCGTCCACGTGGCCGGTGACCAGGTGGCCGCCGAGGCGGTCGGCCAGGCGCAGGGCCTTCTCGAGGTTCACTTCGCCGGGCTCGGCGAGGCCGACCGTACAGTTGAGGGTTTCGCGGGACACGTCGAAGTGGACGGTATTGCCTTCGCGGGCAATCACCGTGAGGCACACGCCGTTGTTGGCGATGCTGTCACCGAGCTGGACGTCGTCCAGGTCGAGGGTGCCGACGTCCACGGCGAGACGTACGCCGTCTTCAAGGGGCGACACGCTCAGGATGCGGCCGGTAGCGGCAACGATTCCGGAGAACATGGGTTGGGGGCTTAGAGAGGGGAAAACGCGATTCTAGGCGATTTCGGCGCGGGACTGGCGCTTTGTGCGGACGGCGAAAGGCTCGCTTTCGATCCGTGGAGGCGAATTCATTGGCCCTTGGAGTCTGCTCCTGGAGGGGCGGGCGAATGAATTCGCCCGCACAAAAAACCGGGCCACCGGACTGGGCCACGACATATGGCCAAAGGATTGCCGCTGCAAAAGAAAGCCCCCACCAAGGAGGCTGAGGCCTTGGTGGGGGCTGGCCTGTCAGGAGATCAAAGAATCTCGGCGATGTGGTCGCGCTCCTTCAGTTCCTCCTCGAACTGGCAGATTTCGCGGCCCAGCGCGTTGCGTGCCGAGACCATGCCGACCGGACGGCCGTTGTCGACCACTGGCACATGGCGGAAGCCGCCTTCGAACATCATGTGCAGGGCATGGTCGAGCAGCTTGTCGGGCGTGGCGGTCTGCAGATTCACCGACATCACTTCGGACAGCAGCGTCTTGTCCGGATCGAGGCCCTTGGCCACCACCCGGTTCAGGACGTCGCGTTCGGTGAACAGGCCGCTCAGCAGGCCTTTGTCGTCTACCACCAGGATCGCCCCGACCTTAGCGTTGGCCATGGCGACGGCTGCTGCGCGGACGCTGGTTTCGGCGATGGCGCAGACGATGGACTGGCCATCGATGACATCACGCAGGGTTCTATTCGGCATCGTTGTCTCCTTTATAGGTGTGTGTTGAAGATGCGGACAAGGGGAGCGTGAAGGCGGGGCGCCTGGGCGTCCCGCCGGAAATCTGGACTAAGTGCTTGTCGGGGGGCGGGCGTACCTGCGGGTACGGTTGGGGCAGGCCGGCACTGTAGGGATGCATCCCGGAGCCAGGGCGACGAAGTGGGCGAGGGAGCGGGTCATGGGGGCTGCTCCTCCTGGAGGGATCTGATTGTTAATCATGGAACTTAGCGGGCACTTTCGCAAGCAGCGAAAAAGTACCGTTTTGCCTGTGTTGGGTAGCGTGGCAAGAGGACGCACTTCGGCATACCATCAATCGAAGGTGGATGGCGTTTCGCCGTCCATGCTCCGCTGTGTACATGAGGGGCGGTACGACAACAATGACAAGCAGTCCCGACCGATCCTGCGACGGGGAGGCCGATGCCTTCCATGCCCTGCTCGAACTGGCTTCCCGGGAAACCGGCGTAGACCTGGAGCGCTACAAGGAGGGCACCTTGCGCCGTCACGCCGAACGGCGTTGCCGGATGCTGGGTTTCGCCACGTTTGCCCAGTACCTGGCCCATGCGCAGGCACACCCGGATGAGCTGGCCCGCCTGCAGCATGGGTGCATGGTGTCTGTGTCGACTTTTTTCCGCGACGCGGAGGTCTTCGACGAACTGGCGCAAAGCCTGCGGCAACGGCTCGCCGGACAGCCCGCCGGGGTTCCGCTGCGGGCGTGGGTGCCGGCCTGCGCCAGCGGGGAAGAGGCCTATTCCATCGCGATCCTGTTGGCCGAAATCGTCGAGGTGCTGGCCGAGCCGCGGCAGGTGCGCATCTTCGCCACCGACATCGACCAGGAGGCCCTCGAGTTCGCCCGCCTCGGGAGTTACGCCGCCGCCGAACTGGAAGGCATGAGCCACGAGCGGCTGGCCCGCTGGTTCGTCCCCGATGGTGAGGGCTGGCGCGTTGGCAAGGCGCTGCGGGAACTGTGCGTGTTCTCGCTGCACGACCTCACTGGCCATCCTCCCTTCATCCGCATGGATCTGGTCAGCTGCCGCAACGTCCTGATCTATTTCAAGCCCGCGCAGCAGGCGGAACTGATCCGCAACTTCCATTTCGCCCTCAATCCGGGCGGTTTGCTCTTCCTCGGTAAGGCTGAATCCATCGGGGGGGCGCCGGAGCTGTTCGAGCCCGTCGATCTGGCAGGCAAGTTGTACCGGCGCAATGACGGGCCGGGCCGGGCCAGCGGCGCGGTCTTCCACCATGGGGTCAGCGAGCGGGTTGGGCGTGTGCTGCCACGCCAGCATGCCCGACCCCAGCGTGAGCTGCTCGCCGAGCAGGCTCGCGACCTGATGGTCGCCGCCTACGGTCCGCCGGGTGTATTGGTGGATGCCGGCTTCGAGCCGCTGCATTTCTTCGGCGCCTCCCGACGCTATTTCTCGCTGCCGGTGGCGAGCGCCGATTTCTCGGTTTTCGCACTCGTGTTGCCAGAGTTGCGCGGCGAGCTCAAGGCCCTCGGCCTGCGCATGCGCCAGGACGGGGCCGACGTGCTGCGTGGAGTCGGCGCCCAGGTGCGCATCGGTGATGAAACACTGCAGGTGCGGCCGGTCCTGCGGCGGGTGCCGGTCGTGGAGGGCGTTCCGTCCGGCTGCGTGTTGATCAGCTTCGAGGAAACGCCGGTCAGGCCCGCGCCGCTGGCCTATGACGGCGCAGGCGGGCTGGCTTCCGCCGAAGCGGCGGAGGAGATTGCCCGCCTGCGCCAGGAACTGGCCGACACCCGAGAGCATCTGCAGGCGGTCATCGAGGAACTGGAAACGTCCAACGAGGAGTTGCAGGCCCTCAACGAAGAGATCCAGGCCTCCAGCGAGGAACTGCAGGCTTCGAACGAAGAGTTGCAGGCCTCCAACGAAGAGCTCACGACGCTCAACGAAGCCCTGCGCCTGAAATCCCTCGAGTACGTCCAGCTCAACACGACCCTCACCAACATCCAGGACTCCATCCGCTCCAGCCTGGTCGTAGTTGACCGGGACGGCCGGGTGACGCGCTTCAATGCGTTGGCCGGACGTGTCTTCGGCCTGCTGCCGGCGGATATCGGCCAGTTCCTGTACGGTGTGCCCTGCCATCTCGATCTGCCGCTACTGCGCCAGTGGGTGAGCGGCGTGGTGGCCGGTGGCGGAGCGCTGGTCGAGCACGTGCGGCAGCGTGACGAACACTATCTGGTGCAGGTCGATCCCTGCCTCGACGAGTCCGGCGGCATCGCCGGCGCTGTGCTGACGTTTACCGACATATCCGACCTGCGCCGCGCCGAGGACGCGCAGGCCCTCAGCGAGGCCCGTTTCCGGCAGGTATGGGATTCCAGTGTCGAAGGTCTGCTGGTGGTCAGGCCCGATGGCGAAATGCTGCTCGTCAATCCGGCCCTGGCCCACATGTTCGGCTATACGGAGGGCGAACTGCTCGGTCAGCCGGTGGACATGCTGGTGCCGGATGTGGTGCGGGCTGCACACCGGACTCACCGGGAGCGCTATCACCTGGCGCCGGAGCAGGCCCAGGTGCTGATGGCGCGGCGCAGCCTGCGCGGCTGCCGCAAGGATGGCAGCGAATTTGCAATCGAGCTGAGTCTCAGCAGCCTCAACATCGATGGCGTGGCCCACGTGCTGGCGTCCATCTCGGACGTTACCGAGCGCAGCCTGGCGGAAGAACTCCTGAAGGCCAGCGAACGGCGCCTGCGCCTGGCCCTCGACGCCGCCCGGGCCGGATCGTGGGAATGGTTCGTGGCCAGCAACAACAACTTCTGGTCCGACGAGCTGTGGGCGTTGTACGGCCTGGAGCCCCAGTCCGTTACGCCGTCCTACGAGGCCTGGCAGCAGATCGTGCACCCTGCCGACCGGGTGCCGCTAAAGGCTCTCGTGGCCGATGCCAGTGCGCGAGGCGAACGTTTCGAAGCGGAATGGCGGGTCAATCTGCCGGACGACCAACCGCCCCGCTGGCTGCTTTCCATTGGGCAGCCGGTGCGCGACGACGAGGGGCGAGTGCGCAGTTACATCGGCATCGTCATCGACGTCAGTGCCCGCCGGCTGGCTGAAGAGAAGCGCCGCGACAGCGATGCGATGCTCGCCACCATCCTCGACAATGTGGGCGCCTACATCTACATCAAGGACACGGAATACCGCTACACCTACGCGAACCGTGCGGTATGCGGGCTGTTCGGCGTCGGGCGCGAGGAGGTCTGTGGCCACACCGACGAAGTCTATTTCGACGCGCCGACCGCCCGCAGCCTGCGCGACAACGATCGCCGGGTCATCGAGGGCGGCGAACGCATCGAGATCGAGGAAACCAACGTCGATGGGCGCAGCGGCGAGGCCCACAGCTACATCTCGATCAAGCTGCCGTTGCGCCGGGAGGACGGCCGCATCTACGCCCTGTGCGGTATCTCCACCGACATCACCGAGCGCAAGTGCGCCGAGCAGGAACTACAGCGCTACCGCCAGAACCTGGAGAGTACCGTTGCCGCGCGCACCCGCGAGTTGCTGCAGGCCAAGGAGGCGGCTGAATCCGCCAACCGGGCCAAGAGCGCCTTCCTGGCCAACATGAGCCATGAGATCCGCACGCCCCTTAACGCGGTGCTCGGCATGGCGCGCATCATGCAGCGGGAGGGTGTCAGCCCGACCCAGGCTGAGCAGCTCGGCAAGATCGACAGCGCCGCCCAGCACCTGCTCGGCGTCATCAACGACATCCTCGATCTGTCGAAGATCGAGGCCGAGAAGTTCATTCTCGAAGAAGGGGAGTTCGCGCTGGACGGGGTGGCCGCCAATGTCGCCTCGATGGTCCACGACCGGACCACGGCCAAGGGGCTGCGCCTCGTCGTCGAGGCGGAGAGCCTGCCCTGCCTGGTGCGGGGGGATTCGACCCGCTTCACCCAGGCCCTGCTCAACCTGGTCAGCAATGCGGTCAAGTTTACCGAGGCCGGCACCATCCTGATCAGCCTGCGGGTCGAGGCGCGCCAGGGCAATGCGCTGCAGGTGCGGGCCGAGGTGCGCGACAGTGGCATCGGCATCCCGCGGGACGTGCTGGGCAAGCTCTTCCGTCCCTTCGAGCAGGGGGACACCTCGACCACCCGCAGGTACGGCGGCACTGGTCTAGGGCTGGCGATCACCCGCCGGCTCGCCGAACTGATGGGGGGCGAGGCTGGCGTCGCCAGCGATGTGGGGGTGGGCAGCACCTTCTGGTTCACCGCCTGGCTCGGCGTCGGGCGCTCCATCCAGCACGGCCTGCCCGAAGTGGACAACGGCGGCAGCGCGGAGAGCGTGCTGAACACGGAATATGCCGGTGCGCACATCCTGCTGGTGGAGGACGAGCCGGTGAACCAGGAGGTCGCCAAGCTGTTCCTCTTTGATGCCGGGCTGGACGTCGCCGTGGCCGGCAACGGCGCGGTGGCGGTGGAAATGGCCGCCGGCTCCTCCTTCGACCTGATCCTGATGGACATGCAGATGCCCGAAATGGACGGCCTCGAGGCGACCCGCCGGATCCGCGCGCTGCCCGCCTACCGGCAGGTACCGATCATCGCGATGACTGCCAACGCCTTTGCCGAAGACCGCGCCCAATGCATGGCCGCCGGCATGGACGATTTCCTCTCCAAGCCTGTCGATCCCGACCGCCTGTTCTCGACCATTCTGCGCTGGCTGCGGCGGCGCTAACACCCGGCCGTTCGCGCTCATCGCGCCGGTTTTGCGCGTTTTGGAGATGTCCTGCCGTAGGGGCGAATGAATTCGCCCCTACAGGCCCAGCCTGAAAAGGTTGCCTTGCCGTGAAGCTCAGTGCTTGAGCTTGTCGAGCAGGCCGCGCTTGATCGCCGTGGTGGTCGGCCGGTTGAACTTCTCGGGCAGGCTGCCGGGCTTGAACCAGCGGAAGTTCGAATGCTCCCGGTTTAGGCGCGGGGCGATCTCCCGGCTGACGCGCAGCAGGTAGTAATGCATGTCCCGGTCGGCCATGTCGCCGCTGATCGACGACACGCGCCCGAGCTTGATCAGCTGTTTCTCTTTCACCCGCAGGCCGGCTTCCTCCACCAACTCGCGCATCAGCGCCTTGCGCGGCGCCTCGCCACGATCGACGCGGCCACCGAAGAAATTCCACAGCCCGGAGTTATTAACGACCTCGGAACGCTTGCCGAGCAGGAACTTGCCTGTTTCGATGCACTGGATGATGGCCCAGGCGCCGGTTTTGGCGGACGAGGGCTTCACGCGGTCTTTGGCCATGACTGTCGAGGCTGCGCTGATGGATCAGGGGTAATACGAATATCTTATAACGAGTCAGGGTTTCCTTTATGTGACGGTTTTGCGTCACCGCCTGGCAATCGCCGCGGAGAGAGCCAATCGGAGCACACAGGCACGGCCTGAACAGCGCCTTATCCTGGTGACGACTTTTTCAGACCCTGAAGCGTGCCACCTCGGCCTGCAGATCCTGGGCCAGGCGTTCCAGTTGCAGCGCTGCCGACGACACCTCCGAGGCCGATGAGCGGCTGGCGTCGGTCATCTGCGCAATGCGCTCCACGTTCTTGGCGATCTCCGCGCCGGCGATGCGCTGTTCCCGCAGCGCTGTGGAAATGTCGGTCACCGCGCCCAGCACGCCCTGCGAGCCGTCGCTGATCTGCTGCATCGATGCTCCCGCCGCCTCGATCTGGCGCACGCTGTCGGTCACGAACTCGTTGCCCTTCTGCATCACTGCGGATGCCGCTTCCGTGCTGTGCTGGACCGACGCCACCATGCTGGTGATGTCCTGGGCCGAGCTGGTCGTCCGCTCGGCCAGCTTGCGCACCTCGTCGGCGACGACTGCAAAGCCGCGCCCCTGTTCCCCGGCCCGGGCCGCCTCGATGGCCGCGTTCAGCGCCAGCAGGTTGGTCTGGTCGGCCACGTCCTTGATCACCTGCACGATGCTGCTGATGTCCAGCGCCTGCTGGCCGAGAGCCTGCATCTGGCCTGTCGCGTCATTCACCACCTGGGCAACCCGCTGAATCTCGGTGATGGCTTTCTGGACGTCCTGGCCACCCTGGCGCGACAGCGCCCCCGACTGCTGGGCCCTTTCCTCCGCCTGGGTGGCGTTGTCCGCCACCTGGTCGATGCTCACCGAAAACTCCTCCACCGAGGCCGCCACCGAGGAGGTCGCGTCGCTCTGCTGGTTGGACGTCTGCAAGACCCCGTTGGCCGCCGCAGTCAGCTGGGCGGAAGCACTGGAAAGCCGGTGGGAGCGGTCCCGCGTGCGTTCGACGATGGACTGCAGTTCGGCGACGAAGGCATTCACGCTGGCCGCCACCTCGTCCAGCTCATCCTGGCCCCGGTTGGGCAGGCGCTGGGTCAGATCGCCCTGACTCAGCGGCGCCAGCTGCCGCAGCATTCCCTGCAGGGCGGATTGCAGGGACAGGGATACGCCGAGAACCACCAGGGTGGTCATCACGATGCCCACCGCCAGCAGGCCGATGACGATCCAGAACACCTTGGACGACACTGCCCGCGCCTCTTCCACGCCCTTGGCCGACTCCTCCCGCCGCTGGGCGATGAATCCGTCCAGATCCGCCTGGAAGGGCTTGAACTGCTGGTTGTATACCTGCAGCAGCGCCTCGTTGGCGACCTTCGGATTGTCCGCGGCCGTGGCGATCAGCTTGAGTGAGCTGTCCCGATACTGTTCCCAGCGTTTCAGGATCCCGACCAGCGCCTCGCGGACCTCGGCCCGGCGGATCACCGCCACCGCATGCTGGCCGTTGCGCTCGATGTTCTGTGATGAGGCGCTGAAGATCTCCTTCGTCTCCGCGAGCGCGGGGTCGAGCATGACGGTTGCCGCCGCGCTGGCCTTCACTTCCAGCAGGTCGGCCACGTAGTTCTCGCGCCGGTGGGCCGTGTCTTCGGTGCTCTGGATGGCATTCAGCCCCCAGATGGTGGTGGCCGCAATGATCAGCAGTCCCGTTACCGTGATGCCGCCAAGGGCCCTGAGTTTGGTCCGTATTTTCATGAGACGCCCCCCCTGAAACAAGAAGAAAATGAATCTGCCATGGAGCATGTCGTGTGAGTATGGACTTAGTTCGGGGCACGCGTCTCGAAAAGCGCCAGGCCCGCCCGGACAGACCTCCGCATGGCGGTCAGAACAGCCTGTCGGGCGTGTAGCGGATGCCAAAGGATAGCCAATGGTTCTTGCCCGGCCCGGCCAGTTGTTGCCCGGTCGTAGCATCGACTTGGAACAGATCGGGGATCACCGAATAGCGGACCCCCATCTGCCCATAAGCCATGCCGTGGTTGTCGCCGTAGGTCTCGGCAATGCCGAGCAGCCCGGGCTGCAGGCTGAACTCGCCGCCGATCCCCCAGGACGCACTGCTGCGCCCAGAGGCCCTGTCCTTCAGCCAGCCCAGATTGGCATGGACAACGACCCGGTCGTCATGCAGGGAAAGGGAAGCCGGGACATAGGCGTAGGTATTGCCCAGCAGGTTCGGGCCGGGGTTGATCTCCGGATGGCGGATGGTACCCGCCGCCAGGCCCCAGCCCCAGCCGTTGGTTTCCAGCGGGCGGAACAAGGTCTTGGCCTGGAACACAAAATCCCGCGTTGGCGATTCGCCGTCGTACTTTGCCCGCCCGCCGCCAAAGGTAAATTCCAAGTTCCCGGTCGGATTGCAGGCCGGCAGTGCCCAGAGCTCCCGGCCATCCGGGTAAATGCGCGTCCAGCTCTCGAACTGGCAACTCCCGCCGGTGGTCAGGCGTGCATCATCCGTGACGAACGGGCGGGCAGCGAAGACGCAGGACGGAAAGATCAGGGTCACAGAGGCCAGGACTGCGGATTTCATCCCGGCATTCTATTGGGTGGAGGTGGCACCCATATTTCCTGACGCTTTTCTCGTCTGCCCCTGGCCCCCTGTCCTTTGCGGCAAAAATCCCGGAAGATCGCCCCTCTTGAATCGCCCCACCCCATTCCGGCGGCGGGGTTGCCATTGGGGCCCACTCACATGAAGTTCGTTCGAACCGTTGCCGCGCGCAGTGCGCTGCGGGGCCTGGCGCTGGCCTGCGGGCTGTCGGCTGCGCCTGCCTTTGCGGACATGACCATCGTGATCCTGCGCCACGGCGAGAAGCCCGCCGACGGGCTGGGCCAGCTCACCTGCCAGGGGCTCAACCGCTCGCTGGCGCTGGCGCCGTTGCTGCTGTCGCGCTTCGGCGCGCCGGATGGGGTGTATGCGCCCAATCCGGGGGTGCTGAAGAAGGACAAGGGCGTGCCCTTCAACTATGTGCGTCCGCTGGCCACCATCGAGCCGCTGGCGATCCGCGCCGGCAAGCCGGTCACCCTCGGCGGCGGCATGGAGGACATCAAGCCGCTGGTGCACCAGGTGCTGGCCAAGGAGGCGGGCACCCATGTGATCGCCTGGGAGCACCACTGGGGCGAATCCCTGGCGCGCCTGTTCCTCAAGACCCTCGGCGCCGACCCCAAGGCGGTGCCCAAGTGGGCCGACGACGATTACGACAGCCTCTACGTGATCCGCGTGCAGCAGACCAGGCACGACGCGCCGGTGGCCCGTTTCAGTGTTGAAAAGCAGGGTCTGGACGGGCTGCCCGAGGGCTGCGCGGTGCTGGCGCCCGCTGCCACCGTGGCACCGCCTGTTGTCGAGTGAAGGCGGCGTGATCCACCGCCGGTATTTGCAGCAAGGAAAGCTGGAAGCATGAGCGAAGAAAAGAAGGAGCCGTGGCTCAACGGCATGTCCCTGGCCACCGTGGTGCTGGCCGTGTGCGCAACCCTGTCCACCTTCAAAGGCGGGTCGTTCTCGACCCAGGGGGTGGTCAACCAGGCGCTGGCCTCGGACCAGTGGGCTTTCTACCAGGCCAAGAGCACCAAGCAGCATCTTTTTGAAGCGCAGGTGGAGCAGTTCCGCCTGCAGGCCATGGCCCTGCCGCCGGACAACCCGGCGGTGCCCGCCTACCAGCAGAAGATCGCCGAGTACCAGAAGGAGATCGAGCGCTACAAGCAGGAGAAGAAGGACATCGAAGCCAAGGCCCGCGGCTTCGAGGCCCTGCGCGACGAGGCCAAACTCCACGGCCGCCCCTTCGGCCTGGCGGTGATCTTCCTGCAGGTGGCGATCCTGCTCAATTCGGTGGCTGGCCTGGTCAAGGCCAAGCGGGTGTGGTGGACGGCGATCCCGATCGGGCTGGTGGGGGTGGCGCTGTTTGCGGATGGGTTCCTGGGGTTCCTGTAAGCGCCCTTGGTTCCCGCTGGCGGCGTCCCCGGCTGGGGCGGCGATGAGCGCGTCGCCAACGATGCTTGCTGGGTATCAGAGGCCTGCCGCCAGCAGCGCGACGGCAGCGGTGAAGTCATCCACCACGGCAGCCGGGCGGTGGGTGGGGTGCTGCTCGTCGCTGGGGCGGAACTTGCCGGTGCGCACCAGGATGCCGGGAATGCCGGCGGCCTGGGCGCCGCCGATGTCGTCGGCCAGGTCGTCGCCGATCAGCACGGCGTCGGCGGGGGCCACGCCGAGTTCGTCGAGGGCGCTGTGGAAGAAGGGCGCGGCGGGCTTGCCGACTACTTCGGCCTGGCGTCCGCTGCTGTATTCCAGGCCGCTGACGAAGGCGCCCATGTCGAGGGTCAGGCCGTCCTGTCCCATGAAGTAGCGGTTGCGGGCCATCACGATGAAGGGCAGGCCCTGCATCAGCAGGCGGAAGACGGTGTTCAGCGCGGCGTATTCGAAGTCCGGGCCGGCGTCGCCGATCACCACCGCGTCAGGCGTGGCGTGGCTCGCGCCGATCTCGTCGGCGATGTCCGGGTGGACCAGATAGTGGGGATGCAGGCCGCGCTGCTCCACCAGCCGGCGGGTGGCCAGCACGGCGGTCTGGATCTCGTCGGGGGCGATGTCGAAGCCCATCTTGTTCAGGCTGGCGACGATGCGCCTGCGCGGGCTGCGCGTGGTGTTGGTGAGGAAGCGTAGCGGCAGGCCGAGGCCGCGCAGAGCCTTGAGGGCGTCGACCGCGCCGGGGATGGCCTGGTCGTCGATGTGCAGCACGCCGGCCAGGTCGATCAGCACGGCGCGGGGGGCGGTGGGCAGGGGCATGGATGTTTTTCAGGCCGGGGCCAGTGGCGGAAACGGGTTCAGTAGAGACAACAGGCTGTAGGGGCGAAATAAATCGCCCGCCGCGCGGGGCGCAATCACCGCGGGCGAATGAATTCGCCCCCACAGAAGCCCCTGCGTCAGGCGCGGGCGGCGCGCAGGCTGCGCAGCAGGGTGGCGAACAGCAGGGCGGGGGCGACCGGCTTCGGGATGAAGTCGTTCATGCCGGCCTCCAGGCAGCGCGCGCGGTCTTCGGCGAAGGCGTTGGCGGTCATCGCGACGATGGGGGTCAGGCGGTGCTGCGCCAGCTGGCGGATCTGGCGGGTGGCGTCCAGTCCGTCCAGGCGTGGCATCTGCATGTCCATCAGGATCAGGTCGTAGGGGCTGGCGCTGGCGCGCTCGACGGCTTCGAGGCCGTCGTTGGCGACGTCCACCACCAGGTCCGCTTCTTCCAGAAACAGGCGGGCGACCTCTTGGTTGGTGGGCTCGTCCTCCACCAGCAGCACCCGGCGCTGTCCGTAGTGCTGGCGCAGTTGTCCGGCGGCGTCTTCGTCGGTGGGCGTGTCGATGTCCGCCACGGTCTGCCGGTCATGCTTGAGGCGGGCGGTGAACCAGAAGGTGCTGCCCTGGCCGGGTACGCTGTCGGCGCCGGCTTCGCCGCCCATCAGGCCGGCCAGCTTGCGGGTGATGGCCAGGCCCAGGCCGGTGCCGCCGTACTGGCGGGTGGTGGAATTGTCGGCCTGCTCGAAGGCCGAGAACAGGCGGGCCAGCACGTCGGCGGCGATGCCGATGCCGCTGTCCCGGACTTCGAAGCGCACCAGTGCCGCATCCGGGCTGTCGTCGGCGATGCGGCAGGACACGTGAATGCTGCCCGCGTCGGTGAACTTGACCGCGTTGGCCAGGTAGTTGAGCAAGGCCTGCTGCAGCCGGGTCGCGTCGCCGCGCAGTGCCGGTGCCGGGTCCGGTGACAGGCAGACGCTCAGCTGCAGCTGCTTGGCGTGGGCGCGTTCCTGCACCATCGCGGCAGCGCTGTGCAGCAGGGCGTGCAGGTCGATCGGCTGGTCGGCGAGCTCCAGTTTGTCGGCTTCGATCTTCGACAGGTCGAGTACCGCGTTGATGATCTCCAGCAGGTGCTGGCTGGCGTCCTCGATCTTGCCCAGGCGCTCCGCCTGCCTGGCGTCCACACCGTCCCGCCGCAGCAGGTACACCATGCCGTTGATGGCATTGAGCGGTGTGCGGATCTCGTGGGACATGTTGGCGATGAAGGAGCTCTTGGCCCGGTTGGCGGCGACCGCGGCTTCCCGCTGGGCGCGGGTGCGTTGGGCGCGGATGCCGAAGCTCAGGTTGGCGACCAGTTCTTCGAGCAGCGCGATTTCATCGTCGCCGAAGGCGTGGGCTTCGGCGGCGTAGATGGTCAGCGCGCCGAAGGCCTGGTCGTCGGTGCGCAGCGGCAGGGCGATCGACGAGCGGTAGCCGCGCTGGGTGGCGGCGCCGCGCCATGGCTGCAGCGCAGGGTTGCTGTGCACGTCCTGGTTGACCTGGGTCTGGCCGGACCAGATGGCGGTGCCGGTGGGGCCGCGGCCGATGTCCAGGTCGCGGTCCCAGCTGATCCGGACCTTGTCCAGGTAACCCTCTTCGTAGCCCGAGCGGGCGACCGGTGTGACGGTCTTGCCGGGGTCGTGTTCGGCGTAGCCGACCCAGGCCATTACGTAGCCGCCAGATTCGACTACCAGTCGGCAGATATGCTCAAGCAGCGGCAGCTCCGCCTCGTCGCGGACCAGCGCCAGGTTGCATTCGCTGAGCAGTCGCAGGGCCCGGTTCAGGCGTTGCTGTTCGTCGCTGGCCCGCTTGCGTGCGGAGATGTCGGTATGGATGCCGATCATGCGCAGCGGCGTGCCGTCCGTGTCCCAGTGGACGATCTTGCCGACCGACTCGATCCACACCCAGGCGCCGTCGCGGGTACGGCGGCGGTATTCCATGCTCTCCGGGCCACCGCTGCGCAGGCAGGCGGCGAACTTTTCCTGCAGTGCCGGGGTGTCCTGCGGGTGGATGTTGGCCAGCCAGTTGGTGAGGCTGCTTTCGAAGCCGTCGGCCGGATAGCCGATGATGCTGGCGTAGTTGTCGCTGACGTTGATCCGTCCGCTCCGCAGGTCCAGGTCGAACCAGCCCTGGTTGGAGGCCCCGAGGGCCAGGCGCAGGCGTTCCTCGCTCTCGCGCAGGGCTGCCTCGGCCTCGGTGCGCGCGGTGATGTCCTGGAACACGGTAGCGAAGCGACCGGGGGCGGGCGAGAACACCGAGATGGTGAACACCTTGTCGAGCGGCGCGAAGCGGGACTCGAAGCGGACCGGTCCGCCGCCGCCGGCGACCCGGGCGTAGGTGTCGAGGAAGGGCACCTGGCCATAGACCTGGCTGGCCAGGCGGCCGATCACGTCCTGCTGGGACAGGCCGAGGATGGTTTCGAAGCCCGGATTCACGTCGAGGATGAGGTAGTCCTGCGGCTGGCCGGCGGCATCCAGCACCAGCTGGTGGATGGCCACGCCTTCGGTCATCGCCGTGTACAGGGAGTGGAACTTCTGTTCGCTTTCGCGCAGGCCGTCGACCGCGTTGCGGAGGTCGGTGATGTCCTCGTACACGCCGAGCACGCCGATGATCTCTCCGTCATGGCCGTGCAGCGGCACCTTGGAAGAGCGCAGGTAGATCTGGCGGCCGTCCGGGGTGGTCTGGGGTTCCTCGTAGCCGAGCTTGGCCTTGCCGGAACTGATCACGGCCTGGTCGTCGGCTCGGTAGATGTCCGCCTCCGGCGCCCAGGCCATGTCGTAGTCGTCCCGGCCGATCAGCTCGGTGGGGTTCGCCTTGCCGGCATCCTGGGCAAACACCGGGTTGCAGCCGAGGTAGCGTAGCTCGCGGTCCTTCCAGAAGACGCGCATCGGCACGGTGTCGATGATGGTCTGCAGCAGGGTGCTGGATTTCTCGAGGGCGTCCTTCGCCTCGGTCAGGGCGATCTCGGTGGCACGGCGCTCGGTCAGCTCGCGCATCAGCCGCAGGGTGTTGGTCGACAGGGTGGAATAGATCGACAGGATGAGGTCGATCAGGGTCCGCGTGGCGCCGCTCATCCGTCTTGCGGCGCGGGTCTTTGCGTCATCGAGGGACAGGCCGTCCTGTAGGGCCTGCACGGTGTAGGCCATGAAGCGGTCGCTCTCGAGGATGTGGGAGGCCAGCCAGCGGGTCAGGAACTCCAGGATTTCCTCGGCGACCTCCTGCTGCGGGCGGCCGGGCAGATTTCGCCGGGCTTCCTGTACGTAGCGGATGAAGTCGGCGTGGCTGTCGCTGTGGGCGATCTGCTGGGGGGTGCCGCCCATGAAGGCGCCCCAGATCTGTTCTTCGTGCTCGAAATGGTAGACCGTGTAGGCGGCCAACTCGTCGAACAGCTGTTCCAGACTCAGTTCGTCGCTGTGCCGCGCGAAGCGGCTGGCGAGCTGGTTGAGCAGGTCCACCAGCTTGCGATGCTGTTCATCCACGGTGGGCAGGCCCGTGCAGAAATTGTCATCCCACGGGAATATGTCGATGCGGTTCATGGGGGAAGGCACTGCGGGGGATGGCCGATTATTGCGCGATTCCTGTGGCTGAGCGGTCAAATTGTGCGTCGCACAGGATTTTTTGCCGGGCCGGTGTGCTGCTGGCAGCGCGCCAGTGCCTCGGCCAGCACCTGCTCCAGCTGCTCCAGCCCGATGTCCAGCCAGCGCAGCGGGAGCCCCACCGACTCCGCCGCATGGCGCGCCTGGGCGCTGAAGTCGCCGGAGCAGGGGGTGCGCAGGGCCAGGATGTAGCGGTTGGAGAGCTGGAAGATCTCGCGGGTCGCCTCGGGGTGGTCGCCGAAGGTGACGCGGATGGCGTCGTCCCAGTGCAGCGCCCAGTCCTCGAGCAGGAAGAAGGCGCCGGCTGAGAGCTCGTCCATGAAGCGCTGGTGGCCCAGCAGCATGGCGACGCAGTTCTGTCCTTCGGTGCGGAAGGTCTGCGCGGCATCCAGCATCGCGTCCATGCGTGGATGACAGCAGCCGTAGAAGACCAGCTTGGCCGGCTCCGGGTGGCGGGCCAGGTTGGCGGTCAGCGCGGCTTCGAGCTTTTCCAGGTCGATGTGCAGGGAGGAGGGCAGGAAGTCGGTGTCCACCGGCCAGCCATTGCGCTCGATCAGGTGATGTACTTCTGCGGCGAGGATCCCGCAGCCCAGCAGGCTGCAGCGCGGGGCTGCGGCCATCAGGCCTCCAGCCTGTCGGGGCGGCCGAATTCGCAGGCAGCGTCGATCATCGCCTTGATATTGGCTTCGGGAATCCCGAAGGGCATCAGGATGGTGCCGAAGAACAGCTTCTTGCTGATCTTCAGGCCACGCTGCACCAGGCGCTTCACTTCGGCCCGGACTTCGTCCGGCGTCCAGTCGATCAGGCGGATGTCGTTGATGACGGCGCCGCACAGGGCGCGGTCGGCGACGATGCGCATGGAGTCGCCGATGTCGTCCATCGGGCCGGGGTAGTAGGTGCCGAAACCGACCTCCTCGATGACCTGGTCGAGCACTCCGTTCACGCGGGCGCCGCCCACGTAATAGACGACGCCGTCGAGGCCGCCGGTGGCCAGGTCGCGCTTCATCCATGGCAGGGACAGCTCGCGGAACATGGACATCGGCACGATGTCGGTGGAGCCGTAGGGGTCGGCATAGACCAGCACGTCGGCGCCAGCCTTGCGGTAGGCCTCGATCTCCTTCTGGAAGAAGGCCGAACATTTCTCCAGCAGCAGGTCGCGCATCTCGGTGGGGCCGAGCATCAGCAGCTCGATCCACTTCTCCATGCTCATCAGGATCGCCGGCAGCGACATGGAGGCGGTCAGGTAGGCACAGATCGGCGCCTTGCCGCCCACTTCGCGTTTGAGAATTTCCAGGCAGTGGGCGGTCTCGGCGAAGGCCGGATGGGTGGAGATGTCGTCGGGTACCTCGAGGCGCTCGATGTCGGCGTAGGACTTGATGACGAAGTCCTCCACATTGGGCGGGCCGTCATTGGCGTACTTGATCTTCCGGCAGCCCAGCAGCTCGGCCTCGCGGCCCACATAGAACAGGCTCCAGACGTTGTCGTGGCCGTATTTGCCGAGCATGCGCAGCTGGGCTTCGGCGACATATTCGCCACGGGAGAAATAGGTTTCGAGGGGCATGCCGAGTTCACGGGCGCCCTGGTCCACCAGGTTGCAGAACACCGGGATGCGGTCGAGGATCTCGCCGCGGGCGGCGGCGGCGAGCCGGTCCATGCCTGTGATCATGAGCGTGCTTCCTTGATGAAATCGAGAATGACGCGGGCGGCGCTGACGCCGTTGTCGGCCCAGGCGTCGGCGCCGACGATCTGGTACAGCCGGGGGTCGTAGCGGAAGGGGGCGCCGCCGACCACCAGGCGGATGCGCCCTTCGAGCTGGCGCTCGCGCAGCAGCTGGCGCACCTTGATGGCGCCGTTCTCGCCGCGGGCGGTATGCACCATCATCGCCGACACGGCGATCACCGAGGCGCCGCGGGCGACGGCCTCGTCCACAAAGCGTTCGGCCGGCACGTTCACGCCGAGGTCGATGGCGTCGATCATCTGGGCCTTCAGGCAGCCCATGACGATGCGCTTGCCGAGGGTGTGCAGGTCGCCGGCGGCGGTACCGATGATGACGTGGCCGACCATCTCGGGCGGCTTGGCGAACTGGGCCAGCATCCGGTCGGTGACGTCCGCCGCAATGTGGGCGGTCATGAAGTGCTGGGCCAGGTTGGTGTCGAAGCCGTCGTTGATGGCCTTGATCATCATGTCCAGCCCGGGGATCACCACCTTGAAGACGATGTCCTCCGGCGAGACGCCGCTGGCGCGGGCGGCATCCACCACCGCCAGCGCTGTCGTCCGGTCAGCGTTGTAGATGGCCTCGGTATAGGCCTTGAGGATGTCGTCGAGCATGCGGGCTGCTCCCGGTGGGGTAAGCGGATCCATTCTAGGCTGGGAGGGGCTGGATGTAGAGGTTCTCGATGAACAGCATTTCGAAGCGTTCCGCTTGGCTCAGGTTGAACAGCCTGGCCCGGTGGCGGATGGCAGCCAGCGGGTCGGTGCCCGGGGCGGCGAACAGCAGGGCTTCGCAGCCTGCCAGGGCCGAGTTGGCCGCGGCGCTGATCCGCTCGACGGGGATGGTGGGCAAGAGGCCGATGGCCTGTGCATGGGCGATGTCGAGCAGGCGGCCGAAGGCCCCGCAAGCGTGGATGCGCTGGATCTGGCTGGGGTGGATGCCGGCCTCGTCGCACAGCCAGCGGATGCCGGCGCCGATGGCCGCCTTGGCGCGCTGGAACACGTCGATGTCGGCCGGACTCAGCTGCAGCCCTGCCGACCCGGCATCCAGTGGCTGGCCCGACTGGCCCGGGGGCAGGCGCAGGCGGCCGAGCGGGCTGAGCAGGTCTTGCTGCCGCAGCAAGGCCAGCGCATCCACCAGGCCGGAGCCGCAGATGCCCCGGGCGGGGCCGTCGCCGAGGACCCGGCAGCGCCACTCCCCTGGCCTGGGGCCGGCTGCGATGCGATAGATGGCCCCGGTTTCGCCGGGCATGCCGCAGGAGATGCCGCTGCCTTCGAAGGCCGGTCCGCCGGAGGTGGAGGTGATGTGCAGGCGCTCGCCGTCCCACAGGGCGAGTTCCGAATTGGTGCCGAAATCCACCAGCAGGGCGTTGGTCGGGCCTGCGCAGAGGCCGGTGGCGAGGATGCCGGCCAGCAGGTCGGAACCGACGAAGCCGCCGAGGGGGGCCACGAAGTCGAGCCGGCAGTCGGCGGCCAGCCCCCAGGCGGCGCGCAGCGCGGCCGGGTCGGCGGGGGAGATGTCGATGGTCCGGGTCCAGTTGTCCGGGTCGAGTAGCAGGGCCTGGTTGCGGCCGGCCAGCAGGCTCAGCATGGCGGTGTTGCCGACGATGCGGACCTCGCCGATATCGGTCGTGGCGAGTTGCAGGTCGGCCGTCAGGGTGGCCAGTTCGGCGGCGATGGCCCGGATCACCCAGGCTTGCAGGCGTGCGGCGCTGGCCGGGCTGCGGGTGGCTTCGGCGAGACGGCTGAGTACGTCGGCGCCGGCCGGGATCTGGGGGTTGAGGCCGGCCCGGCCGGCCAGCCGGCGCGCGCTGGGCAGATCCCACAGGCTGAGGCGGATGTGGGTGGTGCCGAGGTCGATGGCCAGCCCGCAGGGGCGGGCTGGGTGGCGCGGTTGGAGCGGGACGGGCTGCGGGAAATATTCGTCTTCACGCAGCGCCCGCCAGGCCTGGTGGGCTGGGCCGAGTGGACGGGTGAGCACGATGTCGCCGCGGGGCCGCAGCTGGCAGGCCAGCCGCTGACCACCCTCCAGCTCGGCGGGCCGCAGCAGGCGTTGTTCACCGGGTGTCGGGGCGCTCGCGTCGCCGTCCACCAGTTGCACCCGGCATTGGCCGCACAAGGCCTGGCCGTTGCAGCTGCCGGTCGGCGCCAGGCCTGTGCCGACCAGGGTGTCCTGCACGCTGTGGCCGGGCTGGACGCTCACCCGGCGCTCGCCGTCGGCGCCGAGCAGGGTGATGGTGGAGGGGGGGGCGCTGCTCACTGGAGCTCTTCCCGCAGGCTGCGCCCGTTGAGCTGGGCGACGTAGTCGTCGGCCGGCACCGGGCGGCTGAAGTGGTAGCCCTGTGCCTCGTCGCAACCGTTCTGGTGCAGGCATTGCAGCTGTTCGATGGTCTCGACGCCCTCGGCGATGACCTTGCACTTGAGGCTGTGGGCCATGCCGATGATGGCGCTGATGATCGCCTCGCTGTCCGACGAGTGGGGCAGGTCGCGTACGAAGGACTGGTCGATCTTGAGCTTGTGCACGCGGAAGCGCTTGAGGTAGGACAGGGAGGAGTAGCCGGTGCCGAAGTCGTCGATGGAGAGGGTCACGCCGAGCTCCGACAGCTTGTCTACGGTCTGCACGACGAAGGCCGGGTCGTCCATCGCCATGCTCTCGGTCAGCTCCAGTTCGAGCAGCCGCGCGGGGAGGCCGTATTCGTCGAGCAGGGTGGCGATTTCCAATGGAAGGGTGGGTTGGCGGAACTGGGCCAGCGACAGGTTGACTGCCAGCGGGACCACCGGGATGCCTGCCCGTAGCCAGCGCGCCTGCTGCTGGACGGCCTGGTTCAGGACGAAGCTGCCGATCTCGAGGATCAGCCCGCACTCCTCGGCCACCGGGATGAACTCGCCGGGCGACACCCAGCCGAGCTCCGGGTTGTGCCAGCGCAGCAGGGCCTCGGCGCCGACGATGGTGCCGCCGCCGATGTCGAACTGGGGCTGGTAGTGCAGGAACAGCTCGTTGCGCTCCACCGACCGCCGCAGGGCGCTTTCGATGCGCAGCACGTTCTGGGCTCTGGCGTGCAGCTGGGTGGTGAAGAACTGGTAGTTGTTGCGGCCGGTCTGCTTGGCCCGGTAGAGGGCGGCGTCGGCGGCCTGGGTCAGGCTTTCGTAGCTGTGGCCGTTTTCCGGGTAGAGGGCGATGCCGATGCTGACGCCGACGCTGAGGTCATGGCCGTCGTAGCTGACGCTCTCGGCCACCGCGTGGAGGACCTTGTTGGCGACGCTTGCCGCGCCGTGGGCGTCGGCGCCCGGCAGCGCGATGACGAACTCATCGCCGCCGATGCGCGAGACCGTGTCCTCTTCGCGCAGCAGGGCTTTCAGGCGCGTCGCCATCTCGACCAGCAGCGCATCGCCGGCCAGGTGGCCGAGGGAGTCATTGACGTTCTTGAAGCGGTCCAGGTCCAGGTACATCAGCGCCAGCCGCCCATGGTGCCGCTGGGCGCTGGCCAGCGCGCTGCCGACCCGGTCCTGCAGCAGGGTACGGTTGGGCAGGTTGGTCAGCGGGTCGTAATGGGCGAGGCGGCGGACCTGCTCCTCGACGGCCTTGCGGGAGGTGATGTCGCTGAAGATCGCGACGTAGTTCAGGATCTCGCCGGATTTGCTGGTGAAGGTGGCGATCGACAGCCATTCCGGATACACGGCGCCGTCCTTGCGGCGGTTCCAGATCTCGCCGCTCCATTCGCCCTGATGGGTGACCGCCTGCCACAGCTCGGTGTAGAACTTGCGGTCGTGGCGTCCGGAGGCCAGCATTTTCGGGTTGCGGCCAAGCACTTCGGCTTCCGTGTAGCCGGTGATCCGACTGAAGGCCGGATTGACCGAGATGATGTGGTTGTGGGCGTCGCAGACCATCACCGCCTCGTTGCTGACTGACAGCACCCGGCTGGCCAGGTCCACCTCGAGCAGCAGCTTCTCCCTTTCAGTGATGTCCTGGCGGGTGTAGAGGTAGTGGGTCATCCGCCCGAAGCTGTCGAACACCGCCGAGGCGGTGATTTCTTCCCAGTGGAGATCGCCGTCCTTGTGGCGGTTGGCCTGCACGCCGCGCCAGGGGCGGCCGGAACGGATCTGCTCCTCGATCTGCGCGAATTCCGCGGCGGATACCTCGGTGCTGAAGAGGGCCTCCCGCGGCTGGTCGTAGAGTTCGCCGAACTGGTAGCCGGTGGTTCGCGTGTAGGCCGAATTGACGTACTCGAGTTCGCCGCGGGCATTGACGATCTGCACGGCGGTCGGGTTCTGTTCGATGGCCTGGGCGAGGCGGTTGATCTCGTTTTGGAACAGGTGACGGTTGGTGATGTCGGTGGCCAGCCCGTCCCATACGACGGAGCCGTCGGCATCCATGCGGGGCCGGGAGTGGGCATGGACCCAGCGCCATTCGCCATTTGGCAGGCGCATGTGGAGGTCCATCGAGAAGTCAGTCAGCGTGCTGCGGCTCAGGGATTCGGACATCCGGTATTCGGGCAGCTGCTCGGGGTCGATCTGGTTGAACAGCCGCGTCGCATCGGCGATCACCTCGGTCGGGCTGAGGCCGTTGAGACGTTCGATGCCCGGCCCTATATGCAGGAAGCGGGGCGTGCCGTCGGCGTCGATGGTGTATTCGTACAGATAGCTGTCGGGAATGCTGTCCGCCATGCTGCGCAGGCGTTCCTCGCTGGTGCGCCGCTCGGCTTCGGCGATCTGCAGCTTTTCGTTCAGGGCCTTCAGCTGGGTGACACTCGGGAATTCGAGAAAATCCGGCAGCAGCTTCCACACCGTGATGGCGGTGAGCAGCGACAGCAGCGCGGTGACGATGACGGCCAGGCTCTCGATGTAATAGATCGGCCACCACAGTTCGACGACGTGCAGGACATGGGTGATGCCACATGCAAAAATGAAGATGGCAAAGAGCCAGTGTAGTTTCTTGAACTTGATGTCCGGTCGCTGGCGGACGAAGCGGAAGATGAAGAAGGGGATCGAGAAATATGAAAGTGCGATGACGCCGTTGCCCAGAACATGGGAGATGATCAGTTCCGGGCGCCATGACAGGCTGTAGCCGTGCGGCATGAGTTGGAAGAGGTCAATCACGGCGGAGGTCGGCTAGGCGGAAGGTGGGCCGGAGCTACACGATGGCAATATTGGCATTTGTACAAGGTAACGCCTAATTTTGCCGAATATTCCAATTCAAAATAGTGCGAAATTACGGCTTTGGGCGTCTAGATGGTGATCCATGAATAAACTGATTGCAGAACTGCAGCGGCTTTTTTTCCATCCCGGCCTGTCGCCGGATGAGGTGTCCCTGGCGAGCGGTGCGGCGCAGGCCTTCGAGCCCATGGGGCCGGATGGGCAGCTGCGGGCCATGGTGCTGGGGGTGAGTGGGGCGGAGGCCTGGGACTACGTGGCCGCCCTGTGGCAGGAAGTCCAGGACGACCTGCAACTGCCGGCGCCGGTGATGGCGGTGACGGGGGCGGATGGTTTCCTGCTGTGGTTCTCGCTGGCCGAACCGGTGCCGCTGCCGAAAGCCCGCGCTTTCCTGGCCGGGCTGTGCCGGCGCTATCTGGGTGAGCTGCCCGAGGCGCGCTTGATGGTCTGCCCGCCGGGGCCGGTGAGCCTGATTCCTGCCATCAACGGGGCCAGTGGCAAGTGGTCGGCCTTCATCGATCCGTCCATGGGCAGGGTGCTGGCCCATGAGCCGTGGCTGGATATCGCGCCAAACCCGGAGCGCCAGGCCGATCTGCTGAGCAATTTTGCGCGCATCGAGCGGGACGCCTTCGAGCGGGCGGTGGCTCAGCTGGCCCCGCCACCGGCACTGGCGACGCCGACGGCGGTGGAGGCCGTTCAGGCCGGCGTGCCGGTGCTGCCGGCGGGAGGGACGACCGAGAGACTGGGCGTCGAAGGCTGCTTCGGTGATCCGAAGAGTTTTCTGCTGGCAGTCATGAACGACCCGACTGCCAGCGCTACCCACCGCATCGACGCGGCGAAGGCCTTGCTGCCCTATTGGAAGTAGGGGCGAATTCATTCGCCCTACGCGCGTGGATGAGCCACCGCGGGCGAATGAATTCGCCCCCACAGGGGCAGCCCTTAGGGCTAAAGGTTTAGCCGAGCTTCTTCTTCAGCAGCTCGTTCACCTGGGCCGGATTGGCCTTGCCCTTGGAGGCCTTCATGCACTGGCCGACCAGCGCGTTGAAGGCCTTCTCCTTGCCGGCGCGGAATTCCTCGACGGACTTCTGGTTGGCGGCCAGGACTTCGTCGATGATCGCCTCGATGGCGCCCGTGTCCGTGACCTGCTTGAGGCCCTGGGCCTCGATGATGGCGTCGGCGGAGTCGCCTTCCTTGTTCCACAGCGCCTCGAAGACCTTCTTGGCGATGGCGTTGGAGATGGTGTTGTCGGCGATGCGCTGCACCAGGCCGGCCAGTTGGGCGGCGCTGACGGGGCTGGCGGTGATGTCCAGCTCGGCCTTGTTGAGGCGACCGGCTAGTTCGCCCATCACCCAGTTGGCGCAGGTCTTGGCATTGGCCGTGCCGGCGGCAGCGACGGTGTCGAGGTAGAACTGGGCGACTTCGCGGCTGGCGGTGAGGGTGGTGGCGTCGTAGGCGGACAGGCCGTATTCACCCTGGAAGCGGGCCGACAGGGCTTCCGGCAGCTCGGGCAGCTCGCCCTTCACGCGCGCGATCCACTCGCTGGAGATCACCAGCGGCAGCAGGTCGGGGTCGGGGAAGTAGCGGTAGTCGTGGGCGTCTTCCTTGCTGCGCATGGCGCGGGTCTCGCCGGTGTCCGGATCGAACAGCACGGTGGCCTGCTGGACCTTGCCGCCGTCCTCGATCAGCTCGATCTGGTACTGGACTTCGTAGTCGATGGCCTGCTGCAGGAAGCGGAAGCTGTTGAGGTTCTTGATCTCGCGGCGGGTGCCGAACTCGGCCTGGCCGCGGGGGCGCACGGAGACGTTGGCGTCGCAGCGGAAGGAGCCTTCCTGCATGTTGCCGTCGCAGATGTCGATCCAGCGCACCAGCGCGTGCAGGGCCTTGGCGTAGGCGACCGCTTCAGCCGATGAACGCATGTCGGGCTCGGAGACGATTTCGAGCAGCGGCGTGCCGGCGCGGTTGAGGTCGATGCCGGTCATGCCGTGGAAGTCTTCATGCAGGCTCTTGCCGGCATCTTCTTCCAGGTGGGCGCGGGTCAGGTTGACGACCTTCTCGTAGGCGCCGCCCTTGCCGTCCGGCACCTGCAGGGTGATCTGGCCGCCCTGGACCACCGGCAGCTCGTACTGGCTGATCTGGTAGCCCTTGGGGAGGTCGGGGTAGAAGTAGTTCTTGCGGGCGAAGACGCTCTTCGGCGCGACGGTGGCGCCGATGGCGAGGCCGAAGCGGATGGCCCGCTCGACGGCACCCTTGTTGAGCACCGGCAGTACGCCAGGCAGCGCGATATCCACCGCGCAGGCCTGGGCGTTGGGCTCGGCGCCGAAGGCGGTGCTGGCGCCGGAGAAGATCTTGGACTGCGTGTTGAGCTGGGTGTGGATTTCCAGCCCGATGACGACTTCCCAGTCGGTTCTGCTCATGTTTGCTCTCTAGATTTCTTGGTCGTTCAGTCGCACTTGCCAGTGTTCTTGTCGATCAGCAGCGGCCACACGTAATCCTGGGCGCTGGACGGGGAACACATGGTGTGGCAGCCGGCGAAGGCGACGGTGATCTGTTCGCCCTGCTCCCACAGCCGCACGCGGCAGTCGCGGGGGCCTTCCAGTTCGACGGAAGGCAGGGCCTGGGTTTGATGAAAGTTGGCCAGGTCGTAGCGGCAGCTGCCGCGCTTGGGCATCGTCAGCTCGACGTTGAGGGCCCGGACCTTGGAATTGAACACGTCCACCGTGGCCTTGCCGGAGTTGCCGGTTTCGTCGCGGAAGCGGCATTCGGTGGCGACCGTGAAGGTGCGCAGCGGCATCGGCTTGAGGCGGCCGGATGGTGCCGCCGGGGCTTCGGACGGGCGCTGTTCGCCGGGCGCCTGCGGTGCCGTCGATGGCCGTGGCGCGACTGCCGAACAGCCGGCCAGCAGCGCCACGGCCAGGCCGGCGGCGATGCGGGAGGTGATAGGACGCGGTACGGCGCTCATCGGAGATCTCAGATGCCGGCAGGGGCCCGGGTGTGCCAGTCGGTGTGCTGCTGGTACTGGTGGGCGGCGTTCAGCAGGCGGGCTTCGCTGAAGTAGTTGCCGATCAGCTGCAGGCCCACCGGCAGGCCGCCGGCACCGAAACCGGCCGGGTGGGACAGCCCAGGCAGGCCGGCTAGGTTGACCGCGATGGTGTAGATGTCGGACAGGTACATCTGGACCGGGTCGTCGCTCTTCTCGCCGATGCCGAAGGCCACCGTCGGGCTCACCGGGCCGGCGATCACGTCGCACTGCTGGAAGGCGGCGGCGAAGTCGTTGGCGATCAGGCGGCGCAGCTTCTGGGCCTTGATGTAGTAGGCGTCGTAGTAGCCGTGGGACAGCACGTAGGTGCCGACCAGGATGCGCCGCTTGACCTCGCTGCCGAAGCCTTCGGCGCGGCTCTTGCAGTACATGTCGTTGAGGTCGCCGTAGTCGGCGGCGCGGTGGCCGTAGCGCACGCCGTCGAAGCGGGACAGGTTGGAGCTGGCTTCAGCCGGGGCGATCACGTAGTAGGCCGGGATCGCCAGGCGGGCGTTGGGCAGGCTCACCTCGACGGTGGTGGCACCGAGCTTGCGGTATTCGGCGATGGCGGCGTCGACGGCGGCGCGTACGTCGTCCGACATGCCTTCGGCGAAAAATTCCTTGGGCAGGCCGACGCGCAGGCCAGCGAGGGGCTTGGCCAGGTCGCGGCCGAAGTCTTCGGCGCCCTGTTCGAGGCTGGTGGAGTCACGCGGGTCGTGGCCGGCTATGGCGGACAGCAGCAGCGCGCAGTCTTCGGCGCTGTAGCCGAAGGCGCCGCCCTGGTCCAGCGACGAGGCGTAGGCGATCATGCCGTAGCGGGACACGCGGCCATAGGTCGGCTTGATGCCGGTGATGCCGCACAGGGAGGCCGGCTGGCGGATCGAGCCACCGGTGTCGGTGCCGGTGGCGATCGGCACCATGCGTGCCGCGACCGCTGCGGCGGAACCGCCGGACGAGCCGCCGGGCACCTTGTCGGTGTTCCAGGGGTTGCGCGTCGGGCCGAAGTGGGAGTTCTCGTTGGAGGAGCCCATCGCGAACTCGTCCATGTTGGTCTTGCCGACCATCACCGCGCCAGCCTCTTTGAGCAGGCTGACCACGTGGGCGTCATAGGGGCTGACGAAGTTGGACAGCATCTTCGAGCCGCAGGTGGTGAGGACGCCTTCGGTGCAGAAGACGTCCTTGTGGGCCAGCGGAATGCCGGTCAGCGGGCCGGCGGTGCCGGTGGCCAGGCGTTCGTCGGCGGCCTTGGCGGCGGCCAGCGCGCCGTCCCGGTCGACGGTGACGAAGGCGTTGATGCGGGCGTTGCCGGCTTCGATGCGGGAAAAGCTCTCGGTGGCGAGTTCGACGGCGGAAACCTTCTTGTCGCGGAGGGCCGCGGCGATGTCCTTGAGGCTGGATTCGATCATGGTGCTTGGGGCTGCGGTTTGAGCGGTGCTGGGGCGCCGGCCGGGCCGGCGGCGATCAGAGTCCGGTGGCGGGCCTTATTCGATGACCTTCGGCACCAGGTACAGGCCGGCTTCGGTCTGCGGCGCGACGGCCTGGAAGGCGGCACGGCGGTCGGTTTCACTGACCGCGTCGTCGCGCAGGCGCTGGGCCAATTCCTGGGGGTGGCTCATCGGTTCGACCCCGTCGGTGTCGACCGCCTGCATCTCCTCGATGAGGCCGAAAATTCCGTTCAGTTTGGCCTGCGTGGCCTCGGCGTCACCGGCGGCGAGTTCGAGTCGGGCGAGCTTGGCGATATGGCGGACTTCGTCGAGTGAGAGGGACATGGCTATTTACAAAGTTGCTTAAACGACAAAGGTTTGTAGGTTATCATAAGCGATTCTTCGATTGCCCAATTCCCACCTCCAACCCCTACGGTTTCCGGGATTCTCCACCGATGTTTGGTTCTCTGCGCTCCTACTTTTCGAATGACCTTGCCATTGACCTTGGCACCGCGAACACGCTGATCTACGTCCGGGGGAAAGGCATCGTCCTCGACGAGCCGTCCGTGGTCGCGATCCGCACCGAAGGCGGGCCGAACGCCAAGAAAACCATCCTCGCCGTGGGGATGTCCGCCAAGCAGATGTTGGGCAAGACGCCGGGCAACATCACCGCCATTCGTCCGATGAAGGACGGCGTGATCGCTGACTTCACCGTCACCGAGCAGATGCTCAAGCAGTTCATCAAGAAGGTGCACGATTCCCGCCTGTTCTCCCCCAGTCCGCGCATCATCATCTGCGTGCCCTGCGGGTCGACCCAGGTGGAGCGCCGGGCGATCCGTGAATCCGCCCTCGGTGCCGGTGCCAGCAATGTGTACCTGATCGAGGAGCCGATGGCCGCGGCAATCGGTGCCGGCATGCCGGTGGCCGATGCGACCGGCTCGATGGTGGTCGATATCGGCGGCGGCACCACCGAGGTGGGCGTGATCTCCCTGGGCGGCATGGTCTATGCCGGCTCGATCCGGGTTGGTGGTGACAAGTTCGACGAGTCCATCGTCAATTACATCCGCCGCAACTACGGCATGCTGATCGGCGAAACCACTGCCGAAGCGATCAAGAAGGGCATCGGCTCGGCCTTCCCGGGTTCCGAAGTGCAGGAGATGGAGGTCAAGGGCCGCAACCTGGCCGAGGGTATCCCGCGTGCCTTCACGATTTCCTCTAACGAAATCCTCGAGGCCCTCACCGAGCCCCTCAACCAGATCGTTTCCGCGGTCAAGATCGCCCTTGAGCAGACGCCGCCCGAACTGGGCGCTGACATCGCCGAGCGCGGTATGGTGCTGACCGGCGGCGGCGCGTTGCTGCGCGACCTTGACCGTCTGCTGATGGAAGAAACCGGCCTGCCGGTGATCGTCGCGGACGATCCGCTGACCTGTGTGGTGCGTGGTTCCGGCATGGCCCTCGAAAAGATGGACCAGCTGGGTTCCATCTTCACCAGCGAGTAAGCGTCGGCGACGACCGAGGCGCCCGCGGTGAACGCTTCGTTCAGCCGCGTGTGCCGGTGGCCCGGGCCAGCCCCGGGCGCGGTCGTTGCATGATCGCCGAGCGAACTGCCCATGGTTGGCCATTCGCCTCCTCCCTTCTTCAAACGCGGGCCTGCGCCGCTGGCCAAGCTCGTGTTCTTCGTGCTCGTCTCGCTGGCCCTGCTGATCAGCGACCTCAACCTGCGCTACCTGGATGCCTTCCGCAAGGGCTTGTCGGTGCTGGCCTATCCGATGCAGATGGCGGCCGCCACGCCGGCGGACTTCGTGCGCAACGCGTCGGACTACTTTGCTTCGCTGGTGCGCCTGCAGATCGAGAACAAGGAACTCAAGCGCCAGCAGTTGCAGGGCGCCGAGCGCCTGTTGCGCCTGGACCAGATCGAGCAGGAGAACCGTCACCTGCGTGAGCTGCTGGAGGTACGGGAGCGCCAGAAGGTCAATACGGTCGTTGCCGAGATCATGTACACCGCGAAGGACCCGTTCTCACGCAAGGTGATCCTTGACAAGGGTACCCAGGCTGGTATCGAGGCCGGGCAGGCGGTGGTGGACAACGTCGGCGTGGTCGGCCAGATCACCCGCGTCTTCCCGATGCAATCCGAATTGACCCTGTTGACCGATAAGGACCAGGCGATCCCGGTGATGATCGTTCGCAGCGGTTTGCGGGCGGTGCTTTTCGGTTCGGGCAACGGCCTGATGGAACTGCGCTACCTGGCTGCCAACGCCGACGTGCAGCCCGGCGACAAGGTGGTGACCTCAGGCCTTGACGGTGTTTTCCAGTCGGGCTTGCCGGTGGCGACGGTGGCGCGCGTGGAGCGCGACCAGGCCCAGGCCTTCGCGCGCATCCCGTGCCTGCCGTCGGCGGGTGTCGAGCAGTTCAGCCATGTGCTGGTACTCGGCCAACGGGCCAATGTGCTGCCTCGGCCGCCTGAACCGGAAGTCATCAACAAGGGCAAGGGGCGCAAGCCCCGCGCGGTTAAGGACTAGGCGATGCAACCGACCAACCGTTCGAGCCGAATCCTGCTGCCGGTGAAGATGTGGTTCGTCTACACCACGCTCTTCTTCGCGCTGTTCCTCAACTACATTCCCACCGGTCACTTGCCGGCGGTGCCGGATTTCGTGGCCTTGGTGCTGGCCTTCTGGTGCGTCCGCGAGCCGCTCAAGATCGGCATCGGCGCGGGTTTCGTGTTTGGCCTGTTGACCGACATCGGTGTCGGTGCTGCGCTGGGCCAGCATGCCTTCGCTTACGTGCTGCTGGCCTATGCGGCGAACGAACTGGCCCGCCGGGTGTTGTGGTTCACGCCGGTGGAGCAGGCCTTGCACGTGTTGCCGCTGCTGTTTCTGGCGCAGGTGGTGATGGTCGTCGTACGCCTGCTGGCGGGAGCCGAGTTCCCGGGCTGGTGGATGTTCTTCGGCAGTTTCGTCGGCGCAGCGCTGTGGATCCCGCTGCATTACGTGCTCCTGCTTCCCCAGTACCGGCCGGTCGAGCGGGACGAGAACCGGCCGATCTGATGCTGGGTTGCATGTCATGACCGGTATCCGTACCCCCGAGCAGGAGCTGGCGCGCTTCCGCAGCCGTCTGGCGGTGGCGGGCGTGGTGGCGGTGGTGTGCTTCGCCCTGCTGGCCGCGCGCTTCTTTTACCTGCAGGTGGTCCGCTACGACTACTACTCGACGCGGGCGGAGGACAACCGGATCTCCCTGGTGCCGGTGGTGCCCAACCGTGGCTTGATCATGGATCGCAACGGCACTGTGCTGGCCCGCAACTACTCGGCCTACACGCTGGAGATCACGCCATCCAAGGTGGCGGACCTGGATGCGACGATCGAAGCGCTTTCCACGCTGGTGGATATCCAGCCGAAGGATCGCCGGCGCCTGAAGAAGCTGATGGACGAGAGCAAGAGCTTCGAGTCCCTGCCGATCCGCAACCGCTTGTCGGACGAGGAAGTGGCCCGCTTCATCGCCCAGCGTTACCGCTTTCCCGGGGTCGAACTGAAGGCGCGCCTGTTCCGCGATTACCCGATGGGCAACCTGGGGGCCCACCTGGTCGGTTATATCGGTCGCATCAACGATCGCGACCTGGAGCGCATCGAGGAAAACGAAGATTCGGCCAACTACCGTGGCACCGATCACATCGGCAAGGCCGGCCTGGAAAAGAGCTACGAGCGGGAACTACACGGTGTAACCGGTTTCGAGGAGGTCGAGGTGGATTCCGGCGGCCGGGCGGTACGTGCCTTGCGGCGGACCAATGCCACGCCGGGTAACAACCTGATCCTCAGCATCGATCTCAAGCTGCAGGAGGTGGTCGAGAAGGCCTTTGGCAACCGGCGCGGCGCTCTGGTGGCCATCGAGCCGGGCACGGGGGGCATTCTGGCCCTGGTGTCGGTGCCGACCTTCGATCCCAACCTGTTCGTGGATGGCATCGGAGCCCAGGACTGGGATGAGCTGAACAACTCGCCGGATCACCCGCTGGTTAACCGGGCGCTCAACGGTGCGTATCCGCCGGGCTCGACCTTCAAGCCCTTTCTCGCCCTCGCCGCGCTGATGAGCGGCAAGCGTACGCCCGGCCAGGCGATCGCCGATCCGGGTTTCTACGATTTCGGTGGTCACCATTTCCGCGACGACAAGCCGGGTGGCCACGGCATGGTGGACATGTACCGTTCCATCGTGCAGTCCTGCGACACCTACTATTACCGCCTGGCCAACGATATGGGCATCGACCTGATCGCCTCGATCATGGGCCAGTTCGGTTTCGGTAGCCGCACCGGCATCGACATCGAGGGCGAGAGCACCGGCGTGCTGCCGTCACCGGAGTGGAAGCGCAAGCGCTTCAAGCGGCCGGAGCAGCAGAAGTGGTTTGGTGGCGAGACGATTTCCATCGGCATCGGCCAGGGCTACAACGCCTACACGCCGCTGCAGCTGGCCCATGCCACCGCCACGCTGGCGGCAGGTGGAGTGATGTACAAGCCGCATCTGGTGAAGTACATCGAGAGTGCCAAGGACGGCTCCCGGCGGGCCATCGAGCCCGAGCCCATCAAGACCATCCCGATCAAGCCGGAACACCTGGAGACGATCCGCCGGGCGATGGTTGGGGTGAACAAGGAAGGTACCGGTGCGCGGGCTTTTGCGGGTGCCCCCTACCTGGCGGCCGGCAAGACCGGTACGGCCCAGGTGTTCTCGCTGAAGGGCGGCAAGTATTCGGCGAAGATCACCGAGCGCCTGCGTGACCACGCGCTCTATATCGCCTTTGCGCCCGCCGACAAGCCGACCATCGCCTTGGCGGTGCTGGTTGAGAACGGCGGCTTCGGAGCCCAGTCGGCGGCGCCGATTGCCCGCGCGGTGATGGACTACTACCTGCTCGGCAAGCTGCCGGCCGGCATGGCGGCGGAAGACACCGGTGCCGAAGCCGCGACGGGGGACGGCAGCGGTGACTGATTTCCGCTTCAGCCTGCGCAAATGGCTGATGAGTTTCCTGTCGCCGCTCGATGGGCCACTGGCCCTGATCGTGCTGGCCATCCTGAGTTTTTCCACGGTGGTGATGGTCAGCGCGTCGCCGGAGCGCCTGGATACCCTGGCGATGAACATCGGCGTGGCCTTCATCGTAATGTGGACGGCGGCGCGTATCCCGCCCCAGCGCATGATGAGCGTGGCCTTGCCGCTGTACGTGCTGGGCGTCCTGCTGCTGATCGGGGTGGCGCTGTTCGGCGACGTGTCGAAGGGCGCGCGGCGCTGGCTCAATATCGGGGTTGCGCGCATCCAGCCGTCCGAACTGATGAAGATCGCGATGCCGCTGATGCTGGCGTGGTACTTCCAGAGCCGGGAAGGCATGCTGCGGGTGCGGGATTTCTTCGTGGCGGCAGCGCTATTGCTGGTGCCGGTGGGCTTGATCGCCAAGCAGCCTGACCTGGGTACGGCGATCCTGGTGGCGGCGGCGGGCTTCTACGTGCTGTTCTTCGCTGGCTTGACCTGGCGATTGATCCTGCCGGTGGCGCTGGTGGGGATCGTCGGCATCGGCGCGATCGTCGCGATGGGCGATACCATCTGTCGGCCTGAGGTGGTTTGGCCGGGACTGCGCGATTACCAGAAACACCGGGTATGCACCCTGCTCGATCCGACCTCCGACCCCCTTGGCAAGGGCTTCCACATCATCCAGTCCACGATTGCGATCGGGTCCGGCGGCGTGACCGGCAAGGGCTGGGGCAGGGGCACGCAGACCCACCTTGATTTTCTGCCCGAACGTCATACTGACTTCATCTTTGCGGTGCTCACCGAAGAATTTGGACTTGCCGGCGCCCTGCTTCTTGCGGTACTTTATATCCTGTTGATTTTTCGCGGCCTTTTTATTGCCGCTGGTGCCCCGACCCTGTTCTCGCGCCTGCTTGCCGGCGCCCTTACGCTGATCTTCTTTACTTATGCGTTTGTGAACATGGGCATGGTGAGCGGAATCCTCCCGGTTGTTGGAGTTCCGCTGCCCTTCGTCAGTTACGGAGGCACTGCACTCGTTACCCTTTGTCTTGGCGTTGGAATGCTCATGAGCATACAGCGCCACCGACGTCGGGTAGGCACCTGAACCCGCGCGCGCTCAAGCGCGTGCCCGAACAGGAAGAGCGTCATGCCCCCTGTAGCGATGTTTCGTCGCGCCTGCCTCGCGCTGGCGCCCCTCGGTAGCGCTTTTCTCCTGACCGGTTGCGCCGGTCTTCCGCAACAAGACCCGGCTTCTGAGGCGTCGGTCGTCGGGGCGCTGCACGCCCAGGCTGTGCAGGCGGGGCTCAGGCCGGCCCAGGCATCGTCCCTGAACGGTGGGCGACTGCGCTATGCGGTGCCCGAGGATGCTTCGGCCCAGCCCGAGGAGGGCGGGGCATTGGTTGCGCCGGTGTATGAAGGGGGCGACTACGCGCTGGCCCGGGGGGCCGTGCTGGGCGGGAATCCCGGAGCCTTTCGCGAGAAGGGGATGGCCAGCTGGTACGGCAAGGCCCTGCAGGGGCGCCGCACTTCCAGTGGTGACCCTTACGACATGTATGCGTTGACCGGCGCCCATCCATCCCTGCCGATTCCCAGCTATGTGCGGGTGACCAATCTGGCCAATGGGCGTTCGGCAATCGTCCGCATCAACGATCGCGGTCCGGTGCATCCCGGGCGGATCATCGATCTTTCCTACGCAGCCGCCTACAAGCTCGGCTTTGCCGATCAGGGGCACGCCAACGTCGAGTTGTCGTTGGTCCTGCCTGAGGGGGTGGCGATGGTACAGCCGCGCCGGCCAGTGCCGCCGCTGGCCCGTCGCAAGGCGGCTGTGCCGACGCTGGCCCATGCGTCCCGGCCGTCGACCCCGGTGCCGGCGCCCGCCCCCCAGCCCAGTGTGGTCGCGCCTGCTGCGCCAGTCGCCCCGCGCGCGCTGGCCGAGGTTGCGGTGGCGTCCGCCACTGCCAGCGCAGGGCAGGTCGCACAGGCGCCCGCGCATGCTGTCGCGCCACGTCCGGAGCGTGAGGGCGTGTTTCTCCAGCTTGGAGCCTTTGCGTCGTCCGTCAATGCGGAAAACTTCAAGGGCTTCGTCGAGCACGAGCTTAAATGGATGAAGGAGTCGGTGTCGGTATTGGCTTCTGAGGGCAAGTACCGGCTTCAACTCGGACCCTTTGCTTCCGCGCTGGAGGCGCGGGAGATCGCCGACCGCATTGCCACGACCTTGAAGCTGAAGCCGGTCGTCAAAGGGCGGGCCGACTAGCTCTTGTCCGGAAGGGGGCTGGCCAAGTGACACCCTTCACAGGGGAAGGGTGACTTAGCCGGCTTCGGTTGGGAGATGTTGCGCCTAAGCTCCAAGGGTGCGGGTCGGGTCCAGGCATTGCGTGTGACTCCTTTCAATGGCCCGTGTTTTCCGGATCGCTTGGAATCATGGCACCAACTCATCGTCACCTTACGTCGTCTTGCGCAGCACACCCTCCACGGCCTCGCTCCCAGGCTTGGCACACCGATTCCAGCCAGGAATTCGACCTTGAAGAAATCCCGGATGAAATCGACCTGCTCGCGGTGCTCTGGGGGCACATCAGCAGCTATAGGCTCCAGTTTCATCCTACCGGCGCGTTCAGGCACTGAGTCTTGCCGGCATCAGGAATGAAATGAGCCGCGGCAGGGCGGCTCATTTCATTACGACAGGGGCAGCAGATCAGTACGGCGGAGTGCAGCCGGCGGGATACCAGATCTGCATGGCTACGCCGCCGATCCAGACGATGTAATACCCCTGGCAGGGCGTGCCGCCACTCTTGGCCTTGGGGGTATCCGCGCCCTCCTTGGCGTTGCCGCTCTCACATTCGGGCAGGGTGGATTTCTTGGCTTTGGCCGCGTCTGTTGCTGTCTGGGACATCACACAGGCCTTGGCAGGTTTGCCCTTGGCGTCGAGTGGAATGACCTCGCCGTTCTTGCCGAAGATGACGGCGCCGGTGATGTCGGCCGGGGCGAGCACCCCCTTGGTGAATTGCCCCAGGTTGCCGGCGGCAACTGCCGGCATCTGGATCAATGCGCTGGCCACCAGGCCGGTGGCCAGCAGCGTAACCCGCCGCAGCGTGCGGGACGTTGGATGCAGCCTCATTCTCACGATTCTCCACATGGGTTTATAAGTGAGCGCTCAGCTCCGTGTTCAGAAACGCAGATTACCCTGCAGCAGCGCGGTACGCTGGGGGTAGAACAGCGGCACCTTGGGGTCGCCGTTGAGGTCGGTATTCTGGAAGCGGAATTGACGATCAAATATATTGTAAATGCCGAATGAGAGCGTGAGGTGATTGCTTGCAAGCGGAACCGAGAAACGCAGGTTGGTAACCGAGAATTTTGAGCGGGCCGCGGTTTCGCCCGCTGCACTGGAGAGGAGTGCAGCGTGCTGATCCACCGTCCAGTGCTCAAGGAGGGTGTCGGTGGGGCCGGTCTTGAGCCACAGGCGGGCTGGGATCAGATCGGTGCGAACCTTGTATGGGCTGAAGGTGTCGCGGAGGACTGTGTCGGTGGGCCCTTCGATCTCCTCGTGGCGCCATTCGACGCTGAACGCAAGCCGCTGGCCGAAAGGCAGGGTGAGGTGGGCGCGATGGAGTTGTTCCTTCCAGGCTTCCAGAGCCTGGGTGCCGTTGCTTGGCATTGGCACGTCCATGTGGCGGGCAGAGGCCTCCAGGCCAGCGTTGATGCCATTGCCGAAGCGTTGGTCAACGCCGACCGCGGCACGCCGCCAGCGGGTGCCATTGGTATCGTCGAACACCTGGTTGAAGCCGGCGAACTGCGTGGGTGCGAGGCTTTCGCGGTCGTACTTGGAGCCGGAGACGCCTTGCATGAAGGCGGTGCGCAGGGTCGTACCGTTCGGCAGACGGGCGACCAAGCCGAACTTGCCGTTAACGCGTTCGCTTTTGGTGTTGCCGAGTTCGTCCAGGCGCACGTATTCCGCACCGCCGTGGAGTGTGATGACGGGGTTGATCCGCCATTGACCGTAGCTGAACACCGTGTCCCGGTCGCTCTGGAGCCTGGTGCTCGGCAGTGCATACGTGCCAAGGATCAGGCTGGGCATCGCGCTGGGGGCAAAAGTCAGGTTGATGTTCTGCTCGCCGGACACGCGGAACGCGCTTGTCCCGGTGCTAACGCTGCCCCATTCCCGTTGTAGCGAATACAGGGCTGACATGGTCTTGCTGCGCTGTCCCAGCGTGGCGTCGACAGTGTTGTCGATGCCGCCGTGCTGGAACAGATCCAGCACACGTTCGCGGAGGCGCTGGGTGTTGGCTTCGGCGATCAATTCCTCCCCGCTGCCGAAGGTGTGACGCACACCGATGCGCTGCAGGTCACTGATGAGGCGGTGATCCGTGCCGATCGGGCCGTCGAACAGTGGCTTGTCGATATCGCCGCCATTGCGCTCGGTGTGGCGGACCTCGCCGAGCAGCATGGTGTCGGGCGTCAGGGCGAACTGGGCGTTGATGCGGCCACCGCTCAGGTGTGTGTCGGCCATGCGCTCGTTGAGGCCACGGCCGCGGTAGTCGAACGCACCGAGGGAGATCTGTCCGCGTTCCCAGGCGTGGGAGGCGAGCAGGCTGCCCGACTGGGTGTCACGGGTGCCGGTGGCCAGTGTGGCGGCGACGCGGTCCGGCTTGCGGTCGAAGAAGGACGTGGCTTCCTCTGGCGATGCGGCACGCGGTCCGTCGAGGATGGGGAGCGGAGGCATCACGAACTGCGGCGGTAGCGGCCACTGGCCGATCGGCTGGCGCAGCTGGGCCTGAAGCAGTTCTCCGAGACGGGCAGCTTCGAAACGCGGGGCTTCGGCATAGGCGTCCGCCAGCAGGCGATGGGCCGCGGCGCTCTGCCCGTCGTCCTCGAGGGCATTCATGGCCGTGGCTTGGGCTGCCGCGGCGAAGCCGACCTGCTGGTAGGCGGCGCCGAGACTGGCGGTGCGTGCGGCCCGGTCTTGGTCGAGCAGTTCGCTGGAGCGCAGTACGCTGCGGTTGTCGTTGCGTGCGAGAGCTTCCTCGCCGTTGCGGATGGCCGCCAGCGGTTCGCGCTCAAGCAGTTTCAGGAAGGCGTCGAAGTACCAGGGGGTCGGCGAAGCCGGGTCGAGGCGCCGGGCCAGGTCGAACTGGGCGCCGGCGACCTTGTTGCGGGCTTCTTCCAGATAGGCGCGGCCCAGATAGCTGCGAAGCTCCGCATTGCTGGGGTCGAGCAGGGTGGCGATCTCGACTTCGCGGCGTCCGCCGTCGGTGTCGCCCAGGCGCATGAGTGCCAGGCCCAGCCCGAAGTGGGTGAACGGATCCCGGTCGTCGGCGTCGAGGGCGGTACTGAAGGCGGCGCGGGCGGCCTCGGTCTCGCCGCGAAGCAGGCTCGCGAAGGCTGCCAGAGCCCGTGCCCGCTGGGTGTCGGGATCGAGGGCGAGGGTGCGCTGGGCTGCCTCGCTGCCGGCCGCGGTATGGCCCAGGCTCAGCTCGAGCTCCGCCCGTCTTGCCCAGGCTAGTGCGTCAGTGGGAGCGAGGGCGGTGGCTTGCTGTGCAGCGACCAGGGCTTCCGGCAGACGCCGGGTGGCTTGCAGGGCATAGCTGAGGGCAAGTTGGGCGGCTACGGACTTGTCATCAAGGCTGATGGCCCTGCGGGCAGCGGCTTCCGCAGCGGCGTTTTCGTTGCGGGCAACGCGCACGACGGATTCGATGGCGGCCAGTGCTGCGGAGTTCTCCGTTGCATGGGCGTTCAGCAGCGTCGTGGCTTCATCGATCTTGCCAAGGCCCAGGAGGATGCCGGCCTTCAGGGCGGCGACTGCCGGGTCGGTGGCGGGCGTAGCACCGAGGGTGTCAAGAGCTGCCAGGAACTGTCCGTGGTCGGCCTCGCGCTGGGCTGTTGCGAGCTTCAGGCGCAGGGCCTCGGGTTGGCGCGCCAGTTCGCTTGCGCCGAGACGTGCGACCAGCGGGTAGTGGATGGCCCAGGCGACCGCGTCGAGGGGGCGTACGGTGATGCTGCCGGGCGCGCTGCCGGCGTGGGCCTCGATGGCTTCGCCAGGGCCCAGCACTTTTTCGCCTGCCGGATTGCCGGTGCGGACCCGGCCTTCGGCAACCACGACCTGGGCATCCCGGTCGCTGCTGGCGACGGTGAATTCGGTGCCATCCACCAGGGCATTGACGAAGGGTGTGATGACCCCGAAGCGCTTGCTGAAGCGGCTGATGACATGGACGATGCCGCGGCTGAGGCCAAGTTCGCCGCTATCAGCGGCGGGCGGCAGGGTCAGGGTGGTGTTCTGGTCGAGGCGTACCAGCACGTTCTGGCTCAGCACTACCGCGGCGCGACCCGGGCCGCGCACGGCGACCTGATCGCCCGGGCACAGGGCCTGGCGCGGTGTGGCCACCTGCCAGTTGCCGCCACTGCTGCTGCGGACTTCTACTCGCCCTTCAAGGGCCGTCAGCGTGCCGGCCTTTTGCTCGCAGGCGGCACTTGCTTCGAGGCTCAGGAGAGCCAGGGCGATAGCCAGGCCAAGTTGCCGCGGGCGTAGCGAAAAAGTGTGCAGGGCAAGGGCGTGTGGCGCCATCTCAACTGTTCCGGATCAAATTTGTGGAGCCTGTTGCAAGGCTGTGCAGGCGCAATATATTAACTGTAAATTTTCATAATATGCGAATTTACTTGTCATTAAGTCATTGTCTTGCTTGGGGAAAATGCTATTTGTGTGACGTCGGCAGGCGCGCTCTGGCGGGCTCTATTTGCTGGTCATGACGATGTGGCCGTCGCCATCGGGAACTTGTGAACCATTCAGGCGGTCGCGGCAGCGTTGCAGGTAGAAGCGTGCCGGGCCATCGTGGGGGAGCTCTTCCAGTACTTGATGCAGGTGGGCCATGGCGGCTTCCAGAGCATCGGCAGCGTAGGCGATGCGGGCGGTCGCAAAGGCGCTGGCAAGGGCCGGCGACTGTGGGGCAGGCAGGATTTCGTGGAGTTCGAGCGGTGTCTTCTTGCCGACCAGAGTGAAGGCGCCGAGGGCACGGGCATAGCCGTAGCGCGGGCTGTCGCCACCATGGGAGACGACAGCGCCGGATGCCAGGATGCGCGTCCCGAGGGGCTTGTTGCCGCCCTGGATGCGGCTGGAAGTGTTGACGATGTCGCCGATTACCCGCAGTTCCCGGTGTTGGTCGCTGCCGACCTCGCCGAGGAATACCTGTCCGTAGTGGAGGCCGAAGCGGGTTTTCAGCGCTCCCGGCGTCTCGTCTTCGTTCAGGCGCTGGTGCAAGTCAAGGGCGGCTTCCCGGGCCTTGCTGCAGGCGTCCGCGGCGGAATCGTCGGCGAGCCAAAGGCACATCGCCGAGTCGCCGACGATATCCATGACATGGCCGCCGTGGGCCTCGATGACCGGGATGAAAATCTCGAAGTAGCTGTTGAGGGCGTCACGGGTGGCTTCCGGGCTGAGGCCCTCGGACAGGCTGGTATAAGACTCGATGTCGCTGCACAGGCAGACGCCGTGGACCAAGCGTCCGCCGTCGTGGCCTTGCAGCAGCTTGGCCAGCTTGGCGCTCCCCTGCAGGCTGAGGCCCCGATCGAGGGCCTTGGCGAGCTGGTCTTCCCGCTGGCGGGCGGCCCGCATGTGCACTGCGAGGCCGCCGGCCACTGCGATCAGCGGGGCGATGGCGGTGGGGAGGATGACCGGCAGCCACAGATGGGCCCACGCAAAGCTCGCGTAGGCGACTGCCAGCCAGCCGAGGGCGAGCGCCAGCGTGACTGCCAGTGCCCGGCGGGTGCTGGTCAGCCGCCAGGACAGCGCAAGCAGCAGTCCCCAGGCGAGCAGGCCGGCGTTGCTCGCCAGCGGCGACGGGCGCTCCAGGCTGGAGTCCTCAAGCAGGTTGCCAAGCGCCGTGGCGCACAGTTCGACGCCACTGATGTCGAGGCCGTCCGGCGTGCTGTAGGGTGTCCGGAACATGTCGGCCTGGCGGGACTGGTTGAACTCGGAGAAGCCGATCAGCACCGCCTTGCCGCGGAAAGCGGCGTCGCCGGCGGAGGGGTCGGAGACCAGTTCGAGCGCAGTCGAGTAAGGGATGGTGCGGATACTGCCGATCGGGCCGTACAAGTTGAGGATGTGGCGCTGCCCGTCGTGGGCTTCTTCAGGGTTGCGGCCCATGCGGCGGGCCATCAGTAGGGGAAGGGATGGCCGGTCGCCGACGCTGGGGACGGTGCCCCAGAATTCGATGACGCCGTCGGGGGTTTTCGGCATGATGAAGGGCCCGTTGGCCCAGGCAGCGCCCCGCAGCAGCGGCTGCGCCTGGGTCAGGCGGTCGACGCTGGCCAATGTCCTGCCGTCCGGGCCGCTGACCGTTTCGCGGCTGACGCCCTCGATCAGTGTCACGTTGCCGGATCTGCGGAAGGCGTCGGCCAGTGCCCGGTCGTCATCGGGTTCGCGTTCCCTCTCGAAGAGTACGTCGAAGCCAATGGCTTGCGCTCCCCGTTCGGCCAGGCCGTTCACCAGGCGGGCGTGGAGGATGCGCGGCCAGCGCTCCGGACGTGGAGACTGGCCGAGGTCCCGGGCCGAGCGGGAATCGAGGGTTATAATCACGACCGATTCGGGAGCCGGACGAGGGCCACGCAGTGCGTACAGCAAGTCGAGGCCTGCACCGTTCTCCAGTTCCTGGACTGGCGAAAACATGACCATCGCCAGCACCAGCAGCGTGCTCAGCAGAAATCCGGCGAAGGTCTTGTCAGGGGACGGCACGGGATGGTGGTCAGAAGTGTTTGGTCATTGGGGGGAAAGTCGGTGATGTATCTTGAGCGGGTGGACCTGTTTGCCGGCCTGAATGAAAGTCAGGTCAAGACACTGAAGGAGCGTTCGCGGGTACGCAGCTTTGCGGCCAACACCATCGTCGTAAACGAGGGTGATGAGGGCAGCAGTCTGTTCGTAGTGCAGAGCGGATCGCTCAAGGCCTTCCTCACCGACAACAATGGGCGGGAGGTCACGTTGTCCCTCCTCGATCCTGGCGATTACTTCGGCGAACTTGCCCTGCTCGACGACGCGCCCCGTTCGGCCTCGGTCATCGCGGTGACGCGCAGCGAAGTATTGCAGATTCCGCGTACCGCCTTCCTGGGCCTGATCGAGTCGGATCCGGGGTGCATGCAGACCGTGGTGCGCAATCTGGTCGGGCGGATCCGCCTCCTTACCGACAACGTCCGCGCGCTTGCCCTGGTCGATGTGTTCGGACGGATCGCCCGCCTCTTCGAGACGATGGCCGTCGAGCGGGATGGCACGATGCTGATCGACCGCCGCCTGACCCAGCAGGATCTCGCCAACATGGTGGGCGCCTCGCGGGAAATGGTGAATCGCATCCTGCGCGATCTGGTCGCTGGTGGTTACATCGAGATCGAGCAGCAACGCATTATCCTGTGCAAGAAACTACCCCAGAGCTGGTGACGCAACGGGGTGCGACCGCGGTCTGGCAGGGGTCCAAGACCCTTTTGGCGGTAAGGAAATTTATCACGCCTGGACTACACTGAAAGCATAGAGGGGAGGAATATCATGAGCTTCATCGATTCGCCCATCAGCCGTTGCGAAGCGGTCCGCGAGATGGTCCTGACCGACCAGACTCAGCATCAGTGTGCCCTGGAGCATGGTTGCCCGCCCGGCCGGACGTGTCCGCTGGACGGCTGCTTTGCCGAGATCTCCGGTGTGACCGAAGCCGTTACCCTTGGTGAGTTGGCGGCTGTCAGCATGGCCCACCAGCGCAAGGCCTGAGGTCAGCGTGGCCAATCGGACACTTGGCACGCGCCAAAAGCTGGTGTTCCGCAATCCGGATGGGGGGCGGCAGGCCGCGCCACGCAATCCGCTAGTCGTGCCGGCCTTGCAGCGAAAGGCCGGGCCCCACGAGAAATCGCCCGGGGCCAAGCGCCAGGAAGCCAAGCGTTCCCTGCTCAAACAATTGCTGGGCCAACACAAACCGTAGGGGCGAATTCATTCGCCCGCGGACTCGATTCAAGCGGCAATGGGCGAATGAATTCGCCCCTACGAGGGGGTAACCGCATCGGGCACTCTGACTACTTCAGGTTCAGCTTCTCGAGCAGTCCATCGAGCTGGTCCAGGCTGCCGAACTGAATCGTCACGGCACCAACCCCTTTCTTGTTGGCCTTGATCTTCACCGTCGCGCCGATACGGTCGGCGATGTCTTCCTGCAGACGCAGAATATCCCGGTCGGGCGCCGGAGGCGGCAGCTTGCTCTTGGGGTTGAGGGCTTGGTGTACCAGGCGCTCGACGTCGCGCACCGACAGGCCCTTGGCGGCAATCAGGTTGGCCAGGCCGATCTGCGTGGCGCCGTCGAGGGGCAGCAGCGCACGGGCATGGCCCATGTCGATGTCGCCGGCCATCAGCAGTTCCTGCACCGGCGGGGCCAGCTGAAGCAGGCGCAGCAGGTTGGAGGCGGCCGGGCGGGAGCGCCCGACGGCGTCGGCAGCCTGCTGGTGGGTCATGCCGAACTCGTCGATGAGGCGCTGGATGCCGGCGGCTTCTTCGAGGGGGTTGAGGTCTTCCCGCTGGATGTTCTCGATGAGGGACATCGCCAGCGCGGCTTCGTCCGGGATCTCCCGCAGCAGACAGGGCACGGCGGACAGGCCGGCGATCTGCGCGGCGCGCCAGCGCCGTTCGCCGGCGATGATCTCGTAGCGCTTGGCGTCGAAGGCGCCACCGATCTGACGCACCAGGATGGGCTGCATGACCCCCTGGGACTTGATGGAGGCGGCCAGCTCTTCCAGGGAGCCCGGGTCCATGCGCGTGCGCGGCTGGTACTTGCCGGGCTGCAGTTCGGAGGCGGGCAGGATCTGCAGTTCGCCCTCGGCCTTTTCCGGCTCGGCATTGCCGCCGAGGAGCGCGTCGAGACCGCGGCCGAGGCCTTTGAGTTTCGGAGATGCCATGGTGTCGGTTAGAGAGTTTTGACCCGCTGGATCAGTTCTTTGGCGAAGGCCAGGTAGGCCTGGGCACCCTTGGCGCTGCGGTCGAACACCACGCCGGGCACGCCATGGCTGGGGGCTTCGGCAAGGCGCACGTTGCGCGGCACGACGGCCTTGAAGACTTTGTCGCCAAAGTGCGATTCGAGCTGGGCGGAAACCTGCTGCTGCAGCGTGACGCGGGGGTCGAACATGACGCGCAGCAGGCCGATGATGCCCAGTTCGCGGTTCAGGTTGGCATGCACCTTCTTGATCGAGTTGACCAGGTCAGACAGGCCTTCCAGCGCGTAATACTCGCACTGCATCGGGATGATGACGCCGTGGGCGGCGCATAGGCCGTTGAGGGTCAGCAGCGACAGGGACGGTGGGCAGTCCACGAGGATGAAGTCGTATTCCTGGGCGTGCAGCGCGAGGGCGTCGCGCATGCGGTTCTCGCGCCGCTCGAGGCCGACCAGCTCGACTTCGGCGCCAGCCAGGTCGCGGTTGGCGGGGATCACGTCGTACTTGCCGGCTTCCGAGCGCACGCGCGCCTCCGCGACGGTGCACAGGCCGACCAGCAGGTGATAGACCGATTTGCCGAGGGTGCGCTTGTCGATGCCGCTGCCCATCGTCGCGTTCCCCTGGGGGTCCAGGTCGATCAGCAGTACGCGTTGCTTGGCCGCGGCAAGGCCGGCGGCGAGGTTGACACAGGTGGTCGTCTTGCCGACCCCACCCTTTTGGTTGGCGATGCAGAAAATGCGGGCCATGCTCAGGTCCGTTTCACAATGATGAGATGGCGTTCGGCGTCGAGGCCGGGCACCTGGAGTTCCACGCTACGTTCCATGGCGAAGCCGGAGGGAATGCGGGCGATTTCGTCTTCAGGGTACACGCCCTTCATGGCCAGGATGCGCGTTTGCGGTCCGGCCAGGTGGGCGGTGAGGTTCACGAAGTCGGCCAGGTCGGCGAAGGCGCGCGAAATGATGCCGTCGGGGGCGTCCGGCGCGTAGGCCGGTTGCCAGTTTTCGATGCGGGCGTGATGGGCGCGGAAGTTGGCGAGCTTGAGCTCGATCCGTGCCTGATTCTGGAAGGTGCTCTTCTTCTGTACGGTTTCGACCGAATCCACCTGAAGGTCGGGCCGGCAGATGGCCAGCACGACACCAGGCAAGCCGCCACCGGAGCCGACGTCCACTAGTCGGGAGATGCCATCCAGCTGCGGCAGTACGGACAAAGAGTCGAGCAGATGGTGGGTGACGACCTGGGCTTCGTCGCGGATCGCGGTGAGGTTGTAGACCTTGTTCCACTTGATCAGCAGCTGGCCGAAGGCGTGCAGCTTTTCCGGCGCGTCGGCGGGCAGATCCAGCCCGAGGGCGGCGATGCCCTGTTCGAGGGGGCGCAGACTCATACCGACTCCTCCCGTCCGCGGGCCAGTTCGCCGCGTTTCAGCCACACCAGCAGCAGGCTGATGGCCGCCGGGGTGATGCCCTGGATGCGGCTGGCCTGGCCGATGGTTTCCGGCTTGTGCTGATTGAGGCGGCCCTGGACTTCCTTGGACAGGCCGCGCACGGTGGAATAGTCCAGATCCGGCGGCAGGCGGGTGGCTTCGGCGTCGGCCTGGCGGGCGACTTCGTCGAGCTGGCGGTCGATGTAGCCCTGGTACTTGGCGGCGATTTCCAGCTGCTCGACGACCTGCGGGTCGGTTTCCGCTGCCTCAGGGGCGCCGGGCAGGGTCATCAGCGCCGCGTAGCTGACGCCGGGGCGGCGCAGCAGGTCGAAGAAGGCGTATTCCCGCTCGATGGACTTGCCGAGCACGGCTTCGGCGGCTTCTGCCGGCACCTTGGCGGGGGTCGCCCAGGTGGCGCGCAGGCGCGCGGTCTCGCGCTCGATGGCTTCGCGTTTGGCGCAGAAGGCGGCCCAGCGTTCGTCGTCCACCAGGCCCAGCTTGCGGCCGGTCTCGGTGAGTCGCAGGTCGGCGTTGTCCTCGCGCAGGGACAGGCGGTATTCGGCGCGGGACGTGAACATCCGGTAGGGCTCGGAGACGCCGCGGGTGATGAGGTCGTCCACCAGCACGCCCAGGTAGGCTTCGTCGCGGCGCGGGCACCAGGCCTCCTGACCCTTCACCTGCAGTGCGGCGTTGATGCCGGCCAGCAGGCCCTGGGCGGCGGCTTCTTCGTAGCCGGTGGTGCCGTTGATCTGGCCGGCGAAGAACAGCCCGCCGATGGACTTGGTCTCCAGGCTGGACTTGAGGTTGCGCGGGTCGAAGTAGTCGTACTCGATGGCGTAGCCGGGGCGCAGGATGTGGCAGTTCTCGAGGCCCTTGATGGAGCGCACGATGTCCAGCTGCACGTCGAAGGGCAGGCTGGTGGAGATCCCGTTGGGGTAGATCTCGTGGGTGTCGAGGCCTTCCGGCTCGAGGAAGACGTGATGGCTGTCCTTGTCCGCGAAGCGGTGGATCTTGTCCTCGATGCTCGGGCAGTAGCGCGGGCCGACCCCTTCGATCACGCCGGAGTACATCGGCGAGCGGTCGAGGTTGGCGCGGATGATGTCGTGGGTGCGGCTGTTGGTGTTGGTGATCCAGCACGGCAACTGGCGCGGGTGCTGGCTGGCCTTGCCGAGGAAGCTGAACACCGGTACCGGGTTGTCGCCGGGCTGTTCTTCCATCACCGAGAAGTCGATGCTGCGGGCGTCGAGGCGCGGCGGCGTGCCGGTCTTGAGGCGGCCCTGGGGCAGGGCGAGTTCCTTCAGGCGCTGGCCGAGGCTGATCGCCGGCGGGTCGCCCGCGCGGCCAGCGGAGTAGTTTTGCAGGCCCACGTGGATCAGGCCGTTGAGGAAGGTGCCGGCGGTCAGCACGACGGCAGGTGCCTCGAAACGCAGGCCGATCTGCGTGACTACGCCGGTGACCCGGTCGCCGACCACGGTGAGGTCATCCACCGCCTGTTGGAACAGCCAGAGGTTGGGCTGATTTTCCAGGCGTTTGCGGATGGCGGCCTTGTACAGCACCCGGTCGGCCTGGGCGCGGGTGGCGCGCACGGCCGGGCCCTTGCTGGCGTTGAGGATGCGGAACTGGATGCCGCCTTCGTCGGTGGCTGCCGCCATGGCTCCGCCGAGGGCGTCCACTTCCTTGACCAGGTGGCCCTTGCCGATCCCGCCGATGGACGGGTTGCAGCTCATCTGGCCGAGGGTCTCGATGTTGTGGGTGAGCAGCAGGGTGGCGCACCCGGCCCGCGCGGCTGCCAGGGCAGCTTCGGTGCCGGCATGACCGCCGCCGACCACGATGACGTCGAAACGGGTGGGATGAAGCATGGGGGAAACCGGGAACGGTGAAACGGGGGAGCCGAATGATACGACCTTGCGCTGCAAAAATACAGTCTCAGTATCCCTGGATAGGCTGAAAAAGGACTGATTTACAACGGCTTATAGAAAAATTTTGAGTGCGTGGAGTGCGTCTTGCGCGTATCTCCAATGGGGTATTGCAAGCGGAATTGAGATCCATTCCCAAAATGGGCGGAATTTGTCCGAGGTTCCTAAAGTTTGCACCCCGGCGTCCGTAGAACCATGCAATATACGGGTGTCAGGATGCGTTGCCAGCTGCGGCTTTGCGCGTAATCCTGCCCCAAGAATGTGACTGTCCCGATGTCCCGGTACTGCGTTGTCCGGGTGGAGAAGAAATTGAAAACAATCATGCTGGTCGATGATTCGGCCACCGTCCTGCTGTCCATTTCCGGGATTCTCACCAAGGCTGGCTTCCAGGTCGTTACCGCCAACAGTGCTGAGGATGGCCAGAAGAAGCTGGCGGCCGGCACCAAGCCGGATCTGTTGATTACCGACCTCAACATGCCTGGCATGAACGGTATCGAGTTCATTAAGGTGGTGCGCCAGAAGGCGGAGCTGCGCTTCATGCCGATCCTGTTCCTGACCACCGAATCCCAGCAGAGCAAGCGTGCCGAGGCCAAGGCCGCCGGTGCCTCGGGCTGGATCGTCAAGCCGGCAACGGCCGACACCCTGCTCAACACCATCAAGCTCGTCCTGCGGTAGGCGCCATGTCGTCTATCGGCGAAAAATCCCGGCGACGGCGCCTGCTGCTGTCCATGCTGACAGCGGTGGGGGTGTTCTTCGTCGTGTATTTCGGCAACGACGCCTATCACCGGCTGCTGCTTGACGAGCTGGGGCTCAGCCAGTCCCTGGTGGATGCGATTGGTGCGCTTGCCGCCGTGCTGCTCAGCTTCGAGGCGCTCAGCATGCTGTCGATCATGCGCTACCGGGACGCGCTTTACGGCGCGGAGCACGCGCTCGGCAAGACCAAGGATGAGCTGGAGCACAAGACCGAGGTGGCGGTCGAGGTGAGCCGCTCGCTGGATCAGGTGCCCCATCTCAACGGGATCCTCGTCGGGCAGCTCAATGCCGTTACCGATCAGACCGAGGCCGCAGCGCTCAGCATGGTCGAACGCCTGCAGGCGGTGGACGCCGTGGTGCAGGATCTCGACCAGGTCGTGCAGGCCTTCTCCCAGGAGTCCAGCCAGATCGTCGAAGAGGCCAACACCCGGGCGGCGGGCAATCAGAAGACCCTGGCCTCACTGCAGGATTACATCCACCGTCGCCTCGAGAACGTCGGTGAAGAGCAGGCGCATGTGATGGCGGCCCTCGAAGAGGCGCGATCGCTAGCCCAGTTCGTCAATCTGGTGCGGGACATTTCCGGCCAGACCAACCTGCTGGCCCTCAATGCCGCCATCGAGGCTGCTCGGGCCGGCGAGGCCGGGCGTGGTTTCGCGGTGGTGGCGGACGAGGTGCGCAAGCTGGCCGGGCAGACCGACCAGGCGGTGCTGAAGATCAGCGAAGGCATCGATCGGGTTGTGCACACTATCGAATCCAAGTTCAGTGCACAGCTGGACCAGACCATCTCGAACGCCGAGGAGGAGGCGCTGCGCACGGTGGCCGATCAGTTTCATGAGGTCAGTGACAGCTACTCCAACCTGCTCGACCACGAGAACCGGATCCTCAGCGTGTTCCGGGAGTCGAGCCACCGACTGGCCGAGATGTTCATGGAAACCATGGCCAGCGTGCAGTTTCAGGATGTCACCCGCCAGCAGGTAGGCCATGTGATTGAGGCGCTGGAGCGTCTCGACGAACACGTACTGAAGCTGTCTGCCTGCCTGAACGGCACTGCCGCCATCAGCGATATTCCGGCGATGACCGAGCAGATCGATCGCCTCTTCGAAAGCTATGTGATGGAGCGGGAGCGTGAAGAGCATGCGCGGCGTAGTGGTGTCGCCATCTCCAGCCAGCCCTCTACGTCCTCGGGCGATGGCCCGGCCGTCGAACTGTTTTAAGTATCGGGGAACAGCATGAGTGTCATTCGTCGGGCTTTTACCGAGGATTTCACGATCTACCGGGTCGCTGAGCTGAAACCGGGTCTGCTCGATCTGCTTGGCGAGGCGGAGCGCATCGAGTTGGACCTGTCCGGCGTCGAACGCATGGATTCGGCTGGCTGCCAGTTGCTGATGCTGGTCAAGCGGGAGGCCAGCGCTGCCGGCAAGACGCTGGCGATCGTCGCCCACAGCCCGGCGGTACAGTCTCTCATCGAGTTCTACAACCTCGCGGCCTGGTTCGGCGACCCGCTGGTCGTCCCCGCAGAATAACTTCGGCGCTCACCATGGACGAACTCAAGCAAGTCTTTCTGCAGGAAAGCGGGGAGCAACTCGACGCGCTCGAGTCGCTGCTGCTCGAGCTGGAAGCGCATCCGGACGACGAGACCACTCTCAACGGCATCTTCCGGGCGGCCCATACCATCAAGGGGGCTGCCGGGATGGTCGAGGCCGTTGCGGTGGAGTCCTTTGCCCACGTGGTCGAGAATGTCCTTGATCGCCTGCGCAACCACGAGATCGCCGTCACCACCGAACTGGCCGCCTTGATGCTGGCCTGCACCGACCATCTCCGCGTGCTGGTTGCCAACGAGGCCGGCACGGCGCAGATGGGGGGGGCCGAGATCGAGGCCCAGACGGCCAGCCTGCTGGCCCGCTTGCGGGCCTTCGGGCCGGGCGGGCAGGTGCAGGCCCAGGCCGCCAAGACCGAGGAGCCCGGCGTGCAACGCATTCCCTCCCCGCAGACAGGTCATAACTGTTGGCACATCTCGGTGCGCTTCGGCCCCGAGGTCCTGCGCCAGGGCATGGACCCGGAGAACTTCCTGCGCTTCCTCGAGACGGTTGGCAACATCCGTCACGTGGAAACCCTCGCCGACCGGATGCCGGCTGCCGCCGAGATGGATCCCGAGTTGTGCTACCTGGGCTTCGAGATCGCACTGGAGTCCGCTGCCGACAAGCAGACCATCGAGGACGTCTTCGCCTTCGTGCGCGATGAGTGCCAGCTGTCCATCCTGCCGCCCCATGCCAAGGTCAATGACTACGTTGAACTGATCGAGAGCCTGCCGGAAGACACCCTGCGCCTCGGCGAGATCCTGGTACGCATCGGGGCGCTCACCGCCGACGAACTGAGCGAGGGCCTGCGGGAGCAGGCCAAGCCGGTCGAGGGGGAAGAGCCGGCCGCCGAGCATCACGACAAGCCGATTGGCGAGATCCTGGTAGCCCAGCAGGTGGTGCAGCCCGAGGTGGTGGCCGCAGCGGTGGCCAAGCAGACCCAGGTCAGCGAGAAGAAGGCCCAGGACGCCAAGCTGATCCGCGTGCCGGCCGACAAGCTCGACCACCTGATCAACCTGGTCGGCGAACTCGTGATTGCCGGCGCGGCGACCAGCCTGCTGGCCCATAAGCGCAGCGACGGCGAACTGATCGAATCCTCGTCCCTGCTGACCCGGCTCGTGGAGGAAATCCGTGATGCGTCGCTACAGTTGCGTACCGTGCAGATCGGCGAAACCTTCAACCGTTTCCACCGCCTGGTCCGCGATGCCTGCAAGGATCTGGGCAAGGACGTGGAGCTGGTGATTTCCGGCGGCGAGACCGAGCTCGACAAGTCCATCGTCGAGAAGATCGGCGATCCGCTGATGCATCTGGTGCGCAACTCCCTCGACCACGGCATCGAGGCGCCGGCGGTGCGTGAGGCGGCCGGCAAGAATCCGCGCGGTACGCTGCTGCTCAATGCCTATCACGATGCCGGCAACATCGTCATCGAAGTGGCCGACGATGGCGCGGGCCTCAATCGCGACAAGATCCTTGCCAAGGCCATCGACCGCGGTCTGGTAGAGCCGGATGCTCACCTGTCCGACCGGGAGATCTACGATCTGATCTTCGCTCCCGGCCTGTCCACCGCGGATCAAGTCACCAACCTGTCTGGCCGGGGCGTCGGCATGGATGTGGTGCGCCGCAACCTGCAGGCCCTGCGTGGCACCATCAATGTCAGCAGCCAGCCGGGCCAGGGTACGCGCCTGACCTTGCGCTTGCCGCTGACGCTGGCGATCATCGACGGCTTCCTGGTGGTGTCGGCCAATCGCTCCTACGTGATTCCCCTCGACGCGGTGGTCGAATGCGTCGAGCGCCCGGAGGCTGAGCACGATCGCAACTATTTCAACCTGCGCGGCCAGGTTCTGCCGTCGGTGTGCCTGCGGGAGAGCTTCGGCCTGCCTGGCGAACGGCCGGCGAGGGAGAGCGTGGTGGTCGTGCAGTACGCCGGGCAGCGCGCCGGCATCGTCGTCGATCGCCTGGCTGGCGAACTGCAGGCCGTCATCAAGCCCCTCGGGGCGATCTTCCGCCACCTGCAGGGGATCGGCGGCTCGACCATCCTCGGCAGCGGCGAGGTGGCCCTGATCCTCGACATATCCGCCCTCATCAAGATTTCGGGGCAGGCCGAGCAGCGCCTGCTGGCCCGCCCCGAGCAACGTAGCGCCTGACCTTGCTGTCTTACCCGGAGATTCATCATGTTCAATAACCTAAAAATAGGTGTTCGTCTGGGGATCGGCTTCGCCGTCGTCCTGCTTATGCTGGTGGCGATTTCGATCGTGTCGATCACGCGTATCAACGAACTCAATGACGGGATCGACGATTTGGCGGAAGGTCGTTTGCCCAAGATCCTGCTGGCCGACGAATTGAAGTACAACCTGCAACTCATTGGTCGTTCCGTTCGGAACATGATCCTCACGACGGACAAGAGTATTGAAAAGCAGAACCTCGAGGCCATCGCCAAACTGCGCCAACGCAACGGCGAGATCCTCGAGCAGATCACGCCCTTGGTTCAAAGCGAAAAGGGCAAGGGATTGTTGGCCAAGGCGGTGGACATGCGTGCCCGCTACAACCCGATAACGGATCGAATACTGCAGTTTGCGGACACTTCGTCGCCCCAGTACAACCAGGAAAAGGCTGTTCAGATGTTGTTCGGCGAGTACAAGGATGCCGCTGAAGCCTACATCAGTGCCTTGTCCGATTTCGGTGGCTTCCAGATCGAGGCCGCCAAGAAGTCTGGCCAGCACGCAGTGGATCTGGCCCAGTCGTCACGGACACTGGTGATCACGCTTGCGCTGATTGCGGTCCTGCTGGCGGCAGGTATTGCGCTGTGGCTGACCCGAAGCATTACCCGCCCGGTTGGCCAAGTGGTGGATGCGGCCCAGAAGATGGCGGTCGGCGATTTCAACTTCACGCTGAAGAGCGATGCGAAGGATGAGGTCGGGCAGGTTGTTCAGGCGGTCGGGGCCATTCAGCAATCCGTCCAGGCCATGGCTTCCGACGCTTCGATGCTGTCCAAGGCCGCCGTGGAAGGCCGCCTTGCCACCCGTGCCGATGCCGAGAAGCACCAGGGTGACTTCCGCAAGATCGTGGAAGGGGTGAATGACACGCTGGACGCGGTGATCGGCCCCCTGAACGTGGCCGCCAACTACGTGGACCGCATTTCCCATGGCGATATCCCGCCGAAGATCAGCGACAGCTACAACGGCGACTTCAACACCATCAAGAACAACCTCAACACCTGCGTGGATGCG